>JBAXOU010000105.1:0-11027 GCA_037133115.1 Planctomycetota bacterium | reverse complement strand
TGCCGAAACCGCTATGGCCGGTGCCGAAACCGCTATGGCCGGTGCCGAAACCGCTGTGGCCGGGCGGCGCAAACGGCTCGAACTCGGGCACGCTCGCCGCGGTCGGCCGGGGAGGCTCGAGCCGCGTGGTGACGTTCGCCGCCAGGAACTTCGTACGGAGGGCCGAGAGCACGAGGCGATAGAGCCGCGACGGTTCGCGAAACCGCACCTCCATCTTGGCGGGATGCACGTTCACATCCACGGCATCGGGAGGCAGGTCGAAGGCGAGGAAGGCGATCGGCTGGCGTCCCGAGAGCAGCAGGCCGCGGTAGGCCTCCTGAACCGCGTGGAGGATCGAGCGGTCGCGGAACGGCCGGCCACCGACGAACAGGTGCTGCAGCCGGCCGCTGGCCACGTCGTCCTCTGGACGCCCTACAAACCCGTGCACCGACACCTCGCCGTCGTCGGCCTCGATCTCGATGAGCCTGCCGGCCACCTCCGCACCGAACAGACCGGCGATCCGGTCGCGCCAGGACTTCGTCGCCGGCAGGTCGTGCACCCGACGGCCGTTGTGGACGAGGCTGAAGGCCACGGCCGGATGGGCCAGGGCAGTGCGGACGAAGGCCTCCGAGGCGTGCGACCACTCGGTCTGCGCCGCCCGGAGAAACGACCGCCTCGCCGGCACGTTGCCAAAGAGCTGATGCACCTCGACCGTCGTGCCCACCGCGCACCCGTCGGGCCGCACCTCGTCGGCGCGGCCGCCATCCACGGTGATCGTCGCCCCCGTGCCGTCCGGCGTCCGCGAGCGGATCACGACCCGCGAGACCTCGGCGATGCTCGCGAGCGCCTCGCCGCGAAATCCGAGCGTGCCGATTCGCTCCAGATCTTCGGCGACGCGGAGCTTGCTCGTTGCGTGGGCCGTGACCGCGAGCGGCAGATCATCCGCCTCGATGCCGCCGCCGTCGTCGACCACCCGGACCAGCGCGATCCCGCCCTGGTCGAGGGCGACGTCGATCCGCGTCGGAGAGGCGTCGAGGGCGTTCTCGAGCAGCTCCTTGACCACGCTCGCCGGCCGCTCCACCACCTCGCCGGCGGCGATGCGGTTGACGACCGACATCGGGAGTTGATGGATGCGTCCCATGCGGTCGATGGCTCAGCTGAGCTGGTATTCCTTGATCTTGCGATACAAGGTCCGCTCGCCGATGCCGAGCAGGTCAGCCGCCTGTTCGCGGTTGCCACCGGTGAGCTTGAGCGTCTCGGCGATAAACACCTTCTCGATCTCCTCCAGCGGCCGGCCAACGAGGGCGGAGAGCCCGGCGGTCATGTCGACGGCCGCGGTCGAGGCGGCAGCCACCGGCGCGTCCGGATCGAGCTCGATCGGCAGGTCGTCGACATCGAGCATTTCGTTGCAGTCAACCACGACCATGCTCTCGATCACGTTTCGGAGCTGGCGGACATTGCCGGGCCAGGCATAGGAGCCGAGCTTCACGCGAGCGGGGAGCGACAGCCCCTTGATGGTCTTGCTGTGCCGCCTCGAGAACTGCTTGAGGAAGTGCTCGATCAGCAGCGGGATGTCGCCTACCCGGTCGCGGAGGGGCGGGATCGCGATCGTCACCACCTTGAGGCGGTGGTAGAGGTCGCTGCGGAAGACCCCCGACGCGATTGCATCCTCCAGGTTGCGGTTGGTGGCCGAGAGGATCCGGACGTTCACCCGCACCGGCGTGTTGGAGCCGACGCGGGTGATCTCCCCCGACTCCAGCACTCGCAGGAGCTTGATCTGCGTCGCCATCGGCATGTCGCCGACCTCGTCGAGGAACAGCGTGCCCCCGTTGGCATACTCGAACTTCCCGATCCGGTCGCTGGAGGCATCGGTGAAGGCACCGCGAACGTGGCCGAAGAGCTCGCTCTCGAGGATGTTTTCGCTGAGCGCGGCGCAGTTGAGCGCCACGAACGGCTTGCTCTTCCGCGGGCTGTTCTGGTGCACGGCCTGGGCGACGAGCTCCTTGCCGGTGCCGGTCTCGCCCTGGATGAGCACGGTGGCGTCGGTCGGGGCGATCCGCTTGAGCCGTTCGATGAGCGAGAGCATCTGTGGGCTCGAGCCGATCACACCCTCGAAGCCAAACTTCTCGTCGAGCCGTCGATTGAGTTCGATGTTCTGCCGCCGCAGGCGAACCCCTTCGGCGGCTTTCTCGACCGCCGCCCGGAGGTGGGCCATGTCGAGGGGCTTCTGCAGGTAGGTGAAGGCACCCTGTTGCATCGCCGAAACGGCCGATGGAATCGTGCCATGACCCGTGACGACGATCACCTCGGTCTCGGTCGAGGCCTTCTTGGCTCGGGCGAGGATCTCGAGGCCACCGATGTCGTTCATCATCAGGTCGGTGACCACAATGTCGAACAGCTCAGCCTCGATCCGCCGGCTCCCGTCGGTGCCGCTGCCCACGACCGCCACGGTGTGACCCAACCTGCCGAGCACCTCGCCCATCGTGCGGGCGTGCACGATGTCGTTGTCGACCACCAAAACCCGCATCGCCGACGGGCCCGCGACCGTCTCGGCGGCCGGGTCGTTCTCGGGTGCTGGAGGTGGTGGTGTCGAAGCCATACACGGGATGGTACGGAGCGTGCGGGGCGGGCGTCCAGTTGCGGCGTGTGGTCAGGATGGCGTGCCGGCGGCAGGACGGCCGCCTTTCGGCAGCCGGGGTGGCGCGGGCAGCCAGATCGTGACCTTCGTGCCCCGACCGGGGGCGCTTTCGACATCGATCGTACCGCCGTGGGCCTCCACGATCTTGCGGGCCGTCGGCAGGCCAAGGCCCGAGCCTCCCTGCTTCGTCGTGTAAAAGGCGCCAAACACCTTCCCGAGCGTCTCGGCATCCATGCCGGGGCCGGTGTCGATCAGCTCGAGCATCACGCCGAGCCCCGCCGGCCGCGTGCGAACGACGAGTTGGCCGCCCGTCCCGTCCATCGCCTGAACGGCGTTGAGCAGCAGGTTGAGCACCGCCGAGCGGAAGGTCTCGCGGTCGAGCCGAACCGCCGGGAGCTCGGGGTCGAGGTAGCGAACGATCTCGACGCTGGCCTCCGTGGCGCGGATCGAGAAGAAGTCGAGCAGTTGCTCGATCTCCGCGTTGAGGCTCCCCGGCTCCAGCGTGAGCGACTCCTGACGGGCGAAGTCGAGGAAGTCGCCGAGTAGTTTCTGGAGCCGGTCGCACTCCTGACGCACGAGATCGATCTTGGCCTTCGCCCGCCGATCCCGCTGCTTGGTGGGTGAATCGGGGTCGGTGTTCTCGAAATCCTCGGCGAGGAGCTCCATGGTGAGCCGGATGGTCGACAGCGGGTTGCGGATCTCGTGGGCAAGACCGCCCACGAGAGCCGCAAACTCCGCATACGTTTCAGCCCGTGAGCGGTCCTGATCGTCGGGGGACGACATGGCCGGCTCCGCTCTCAGGAGGCTCCTGGGAAGACCGTCACTCCGCCGCCGGGTTGCCGGCCGCTTCGGCCTGCTCGCGGAGCACCGCCTTGCGGCTGAGCTTCACGCGATCCTGGTCGTCGACCGCGATCACCTTCACCTTCATGATGTCGCCGATCCGACAGAAATCGGCGACGCTCTTCACGAAATCGTCGGAGAGCTCGCTCACGTGGCAGAGGCCGTCCTTGCCGGGCACCAACTCGACGAAGGCTCCGAAGTCCTTGATGCTCGTGACGCGACCTTCGTAGATCCGGCCGACCTGGATCGAGGCGGTGAGGCCCTCGACCTGAGCCATGGCCGCCATCGCCCCTTCGGCGTCGTGGCTGGCCACGGTGACCGTGCCGTCGTCATCCACCTCGATAGTCGCTCCAGTGGCTTCCTGGATGCCGCGGATGGTCTTACCGCCCGGGCCGATCAGGAGGCCGATCTTCTGCGGATCGATCCGCGTCCGCAGGAGACGCGGCGCCCACGGCGAGATCTCCGGACGCGGCCGGCGGATCGCCGAGAGCATCGTCCGCAGGATCTCGAGGCGGGCCTCCCGCGACTGCCGCAGCGTGGCCTCGATGATCGCCGGCGAGATGCCGTTGATCTTGAGGTCGAGCTGGATGCCGGTGATGCCGTTCTGGGAGCCGGCGATCTTGAAGTCCATGTCGCCGTAGTGGTCTTCGTCACCGATGATGTCGGTGAGGAGCACCCAGTGCTGCTCGCTCTGCTTCACGAGGCCGACCGAGATGCCGGCGACCGGGTGCGAGATCGGCACGCCCGCGGCCATCAGGCCAAGGGTCGCGGCACAGACGCTCGCCATCGAGCTCGAGCCGTTCGACTCGAGGATGTCGGAAATCACGCGGATCGTGTACGGGAACACGTCCGGATCGGGCAGCACCGGCTTCACGCTCCGCTCGGCCAGCGCACCGTGGCCAAACTCACGACGGCCGGGGCCGCGGATCGGACGCACCTCGCCCACCGAGTAGGAGGGAAAGTAGTAGTCGAGCATGAACTTCTTCGAGTACTCGTCGATCAGGCCGTCGACCCGCTGCTCGTCCCTGCCGGTGCCGAGCGTGATGGTCACGAGCGACTGCGTCTCGCCGCGTTGGAAGAGCGCCGAGCCGTGCACCCGGGGAAGCAGATCGACCTCACAGTGCAGCGCCCGCAGCGACTTGTGGTCGCGGCCGTCAGGACGCTTGCCCTCGAGGATGAGCTCGCGGACGGCCCGCTCTTCGAGACCGTGCCAGACGTGCGAGAAGTCGGCATCGCTGATGCCGCCGGCCTCGCCAGGCTTGAAGCCATAGGCCGGCTCCGACGGCGCCACGGCCGCCTTGGCCTTCTCCTTGAGCGCCTTCACGGCCTGGCCGCGTTCCTGCTTGCCCATGATCGCCTTGGCGGCCTTGAGCTCGCCGAGGTAGTCGCGGGTGAGGCGGTCACGCAGCGCCGAGTAGTCGGCGAGGACGTATTCCTTCTTCGGCTTGCCCGCCGTGCGGATGAGTTCCTCCTGCATCTCGCAGATCACGCGGATGATGCGATGGGCCTCCTCCAGCGCCTGGAGCATCCGATCCTCAGGCATTTCGCGGGCGAAGCCCTCGATCATGAGAACGGCCGTGGGACTGCCGGAGACGATCAGATCCAGGTCGCTCTCTTCCAGCTGGTCGATCGTGGGGAACGGCACGAACCGCCCGTCGACCTGGGCCAGTCGGACGCTGCCGAGCGGACCCTGGAAGGGCAGTGGGGAGATAGACAGCGCCGCCGATGCGCCGATCATCGCCAGCACGTCGGGGTCGTTCTGACGGTCGCTGGCCAGCACGTTGGCCTGCACCTGCACCTCGTCGTAGAAGCCCTCAGGGAAGAGCGGCCGAATCGGCCGGTCCATGAGGCGGGCAGTGAGCGTCTCTTTGAGCGTCGGCCGTCCCTCACGCTTGAGGAAGCCGCCCGGGAACTTACCGGCGGCGGCGACGCGCTCGCGGTAGTCGCACGTGAGGGGGAAGAAGTCGATGCCGGCGCGGGGCGCTCCAGTGGCCGCGGCCACGAGCACGACCGTCTCTCCGTAGCTGACGAGCACGCTGCCCGCCGCCTGCTTGGCCAAAAAGCCCGTCTCGATTGCGAGCACATGGTCGCCGATCTTCCGTTCAACACGCTGCTTCACGTTTGCATTCCTTCTTGCTGTGCCCGACTGCCCCGCGACCGTTGGATCGCGTCGGGGCGTGCCGTGCCGACTGGTGGTTCAACTCGTTGTTCCGTTCCCCGCCAGACGCACCGGAGCGTCCGCGCGGAATCCTACCCCGAGGCCCAGGACCGACGCGGACACGATGCCCTGCGACCGCCCGATGGACCGACCCAATCAACGCCAGCCGTGGCCGCCCCGGCAAACCGGGACAGATCCGCTACTTGCGGATCTCCAGGCGGCGGATGATGTCAAGATACCTCTGCGGAGCAATCCGCTTGAGGTAGTCGAGAAGTCTGCGTCGACGACTCACCATCATGAGCAGACCCCGCCGACTGGCGAAGTCCTTGGTGTGCTTCTTGAAGTGATCCGTCAGGTGCGAGATCCGCCCCGTCAGGAGGGCGATTTGGATCTCAGCCGAGCCGGTGTCTGCGGTTCCCCGCTGGTTGGCACCGATCAGCTCTTTTTTGCGTTCTTTCGTGAGCGACATCAGCCGTCATCCACCCGCCGCGGGTGGCATTGATTGTGTAGGTGTTGGATTCAGCCGGGGAGTTTATCCGGGCTCTGGATAATTGCAACCTAGGATCGTTCTCGACCCTGATCTCAGCCATGATTCAAAGCGGCCCGCCGTCCGGGCTTCCGACCGACGCCGTGGGGCGTGTGGACCACATCCCACACGAGGCCGAGGCCCTCCATGGCGCGAATCACCCAGTAGGTTGGGTCGAGTTCCCACCACCGGTGCCCGTGGGCGGCCATCCGCTGATAGGCGTGGTGGTTGTTGTGCCAGCCCTCGCCAAAGGCGAACAGTCCCACCCACCAGAGGTTGCGGGAATCGTCGGTGGTCTCGTAGTTACGGTAGCCCCACATATGGCTCGCGGAGTTCACGAACCAGGTGACGTGGAACACGATCACCATCCGCATGGCGAGCCCCCAGAGCAGCCACGAAATGCCGGTGAAGCGGTCATAGAGCAGCCAGCCCGACGCCAGCAGCGCCCCGCCGATCAGGAAGTGCCACAGCAGAAACGTGTGGTGCAGGAAGACCACGCCCTTGTCTTTCACGAGGTCGGGCGCCCACCGCTTCGCATGGGCCTCGAGTTCACCCGGCGCATGGCCGGGAAACATCCAAAGGATGTGCGCCCAGAGCCCGCCGTCGCGGGGCGAGTGAGGGTCACCCTCCTGGTCGCTGAACGCGTGGTGCTTGCGGTGGTTGGCTACCCAGGCGACGGCCGAACCCTCGCCCGAAACACCCCCCAGCCACGCAAACAGAAACCGCATGGCTGGCGACGTCTGAAAACTGCCGTGCGTCAGCAGGCGATGGTAGCCAAGGCACACGCCCAGCCCTCCGGTAACCCAGTAGAGCGAGAGGCAAATCGCCAGGCCCGACCACGTGAAGTAAAAGGGCGCAGCCAGGGCTGCAAGGTGAATCGCGCCGATCCAGATCACCGCGGGCCAGTCGAGATCGGCCAACCAGTTGCTGACCCGCTCGAGCTCACGGCGAGGTTCCACGACCGGCTGCGACGTGTCGGCCAGAGGATCGTGGATGGCCGAACGGCCGAAGTCGTCGGGGACATCGGCGACGCTCGCACCCCGGCGCTTGCGTTCGAGAACGGGGGCATCCGAGGCGGAAGACTGGGGCGTCATCGGTAATCCTTCTTCACGGAGTCGGCCGTGGCCGCGGCATCGCGGGCCGCCCGTCGCATGGCGCTGCCCGCTGCCGTCGTCATCGGCAACTGCCATACTCTGACGCGACTAGCGTTTTTTGTGGAGCGGGAAGCGGTCAGGGGTGAGTCGGATGCGTGTCAAAAACGCGTCAAAACCCCCGAGGAACCTCTCGTCCGGGGGGATTTGTGGCCCGCTGGGGCCCATTTGCAGGAGTCGGGACAATCGACATCAGCCACGCCCCGGGGCCATCGGCCGGCACAAACGTCGAGGCGGGCGGCGACACCATCCAGGCAAAGCGGTCGAATGCGACGGGGGCGGCCGGAGGCGTGAGGAGCAGCATGCCCTTCGATGCGGCGAGGCCATTCGCGATGCCACCTGGCCGGACCACCACCTTGCCGCCGTCGAGTTCGAGCGCGCACCCCGCGGCGTCGAAGGCTTGTGTACCGGCCGATGCCTGAAACGCCGGGCCGGGCCTGCAGCCCAGCGCGATCACGAGTCGGTCGAAGAGGGCTGCATCGATCCATCCAGGCCCGCAGTCGCACACGACCGCCGCATCCACCAGCCGACCCTCCCGCCAGGCGAATCGGGTCACCGACACATCGACCGCCCCCGACCCGTTCGCCTGAACGGCGGCGCAGCAGCCGCCGAGATCGAGTCTGCCGATCCGACCGGATGCCGAACCGCTCCAACCGGTGGTGTCGTATACGGCACGCAGTTCGCCCATGGTCGTCGCCCGAGAGGCAATCGCGGCCGACGCCTCGGGGGGCAGGCCCGCGACTGCGGCGAGCACGGCCACGGGGAGCGGCCGGGAAAGACGCCCCTCCACCTCAAACCGCTCCGCGCTCGACTGCCCCTCGCCCTCGAGCGTTCGCACCGCGCGAATCTCATCATCGCCATCGCCGCTGACGACGCGAATCGCCCGCGCGGGCCCCTGGCCGACGCACTCGATCCGCAGATTCTCGCACTGATCCTCACGGACATCGGCGGCACCCCAGGTCACATCGGCCACCTCGATCACGCAGTTTCGCGGATGCCGGGCGTCGCTCCGGAGCCATTCGCGGGCCAGCGACCCGAGCATCGCGGCTGCGGCCGCATCGATCCGCGTGCCGCGGACGACGAGCCGGTCCTCGGTCGCGGCCGATTCAACCTCCACGGCGGGCAGTTCGAGAAGCGGCCGCCCTGCCGGCGACCGCACGACCACGCCGGTCGCCGCGATCACGCCGGGACGGGGATGGGCGATCGCCGCGACTTCGAGCTGGAGGCCGATGGCAGCCTGCCAGCCGGCCCGCACGGCGTCGCGATGCGCCACCGACCCGCGATGCACCGCCCAGCCGGCGAGCAGCAGGCAGGGCATCAGGCCCGCGACCACGAAGATCAGCCTCGTCAGCCGGATCCGTCCGGCCGACCGCTCGATGAACATCCCTGTCCTCCCGTGGCCCGGTCCGTCGGGCTGAATCAGCGATTACGGGCCAGTTGGTGGTAGAGATCCCAGCGGGCCTTCATCTCTTCGACACTGTCGCCGCCAAATTTGTCGACCAGCGCCACCGCCACCTCAAACGCGACCACGCTCTCCACGATCACGCTTGCGGCACTGACGGCACAGACGTCGCTCCGCTCGTAGGCGGCGTCTTCAGGGTGCTTCGTGCGGAGGTTCACCGAGCCGAGCGGCTTGCGGAGCGTGCTGATCGGCTTCATCGCCGCGCGGACGACAAGCGGCTGGCCGTTGGTCATCCCCGCCTCGAGGCCGCCGGCATTGTTGGTGGGCCGCGTGAAGCCGAGCGTGTGGGTGTCGCGGGCCGCGGCGTCGAAGCCGATCGGGTCGTGCACCTCGGAGCCGCGGCGGCGCGCCGCCTCGAAGCCCATGCCGATCTCCACGCCCTTGATCGCCTGCACTGCCATCACAGCCTGGGCGAGCCGGCCATCGAGCTTACGGTCCCACTGAGCGTGCGTGCCGAGGCCGACCGGCAGGCCGTCCACATGCACCTCGACGATTCCACCGAGCGTGTCGCCCTCCTTGCCGATCGTGTCGATGAGGGCCGTGACCTCGGGATCACGCTCGGGGTGGAGCGAGTAGATCTCGCTCGAATCGCGGATGCCGCGGAGTTCGGTGAGCGAGCCGGCGCGGCCGCCGAGCACGACGGGCCCGAGTTCGGTCACCCAGCCGGCCACCTCGATGCCAAACGCGGAGAGCAACTGCCGGGCGAGGCCGCCCGCGGCGACGCGGGCCGCCGTCTCGCGGGCGCTGGCCCGCTCGAGCACGGCGCGGACGCCACCGAGATGCTTGATCGATCCTGGCAGGTCGGCATGGCCGGGCCGCGGACGCTCGACCTCCTCGAGCCGCTCCAGCTTGTAATCTTTGTTCACCACCTCGAGCGCTAGCGGGCTGCCGAGTGTGACGCCCCGCCAGAGGCCGGAGAGGAAGGTCACCGTGTCGGTCTCGATTCGCTGGCGGCCGCCGCGGCCGTAGCCTCCCTGCCGCCGCTTGAGTTCGTGGTCGATCGCGGCGGTATCGACGGTGAGTCCGGCGGGAAAGCCGTCCACGAGCGCAACGAGCGCGGGGCCGTGGGATTCGCCGGCGGTCCAGTAGCGAAGCATCGAGTGGGATCCGAAAAGGCAGGTCTCAAAGCACGGAACGGCCGGCCGATTCTAGTTGCGCGTCCGGGGTGTCCCTAGAGCGGTTCGCCCCGGCGTGAGATCCGGCCCTGCAGCGGAATTAGGCCACGCGTTCGGGCAGGGAGCCGGTGAGGAGGCGGCAGGCTTCGAGGTATTTGTCGCGGGTCTTGGCCACCACGTCGGCCGGCAGGGCAGGGGGCTCGCTCGCCTTGTCCCAACCGCTCGCCTCGAGCCAGTCGCGGACGAACTGCTTGTCGAACGAGTCGGGCACGCGGCCCGAGCCGGCGGCATCGGCCGGCCAGAATCTCGAACTGTCGGGCGTGAGCACCTCGTCCACGAGGATCACCGTGCCGTCGGGAAGGCGGCCCCACTCGAACTTCGTATCGGCGACCACGATCCTGCGCAGCGCCGCGTGGGCCGCGCCCCGCGCGTAGACGGCGAGGCTCTTGTCGCGCAGCGTGGCGGCGAGATCGGCGCCGATCTGCTTGGCCATCACCGCGAAGGAGACGTTTTCGTCGTGGCCGCTCTCGGCCTTCGTGGCGGGTGTGAAGATCGCCGCGGGCAGCCGGCCGCCGGCAGCGAGCCCCGCCGGAAGCGGTTCACCGCAGACCGTTCCGCGCTGCTTGTATTCCGCGAGCCCCGAGCCCGCGAGCCAGCCGCGGACCACGCACTCGAACGGGATCACCTCGGCCCGCTTCACGAGCATGGTGCGGCCGCGGAGCGGCTCGCGGTCGATCGTCGCCGGCAGGTCCATCGCATCGACGTCGGTGGTGATCAGGTGATGCGCCACCGGAGCGGGGCCGCGGGAGAGCAGGTCGAACCAAAACGCGGAAATCGCGGTGAGCACGCGGCCCTTGTCGGGGATCGGCGTGGGCAGGATCCAGTCGAAGGCGCTGATCCGGTCGGTGCTCACGATCAGCATCGCGTCGCCGTGCCGGCCGCCCGAGAGCCGATAGCAGTCGCGAACCTTGCCGCGGATGACGGGCCCGAGCGGAAGATCGGTGCGGACGACGGGGTCGCGTGGAGAGGCAGTCATGCGAGTGTTGTACGCGGCGAGAAACGCCGCGAGAATCCCCACGGCATTCGCCTCCAACAGAAAGCGTATGCGGCATCAGGTCTGGCGTACACGAGGCTCGGGGCCTCTCGTAGCACAGGTTG
>JBAXOU010000104.1:0-11141 GCA_037133115.1 Planctomycetota bacterium | reverse complement strand
CGGCCAACGGGGCCGCGACGGCGGCCCGCGAGAAGCGGCAGTCGCGGAAGCGAAAGTAGGGTTACCGTCCTGATCCGTCAGCCGCAAGTTGGTACCCTGCGCGCCTTTGCGATCCCCGCAGCACAGGTTGTCAACCTGTGTGCCCTCGCGATCCCCGTAGCACAGGTTGTCAACCTGTGTGCCCTTGTCTCGCGTCGGCTCGGGGTCACCCATGCCCCGTCGCCGGACGCTCGCTGCGGCCATGCGACTGTCGCGCCGTCGCCGCCATCCCGGCGTCGGCTCCGGCTTACGGTCGCCGGGCGCGGCCCGGCTCCCAGCATCCAGGCCTCCGCTCGCTCGATGCTGACTTCGCTTCGCCATCCATGGCTTCGCTCGTCACCAACGCCGGCTCCCGGGGCACGGGCGACCCATCGCTGGCATCATTTGGACGCCTTCCGGAAGCCCCGAGCGCCAGCGAGGGGATCTCGGGTGGAACTGAAACTTGGGCTATCGTCCCGGTCCGTAGCCGCAGGTTGGTAACCTGCGTGCCCTCGCGATCTCAGTAGCACAGGTTTTCAACCTGTGTGCCCTTGTGCCGCGGCGGGGCTCGGGGTCGCTGGAAGCGTTATCTGGTGGTGGTTCGCCCCACGCCTTACGGCGTTGGGCTTGTGCGGCAGCCGTACGAGCCGACCGGCCGTAAGGCCGCGGGAGTCCCTTCCGCAGGAGCCGGTGTGAAAGCCGATCCGGCCGTGAGACCGCGGGCGGTTTGCGGTATCGTCGGGGTGCTCATGTGGTCTGCCAATGAACTCATTGTCGCGCCGGCGACCGTGCCCGGAGGCGGGGCCCGGGCGGTCGTGCGCCTGGCGGGCGACGGGTTGGGCGAGTTATTGCACTCGCTCCTCTCAGCGAGTGCATGGCCACGGCATGATGAACGTCCCCGGGCGGTGCGGGCCACGCTCGCTGCTGAAGGGCTGGGACGCGACTGGGGTGAACTGCCTGTCGAGGTGCTCGTCTGGCCGGGGCCCGCGGGGCCGATAGGCGGGCCGCTCGCCGAGGTGCAGTTGCCCGCCTCCGCACCCCTGGTCGATGCGGTGATCGCGGAAGCATGCCGGCTGGGCGCGAGACTGGCCCGCGGCGGCGAGTTCACACTGCGGGCGTTTCTCGCCGGCCGGCTCGACCTCGTGCAGGCCGAGGCGGTGCTCGGCGTGGTCGATGCGCGGACCCCCGCGGAACTCACCGTTGCCCTCGATCGACTCGGCGGCGGGGCCGGGGCGACGCTGGCACGCGTGCGCGACGATCTGCTCGACCTGCTCGCCGACATCGAGGCTGCGATCGATTTTGCCGACGAGACGACGCCGGACGCCGTGCCGGCGCAGCCTGCGTGGCGGCCGTTCGCGACGCGACTCGATAGCTGCCAGGACGCGATCACTCGGGCCGCGGCGACGCTGGCGGGCCGCGATGCCGCCGCCGGCGACCTGCCGCGGGTTGTCCTCCTGGGCCGGCCCAACATCGGCAAGAGCAGCCTTTTCAATGCCGTCGTCGGCCGCGATGCCGCGCTCGTCGCCGATGAATCGGGAACCACCCGTGACTCGATCGAGGCCCGCGTTCGTGGTGGGCTCGGCCGCGACTGGCTCCTTGTCGATCTCGCGGGAGTCGAAGCCGCCGTGACGGAGAGCGGCGACCCGATCGACGCGGCGGCTCGGGCGCGGGCCGCAGATGAGGCTTCGCGGGCCGACGTGGTCGTGGCCTGCCGCGATGCCAGTGACGGCCCGGCGGCTCCGGCGATCGAGGGCCCCGGTCACCGGATCGATGCGGTCACACGGTGCGACCGGGCCGCGGCGGGCTGCGACTTCGCCACCGCAATTTCCACGAGCGCCGTGGCCGGGCAGGGAATCACGGAGTTGAAGGCCGCCATCGATGCGGCCGTCGCCGGTCTGCCTGCGCCGGTGTCGGCCACGTTACGAATGCGGGTCGCTACGACCGCGGCCAGCACCGCGGTCGCGGAGGCCCGGCAGGCGGTTGAGGAGGCGGTCGCCGGGCGGGGGATCGACGAGGCGGTGGTGGCCGGCAGCCTCCGGGTCGCGGCCGAGTCACTCGCCGAGGTCACTGGCGCCGCGATCGGCACCGACCTGCTCGATCGGATCTTCTCCCGACACTGCATCGGCAAGTAAGTCGTGGGGCCGAGGGCGTCCGCCCACGCTGGAGGCGGCGTCTGGTGGCGATCCGCCCCACGCCTCACGGCGTTGGGCTTGGACGGGTTTCGTAGAAGCCGAAGGCCGTAAGGCCTCGGACGTACCACGTTGGAGGCGGCGTCTGGTGGCGATTCGCCCCACGCCTCACGGCGTTGGGCTTGGACGGGTTTCGTAGAAGCCGACCGGCCGTGAGGCCGCGGGCGTTCCCCAAGGTCGTGCTACCGGCGGCGCTTGCGGACGCGAGGGGCCGGCGCTTCGGGCTTGTCCTGCTTGCCCGGTGGGTTCTCGTTGAACTTCTCGGCCTGGCCCGTGAGCTCGTAGAGAAACCGGCTCGGGCGGCCGGGCTTGCTCTTGCCCCACTTCGTTCGCGTCAGGCACATCGAGAGCATCAGTCGCCGCTTCGCGCGGGTCACGCCCACGTAGCAGAGCCGTCGTTCCTCGTCGACCGCCTGGAGGCTGTCGGCGAGCGAGCGGTGGTGTGGCAGGATGCCCTCCTCCATGCCCACCATCCACACGCAGTCGAACTCGAGTCCCTTCGCCGCGTGCAGCGTCATCAGCCGCAGCACGTTGTTCTTCGGCTTGTCATCCTTGAAGCGGTCTTCCTGCTCCTCGACCTGGAGCACGAAGTCGTCGAGGAAGCCGCGGATCACCGCGGCGAGGTCGCGCTGCTCCGGTCGGGCCCGCTCGTGCTCGTCGAGCGCGGCCGCCACCTCCTCGACGCACGCCCAACGGGTCTCAGCCTCGGCCGGATCGTCCTCGTATTCCTTGTTGAGAAACGTCCGGTAGCCGGCCGCGTCGAGAAGGGTGCGGAGCACGGCCGCCGCCCTCGACTGCCCCGGCACCGCGGGAGGAGCCGCGTCGCGAAGAGCCACGAGCCGGGACACTGCTTCAACGCCCGATCGCGCCGCCGGCGAGAGCCGGGCCGAGTCGCGGCGGGAGAGCAGTTCCCGCCAGAGGCTGTGGCCGGCGGTGGCCGCGTCGGCCCGCGCCTGCTGCACGGCCGACCCGGCGAGGCCCCGCGGTGGCACGTTGGCGATCCGCGCGAGCGCCAGGTCGTCATCTGGATCGACCAGCACCCGCAGGAACGCCATCACGTCTTTCACCTCACGGCGGTCGAAGAACGAGCGGCTACCGACGAGTTCGTAGGGGATTTGCCGCCGCCGCAGTTCCTGTTCGAAGGTTCGCGTCTGCTCGCCGGTGCGGACCAGGATCACCGCCTCGGAGGGATCGACGAGCCGCTCGCGGAGCAGGCTCTCGACGTCGGAGACGATGCGGCGCGACTCGTCCACTTCGTCCTGGGCCTGGATGATCGCCGGCGGCACTCCAGACGGGGCGTTTGAGACGAGCGTCTTGCCATGCCGCCGCCCGTTTCGCTCGATGAGCATGTTTGCCGCGCGAATGATCTCGGGCGTGGAGCGGTAGTTCTCCTCGAGCCGCACGATCTTCGCGCCGGGCCACCGCTTCGCGAAGTCGAGAATGTGGGAGACTTCGGCACCCCGCCAGGCGTAGATCGACTGGTCGTCGTCTCCCACCACGCAGATGCTGCGGTGGTCGCGGGCGAGGGCGGAGAGGATCCGTTCCTGGATGCCGCTGGTGTCCTGATACTCGTCGATCAGCACGTGGTCGAAGCGGCCCGCCTCCGCGCGGCGGACGTCCTCATGATTCGTGAAGAGTTCGTCGACGAGGAGCAGCAGGTCGTCGAAGTCGACGGCGCCGGCCGTCTTGAGGGCAGTCTGGTAGCGGCGATAGCCGGCGGCGGCGAGCGTCCAGCTGTCATCGGCGTCGGCCGGGACGGCGTCCATCGCGGAGTCGGCCCGAACCGCGCGGCTCTTCCAGCGGCTGACGCGGTCGAGCAGGTCGGCCGGCCGGAGCACCGTGTCGGCGATCTTCAACTCCTTGAGCACCGTCCGCGCCGCCGCCTCCTGCTCGCCGCGGTCGACGATCGCGAACCGGTCGGGGTAGCCCAGACGCGCGGCATGCCGCCGGAGGATCCGCACGCAGAGCGAGTGGATCGTGGAGATCTCCGGCTTTTCCTCAGAGCCCTTCTTGAGCCCCTTCTGGGCCCGGGCGAGCATCTCGCGGGCGGCCTTGTTGGTGAACGTCACGGCGAGGATCCGCGACGGCTTCGCTCCACGCCAGACGAGGTGGCCGATGCGGGCGATCACCACACGGGTCTTGCCGGTGCCGGCGCCAGCCAGCACGAGCAGCGGCCCCGGGGCCGTGTGCACAGCCTCATACTGGGCGGGATTGAGCCCCGAACTCCGCGGCGCGGGGGAAGACGGCCGCGGGGCCGGTCGGTCGGCAGGTGGTGCGGCGTCTGCCGAAGGGCCGGCCGGCGCCGCCACGGTCGAGGATGGCGGAAGGGACATGGACGGAATCTACCACACCGCCCGGCCACGGTGACGCCGCGAGTCTGTGATCGTCTTGACGCCTGCCACGCATGCGTCTCTATTTTTCGGCTTCGACCGCGGACCGAGTCTGCCCGCATGGTCGACCCCCGGAGACCTTTCGACATGAAGTCCAACGACCTTGCCGAGATCGACGACAACGACCTCGCCCAGGCGACGATGTCGATCGTCGACCGAATCCGCCCGCACCTGACGACGATCCTCGCGGCCATCGGCATCGGGTTCGCCGCCATGGCGGCCTGGACGCTGGTCTCCTCGCAGAAGGCTGCGGAGAAGGCCAAGGCGTGGGACGAGTGCCTCGCCGCCGTCGCCAGCCGCGATGCCAGCCGGCTCAGTGCCGTGTCGACCCGCTTCCCCGACTCTGCGGCGGCGGTGTGGTCGCAGATCCTCCTGGCCGACAACGCGCTGTCTGAGGGGGGGCGGATGATCTTCGTCGACAAGGCCATGGGCCGTGAGCGCCTGCAGGCCGCCGCCGACACCTACGCAGCGGTGATGTCGCAGCGGCCCGAGGCACTTGCCGCGGAGCGGGCCACCTTTGGCCTGGCCCGCGCCCGCGAGGCACTCGGTGAACTCGAGGCCGCCCGCCGCGGCTACGAGACGCTCGTGAAGGAGTATCCGAAGAGCCCGCTCCGGGGCCTTGCGGAATCGCACGCCGCGACGTTGGCGCGGCCGGCCACCGCCGCTTGGTACGATTGGTTCGCCAAAGATGCCAAGCCCACCACCACCCCCGCAGCCGAACCCACCGCCTCCGGAACCGCAACACCGGCCGGGTGACGAGGCAAGTTTCGTCGTCGCCGAGGAGCAGGCGGGCCAGCGGATTGACGTGTTTCTGGTGGCGGCGTTCCCGGCTTTCAGCCGGTCGTACCTCGCGCGGGCGATCGACCAGGGGGCCGTCCGCGTCGATGGCCTGACGGCCCGGGCATCGCACAAACTCCGCAGCGGGGAACTCGTGCGGTTCACCGTGCCGCAGCCGCCCCGCGAGGGGCCCGTCGCCGAGGAGATTCCGCTCGAGTTTCTCTACGTCGATGCGTGGATGGCGGTGGTCAACAAGCCTGCTGGCATGGTGGTGCATCCCGCGAAGGGCAACTGGAAGGGGACGCTCGCCGGCGCGCTCAAGTGGCACCTGGAGCGCGAAGGGGGCAGCCTGTCGACGGCCGGCGGCCCAACCCGGCCGGGCATCGTTCACCGCCTCGACCGCGATACGAGCGGCGTGATCGTCGTGGCGCGGAGCGAGGAGGCGCACCACGCGCTGGCTCGGCAGTTCGAGCAGCGGACGACGGCAAAGACCTACCTTGCGATCACGCAGGGTGTCCCGCGGTTCGACCGCGACGAGATCGACATGCCGATCGGCATCCATCCCTACCAGCGGGAGAAGATGGCGGTTCGCCACGACCACACCACCAGCCGGGAGGCGGTGACTCGCTACGAGGTGCTGGAGCGCTTCCGGGCCGGCGCCCTCGTTCGCGTGACGCCGCAGACCGGCCGCACCCACCAGATTCGCGTCCACCTCGCGGCCATTGGCTGCCCGGTGCTCTGCGACGGCCTCTATAGCGGCCGCACGCTGATCGAACCGGGCTTTCTCCGGCTCCCCGCGGGGCCGCCGCTGCTCGACCGGCAGGCGCTGCACGCGGCGAGCATCGCCATCGATCACCCCGCGTCGGGCGAGCGGCTGACGTTCTCGGCCCCGTTGCCCTCCGACATGGAACGCATGCTCGCGGCGCTGCGGTCCGCGGGCAAGGCCTGAGCCGCGGAGGAGGCCGTCGTCGACGATTCCCCCTCGAGCAGCATCGCCCGCGGCAGTGTCGAGTCGATGACCCGCGAGAGGGCAACGACGAATCCCGCGGCGCCGTCCCGCCAGCCGCTCCGGAGCACGTAGCTCTTCATGAAGGCGGTCAGGCCGCGGAGCGGCATCGTCAGCGGGCTCGTTCGCTGACGCTTCCCCCGCATGATCTCCGCCTTCAGGGGCGCGTAGCGGAGTGACCGCGCGAGCACATCGCCGCACGAGGCGTAGCTGTAGTGGAGGATCGAGCCCGGCAGCAGGCTCGGCGGCCGCGAGGCCTCCACCTCTTCGTGGACGGGCAGCGGCTTGAACGACGCGGTGCGGCGGTTGAAGAGCCGGAGCACGCGGTCATCGCTCCACGGGCCGTGGCGGACCTCGCGGCGGCCGACGAAGGTCCGTCGTCGCAGCGCGTAGCAGGCGGCGGGATCGTCGAGGGCCGCCCCGCGAACGGCCTGCCGGGCGTCGGCGTCGAGCACCTCATCGGCGTCGATTGCGAGGATCCAGTCGTGGCGGGCGAGTTCCACCGCCTGCCGCTTCTGCGGCCCGTAGCCGAGGAAGTCTTGATGCTCGACCCTCGCGCCGGCGGTCCGTGCGATCGCGATGGTGCCGTCGGTCGATCCGGAGTCGAGCACCAATCGCTCGGCGCAGAATTCGACGGATGCCAGCACCGCAGCAAGATGGCGTTCCGCGTTTTTTGTGATCACCACCGCCGAGATCGGTGGCAACCCGCCGGGATCGCCGGCCCGTGGCGGGGCGGTCATGGGTGCATGTCGGGCGGAGGCTCGCCGGGCGCGTCGTCCGCATCCCGTTCGCCGAGGCTCTCGGCCGTCTGGAGGGGGAACTCGAGAACGAACGTGCTGCCCTCGCCGAGTCGGCTGGAGGCGCGGATGTCGCCGCCGTGCTCGCGGAGGATTTTGCGGCTCACGGTCAGGCCGAGCCCCGTGCCCTTGGATCCCTTCGTGGACACGAAGAGCGTGAAGATGTCGGCGAGGGTCTCGGGCGCCATGCCGGCGCCGTTGTCGGCGATGGTGATCCTGGCGACGCCCGCCTCGCGGTCGGCCGCGGCGGTGATCGTCACGGCGGCGTCCGCCCGGTCCTCCACGGCGTCGAGGGCGTTGGTGACCACGTTGAGCACGGCCCGTGCCATGCCGGAAGGGTCGAAGAGCAGGGGCGGCAGGTCGGTGGGCGGCTGCCAGTGGATCGTCGCTCCCGACTCAGTCGCCCGTTGCTGCACTGTCTCGACGATGTCGTCGATCAGGGCTGCGAGGTCCGTCGGCAGCGGATCGGGCTCGCGCTCCTTGCTAAACGTGAGCATGTCCATCACCAGCGACGAGATCTTGTCTTGGTTGCGGCGGACGATGTCCCAGCCCTTGCGAAGCACGCCGAGGTCGTCGTTTTCCAGCCCCATCTCCACGAGGTAGCTCCCGCCCCGGATGCCCTGGAGGATGTTCTTGATGTGGTGCGAGAGCGTGGCGATCGCCTGGCCGGTCGCCGCGAGCCGCTCCGACTGCACCATCGCCGAATAGTAGGTGGTGTCTTCCACCGCGAGGGCCGCCTGATGGCCGATGGCGATCATCAGTTTGAGGTGGTCGTCACTGAACCGCCGCTGCCCACCGTCGACCGCCTCGATGAGCGGCGTGGTTGTGTCGACGTAAATCAGCCCGACGGTGTCGTAGCGGCCTCGCATTGGCACGCAGATCGCCTCCCGCACGCCGGTTCGCACCACACTGTTGCCGGAGGCGAAACGATCGTCCTCCTGGGCGTCGCTGGTGAGCACGCCTTCGTGGTGGTCGAGCACGTAGTCGAGGATCGTGCGGCTGATTTGCATCGTCGCCGCATCGCCGGCCTTGCGGTCGCGGCGGGCCTTCGTACGGAGTTCGCGGCTCTCGGGGTCGACCAGCATGATGCAGCCCCGGTCGGCCTCCACCCACTCGAAGACCAGTTGGAGAATCCGGCCGAGGAGTTCGTCGATGTCGAGCGTGTGGCTCACCGCCAGCGACGTGCGATACATCACCTGGAGGTTGCTGCGGGCCTTGGCCAGCCAGCGGTTCTGCGACTCCTCCGGGGCGGCGAGCACGATCGAATCATCCTCCCGCATCGTCCGCACGATCCGGGAGCCGTCGCCCGCCTCGGTGGTGGGCACGATATCGACCGCGGCGAACATCGCGGGATCGTCACCGTCCTTCGCGTAGATCAGGACGGTCCGGCCCAGCCGGATACGGTCGCCGCTGGAGAGTTCGGACCGTTCGATACGGACGTCGTTGATGAACGTCCCGTTGGAACTCTTGAGGTCGCCAAGCAGATAGGCATCGCCGACCTGGCGGATCTCGGCATGCCGCCGCGAGACCTCGTGGTCGTCGACCTGAACGGCGTTTCCGGCCTCACGGCCGAGGCTGACCGCCCCCTGATTGGCACGGAACTCAAAGCGGGTGCCGCGGTTGCGGCCCTGGATGACGAACAGCGACGGCACGGTGGACTGGTCCGGGACGGTCGGAGAATCTGGGGATGCCCGATTCTCTCATAGCGGGCAGGCCGCTGGAAGCGAGCCTCGGCCGATCCCGGCGGCGGCGTAAAATGAACGCGGTGGAGTGCCGGACATCCTGCGAGGAGGCGAGATGATGGTGGAGACAGCCAAGGAGTTGGCTCTGGTCGGTATGCGGGGCGCGATCGCCGGAATGATCGCCGTGACCGCCGTCGTGGCATGCGGCGCCGACTCGACGCCAGTGCCCGACGGGCCGGTCTCCGCGCGGCTCCGCGCCGCGGTCGAGTGGCTGGCCGCGCCGGAGCGGGAGGGGCGCGGTCCCGGGACCGATGGCATCGAGGCCGCGGCCGATTGGGTGGCGGAGCGGTTTCGGGCGATCGACCGGCTGCAGACCCGGCTCGTAGGCGACGGTCCGTTTCAGCCCTTCGAGATGACCCTCGAGGCCACGCTTGGGCCCGCGGATCGCAACGTCGTCGAGCTCGTCGGCCCGCTGGGCGACGACGGCCGCCCGGTGGTGCTACCGCTCGAGCTCGGCCATGGCTTCACGCCGCTCGCTGGCGGCGGGAGTGGGGAGTTCGATCTACCGCTGGTGTTCGCCGGCTACGGGATCACCGCGCCGGCGGAGCACTACGACGACTACGCGCCGCTCGGTGCTGCCGCGAAGGGAGCCGCGGTGGTGGTGCTGCGGCAGGAGCCCCAGAAGGACGATCCACACAGCGTGTTCGACGGCAACCAGGCTTCGCAGCACGCGGCGCTCGCCCGCAAGGTGGCCAACGCGTCGGAGCACGAGGCCGGTGCCGTCGTGTTCTGCAACGACGCCGACGCCGACGGCGACGCGCTGATGGCATTCACCCGGGCCGGCGAGGGCTCGAACGCCCGGACGATGCCTGTGCTGCACCTGCGGCGTTCCACCGTGGACGACGTGGTGCGTCGGGGCATGGAGAGGCCCCTCGCCGATATCCAGAAGGGCATCGACGACGGTCTCGAGCCGGCCAGCCGGCCGCTCGACGGCTGGCGGATTCGCGGCCGCGTGGCCATCGATCGCCGCGAGGCGACGTCTCGCAACGTGCTCGCCTTCCTGCCTGGCACCGGTCGGCCGGCCGCCGGAGACGCCCCCTCCATCGACGCCCGAGAACTGGTGATCCTGGGTGCCCACTACGATCATCTCGGCTACGGGGGCGAGAACTCGACCGTGCCGGGCGAGAAGGCCGTGCATCATGGCGCCGACGACAACGCCAGCGGCACGGCGATGCTGGTCGAGGTGGCCCGGCATCTGGCCGCCGAGGGGCCGTTGCCGCGCGGCGTGCTCTTCGTCGCCTTCTCCGGCGAGGAGCGGGGCCTGCTCGGCAGCGGCCACTATGCAGCCAACGCGGTGCTGCCACTTTCCGACACCGTGGCAATGGTAAACCTCGACATGGTCGGCCGCCTCGCCGACGACAAGGTGATCGTGCACGGCACGGGCACGGGGATCGGCCTCGAGGAACTCGTGGACCGGCTGGTGGTCGAGCATGGCCTGACGGTGGCGAAGGAGCCCGGTGGCTTCGGCCCGAGCGACCACGCGAGCTTCTACGCGAAGAAGGTGCCGGTGCTCCACCTCTTCACCGGTTCGCACGGCGACTATCACCGCCCGAGCGACACGGTCGATAAGATCAATGTCGCCGGCATGGAAAAGCTCACCGGCCTCGTCACCGACATCGTTCGCGATCTGGCCACGCGTTCCGACCGGCCCGCCTACGTGGAGGTTGCGGCGCCCGCCTTCGCCCGCGGTGGCGACCGTCCCTACTTCGGCAGCGTTCCCGACTTCGGCAGTCCCGGGAAGGGCTACTCGATCTCCGGCGTGGCCAAGGAGTCGCCGGCCGCGAAGGGCGGCCTCCAGGGGGGCGATCGAATCGTCCGTCTCGGCGCGAGCGCGATCACGAACCTGGAAGACTTCGACAGCGCGCTCCGCAAGCACAAGGGAGGCGACACGGTGCCGGTGGTCGTCGTCCGCGACGGCGCCGAGGTGACGCTCGACGTCACGCTTGGACCGCCGAAGTGACGCCTTGAGGGGCGGCTCATACGCCTATCAGCCAAAGCCGGCTGCGGGACGGGACGAGTTGGCTCGCCGACGGCAGGATAGCCGACGCTCGCCATCCTCGCCCCGATCCCGCAGCCTGTCCTGCCTGCGCTCGCAAGCATGATGCCCAACGGTTTGCGAGGGGTTGCCCGTGTCCTCAGGCAAGGTGCTGCATCACAGGTTGGAAACCTGTGCTACTGGGGCGAGGCGAGGGGCTGCCAGTGCCCCGTGAGCCGGGCTATGG
>JBAXOU010000103.1:0-11146 GCA_037133115.1 Planctomycetota bacterium | reverse complement strand
TACCGCGCGGGCTCGAGCGTGGCCAGATCCATGCCCAGTCGCTTGAGCTTCTTGTAGAGCGTGGTGCGGTTGATGCCGAGCGTCCGAGCGGCCACATCGCGCCGCCAGCCGGCCTGCTCGAGCGCTGCGACGATCAACTGCCGTTCCGGGGTCGCGAGGGCCTGCTTGAGCGGCGCCGCCTCTGGCAAAGCGCTGGCCACGAGGCCACCGCCCCCGAGCACGGCTGCAGGCAGGTCGCCACATTCCACGCGCGACCCGCGCCCCAGGAAAACGCCCCGCTCGATCGCATGCTGCAGTTCGCGGACATTTCCCGGCCAGTCGTGCGCGGCGAGCGCATCAACCGCGGCCGGCGTGAACCCGTCGACGCTGCGGCCCGCACGAGCGGCCGCGGTGCGAAGGAAGTGCGCTGCGAGCAGCGGGATGTCGGTCTTCCGGTCCCGCAGCGGCGGCATCTCGACCGCCACCACGTTGATCCGCCAGAAGAGGTCGGCCCGAAACCGGCCGGCGGCCACGAGCGTCTCGAGGCTCTCGTTGGTGGCGAGGATCACTCGGGCATCGACGCTGTGGGTCTGCGAACCGCCCACCGGCTCGAACTGCATGTCTTGGAGCACGCGAAGGAGTTTTACTTGCATCGCCGGTGAGGCCGTGGCGATTTCGTCGAGGAAGATCGTGCCGCCGTCGGCGAGCAGGAACTTCCCGTCGCGGTCGCCGGCGGCGCCGGTGAACGAGCCGGCCACGTGACCAAACAGTTCGCTCTCGAGCAGCGACTCACTGAGGCTCCCACAGGCCACCTCCACGAATCGCCCTTGGCGGCCGCTGCGGCGATGGATCTCCCGGGCGAGCAGCGACTTGCCGGTACCGCTCTCGCCGGTGATCAAGACCGTGGCGGGCGTGGCGGCGATGCGGTCCACGATGTCGAGGATCCGGGCCATCGCCGGATGGCCACCGAGGACGGCTGATCCGACGTCGGCGGTGCGGCGGCTGCCGGCCGTTGTCGCGGCGTCGATCGCCGCGAGCAGTGCCCCGTCGCTCGCCGGCATCGCCACCGACGCATCGGCCCATGCCGCCAGCGACGCGGCGCGGGTGTCGGCTGGCATCACCGCGACGAGCCCAACCGAGGGAGACGCCGCGCGAGCGGTGGCCGCGATGACCGCTGCCCCGCCAGCGGGCAGACCGGCATCGATCAGGCAGGCTCCCAGGCCGCCGCGGGCGGCGATCCGCACCGCCTCGGCCACGGAGCCGGCCGCAAGGGCGTGCCAGCCGGTCGAGCAGAGCCACTGCGCCGTCGCCGACGCCGATCGCCGGTCGTCATCGACCACGAGAATGCGGGCGGCGCGGGACGAAGGTTCCTGACGGATCGGCATGGGGGATTCCTGGGCGTCTCGGCGCGGCATATCCGCACAGGATTCTTTAGGTCGCAAAACGGCGACGGCAAAGTCGCCCCAGGGCGACTTCTTTACCCCATCGGCACCCGCGGGCCGTCACGACCGTCATGGCCGTCATGGCCCGCACGACCCGACGCGCGTTCGACCATGGAGCCGGTTCGCCGCAGGCTGCCGGCGTCGCCGCGCTGCGGCAGAACGACGACCTACGGCGCGGAATCCGCGGGCGGCGCGTCGTCGTGATTGACGTCGCCAAGGGCCACCGCGTCGGCGATCCGGTCGGCCGCCGGCCCGAGCAGGATCTCCCGCTTCTCGAAGAGCGCCTCGGGATCCTGGTCGAGCATCCGGATTCGCCGTTTGCGGAACGAGAAGAATGCGATCACCGCCAGAGCGATTGCCGCCAGGGCGATGACCGCCGCCGTGATGCCCCGCTCGGCCGATTGGATCAGGCTCGTGATCCGGTCGCCGAAGAGGTAGGCCAGCCCGAAGAAGCCGCTGATCACGACCGACGCACAGATGAAGTCGGCCAGCAGAAACCAGCGATACTTCACCCGCAGCATCCCCGCGGTGAGATAGAAGGGACTCCGCAAACCGACGAGAAACCGGGCCACGAAGAAGGCCATGATCCCGTGCTTCTTGATCAGATCCTCGATCGTCTTCTCCCGTTCGGGCGTGAGGAAGCCCGACCACCAGGGATGATCCTTGAGAATCCGGGCCCCGAAGAACCGGCCGATGGCATACATCAGGCTGTCGCCCAGCAGCGCGCCGACCAAGCAGGCCGGCAGCGCGTAGTACCACTTGAGCGCCGCCGCCTTGCTCGCCAACCCCGCGGCGACGATCGGCACCTCTTCCGGGATCGGCAGGCCGATGCCCGTGAGCGTGAGGAAGAGAATGATGCCCAGATAAGAACCCCGCTCGATCCAGTCGAACATGATGGATGCGGTGTGCGGCGGGGTGGATGGTCGGACGCAATCCGGCCGACGGGTCTGGGTACGCGCGAGCGAGTGTACCGCGCCGCGGCAGGCGAGGTCAGAGCGGATTTGGGGCGGCGGCGGCCCCGACGACGCGTTCGACCTGCAGGCCTGGCTCGGCCTCGATCTCGATCGCGCGGTCGTTGAGATTGGCGACGATCACCCGCGTGCCGCCGCCGGCCCCAGGCAGCACGAGCACTGCGGCCGTTGCTCCCCCGGGCGGGGCGATCGTATTCACCCCGGCTGGACCGAGCACGTAGAGCGCCGTCGCCAGCGCGTCGGCGTCGGCGGCCGATTCGGCGATCACCGTGGCGGAGATCACGCCCTCGGCGGGGCGGCCGCTTCGCGGGTCGAGGATGTGGCCGAGCTTGCGGCCACGGTCGATGAAAAACTGCGTGCCCGACCCGCTCGTGCCAAGCGCCTCGTCGTCGAGCGTGATCGTGGCCAGCCGGCGTCCGGGCCGCAACGGATGCCGCAGGCCTACCCGCCAGCCATGGCGGTCGCCGCCGGACGGCCCCTGCGTGCCCCGCGCCAGCACGCTGCTCTGCCCCCCGTGCACGAGGACGCTGGCCACCCCGCGCTGCGCGAGGTACGAGATCGCACGGTCGAGCGCCCAGCCCTTGCCGATGGCGCCAGGATTGATCTCGACGCCGGGCCGGAGGAACCGCACGCGGCGCCGCGCGGGGTCAAGCTCCACATGCTGCATGCCAGCGGCCGCGCGGGCGGCGGCCAGTTCCGTGTCGTCGGGCGTGCGGCCCTCTCGTCGCAGAAACCCCCAGGCACGCACGAGTGATCCCGCGGCGAGGTCGAAGGCCCCGCCCGTCAGCTCCCAGAGTTCGCGACCGCGCACGAGCAGCGGCCACACCTCGGGCGACACGTCGACCCAGCCCTCCGCCGCCGTGGCGTTGATGTGGGAGAGCTCGCTGGTGGGCCGGTAGATGCTGATCCGCTCCTCGATCTGGTCGACGAGGTCGAGCGCGTCGATGGCGAGTTCGGTGTCATCCGCCACCTCGCCGGCGTTGAAGGCCGCCTCGAAGCGGCAGGCCATCGCCTCGCGACCGACGACGAGCGTGTGGAGGTCGTCCGCCATCGGTGTGCTCACCTCACCGCGGCGCGAGGCCCCGGTCGAAGGCGTCCTGGTCGCGGCGGAAGAGGGCCAGCTCGCTCTCAAACCGCTCCGGCGAGATGGTGTAGACCGCCTGCTCGTCGGTGTGCGAGTGGCAGTGGGCCACCAGCAGACGGTAGAGAAACTTGAACAGCTGCCGAGGCACGCGGAGCGAACGCAGGCCGTCGATCAGCCGCCGCTGGTCGATCGCGGGATCGAAGAGTTGGGCGAGCGTCGCAGGGGGCGTGCCCACGCTCGCTGCCTTCACGCGGGTCGAGGCGATGTCGTAGAGGGTCTCTCCGGTCCACTGGAGCGACGGCACGAGGTTCTGTTTGTCGAGCCGGGCTCGCTGGTGAAACTCCTCGCTCTCCCGCTCGATGAAGCGGTAAAGCTCCTGCGGCAGGAGCATCTTGAAGCCGAGCCCCGGCACCTTCAGGAACTTGTTGTCGAGCATCGGCCAGATCACCTGACGCATCCGTTCGGCCGACCCGTTGATCAGGTCGGGCTCGTCGAGCCGGTCGACAATCACCACCCAGCCCGTCCAGCCGAGCGCCGCGAGCACCCCCTGCAGCTTCGCCATCAGCTCATAGCGATCGTCGCTGCGGGACCGCGCCGGCAGCGGTTGACCGGCGAGATCGACTTCCGGCATCGCGGAGAGCGCCCGGGCGAGCTGCCCGACCGTGCGGTTGCCGCTCCGCATGCTGCCGACGATCCTCCAGGCCCGCCACGTACTCCGCAGCCACCGCCAGCAGCACGGCATCCAGGCCGCGACCAGAGCCGCCCACGGCCACCACAGCGACAGCCAGCCCACCTCGCCGCGGGAGAAGCCGGCGATCACCGCGGCAACGAACGCAACCGTGGCCACGATGGCCAGCAGGCCCGGCCATCCGCCGAGCCAGGTGCCGAGCCAGGCGCGGTAGCCCACGCGGCGGCGCAGCCGCGACCACCGCGCCGGAAACGATTCGGCCGTCGACTGGTCATAGCAGGCCGCCAGGAGGGCGAGGTCGCGAGCCTGCGGATGCGTGAGCCGCGGCAGTTTGCCGGAGCCGCCGATGAGTTGCGTCACCAGCTGGGTGACGGAGAGCGTGAGGATCGCATCCATGTGATCCCAGAGCTTCCACTGGCCGAGCACCTTTTCCACCGCACGGCCCTTCCCGACGCGGCTCACGAACCGGTCGAGGAAGGGATTGAAGTCGTCGTAGAGCACGACGAACGTCCGGGCGTCGGGGTGGGCCTCGTTGTGCCGTTCGAACTGGCGGACCATCTGCAGCTTGAGGGCGGTCTTCCCTGAGCCCTTCTCGCCAAACACGATCGCCGTGCTCGGATCGGAGGGGTCGCCATAGACCTTGTCCCACGACGGATGAAACGTCGTCTCCAGGCAGGTGCGCTTGAAGACGGTGTCGTTCTGCGCGTCTTCCTCGGCAAACGGGTTGCCTGCGATCCCGTGATGCTCGAGGAACTGGTGGACCTTCATCGTGCGAAACGTCTCCGGCGGGCGGCGGGTGAGATCACTTCGCCGGCACCATACCCTCGATCATCTTCCGAAACCCGTCGGCGTGCTTTTCGACCGTCGCGGCGGGGCCGTAGAACTTGAGGAAGTAGCTGCCGTCGGGGCCCTCCACGATCGCGGCGAGCATGCGGTATTCGGGGCGGTCGATCGCCTTTCCGCCGGCGAACGGGCCGCCGGGGGAGTCTTTGTAGGTTCCGGCGATGTCGACGAGCGTCACATCGCGGCCGGCGACCTTCAGGGTCTTGGTGGACGACTTGTCCTTCGTGCTGCCGCCGTCCGGTTGGGAGAACTGGCCGTACCACCGCTCGATGTTCGCCTCGACGGAGCCGCCGGCGCCCATCACCGTCATCCGGCCCGGGGGCAGCGGCCCGCCGTCGGCGGCATTTCCCTCCGACGGAATTGCAAACTCCGTCTCGACCATGCCCGACTTGGGCTGCACCCGCTTCCAGGCGGCGGGTGCCTCGAGCGACACGCCGCCATCGGCGATCGTGAACACACTCTCGCCCGCGGCCACTGCCGGCTGGGCCATGGCGGGCCGGTCGGCCGTTTCACCACCGATAATGCCGGCGGCGACGAGCATGAAGGGAGTCAGACGGCAGTACGTGATCGACGGCATGAACGGCGCTCCTGAGATGCGATGAATGCTGGGAGAAGGGATGTGTTGGCAGGGGCTTCCGCCCCGCGAAATCTACCAGATCGAAAATCCCGGCTCACCACGCGGCCCTTGGCTGCGGAAATGCCGGCGGCACATGGTCGGGAAACACCTCTGACCGTTTGGGCAGTGACAAACGATGCCCATACCGGGGTTTCCTGCGGAGCGACGGCCGACACGCCCCGTCGATTGTCCGGCCGGATCGTGCGATGGGCAAGGGATTTCAGCCTAACCTTGTCCGCGCCCTCGATTGAACATAGTCTCCACACCTGCGTTCGCGATGGTCGGGCTGTCGCGACGCCTCAGGAGACCCTGTTTTCATGGCACGCCGCGATGCCCCCCAGCCCGAACCGGAGCAGATGGACGAGGATCGTGGTCCCGTTGAGATCGCCATGGTGGGCGATCTGACCGACAACGAAGGCGAGCTCACCAGTCAGATCCTGGGCGTCGCCCCGGGCGCCGAGTGCACGATCTATTTCGACTCGCCCGGCGGGAGTCCCTACTGCGCGATGTCGCTCGTCACGCTGCTGAGGCTGCGGGACATCAACGCCACCGCGATCGTGACCGGCGAGTGCTCGTCGGCGGCCCTCTGGCCATTCGCCACCTGCCGCCGTCGGCTGGTCACGCCCTATAGCGTGTTTCTCTTCCACCCGATGAAGTGGCAGAGCGAGGAGCACATTGGCATCCGCGAAGCCGCCGAGTGGTCCCGCCACTTCGCTGACCTGGAGCGCGACATGGACGTGCTCCTCTGCCAGCTCTTCGGCCGGTCGTCCGACCTCATCAACCAGTGGATTCGCACCCACCGCTACGTCACGGGCAAGGAGATGGCCGACGCCGGCCTCGCCGAACTCGTCGCGCTCAATCCGCTGCCCGAGTTCATCAATAGTCGCGGCTGATAGCGGCGCGGCTGATGGCAGCGCGGCCGATCAGCTTCGATAGTCGCCGTGGCAGGCGTCGCACGACTTCTTGAGATCACTGGCGGCGGCGCGGGCGGCCTCGTAGTCTTTCTTCCCGCAGGCCTCGCGGACCTTCCCTGCGGCGTCCCGCATCGCAGCCGCGTAGCCGCGGAAGCTGTCGTCGTCGTGGTATTCGAAGTCCGGCTGCTGGATCGCTTCGCCGATCATGGCCACGATCTCGGCGTCGTGCCGAATGCGATCGACGGCGCGGTCGAAGTCGCCGCGTGAGGCCATCCCGGACCCAATCACGTGCTCGGCCGTCTCGAGCCTGTTCATCAGTGCCGGCCTGGCCGCCACCTGACTCCAGCGGAAGTCCTCATCTCGGTCGGCCTTGCTCTCGGGCCGGCCCCCGTCCAGCATCGCTCCCAGGTCTTCGAGCCGCGCCTTGCTCTCGGCGTGCGACTGATCGGTGCCCACCTTGCAGTTGACGCCGACCCGGGCGAAGAGGTCGCGCGCCGTCGCGGCATCCTTCTTCCAGCGGATGTCTTGGTCGTAGGCCGCGATCACGCCGAAGGCCAACGCGATCGAACTGAAGGCCTCGCGGGCCCGGTCGTAGCCGCCCCCCTTGAAGTCCGAGGGATTGGCCACGGCAGCGGCCACGTCCGCCTTGCGATCCTTGATCTCGTCGGTGAGCGTCTCCTCGGAAACAATCTTCGACCAGATAAACCCGCCCACCGTCGGATCGCCGGTGGTGGGCTGAGCGACCGCTCCTGGAGCAGTGGGTCCACGGTCTCCTGCCGCGAAGGATGGCCGCGGTCCCTGCAGCGTCGTGAAGGCATCGTCGAAGAAGGTGGTGGTCGTCGCCTTCTCGAATCGGGCCGGCGGTGCAGCCCGCTTGCGGGGCTTGGGGGCACCGCGGTCGCCGGCCGCCCCTTGGGCGCCGGCTGGCGTGCTCGCTGGCGTACCAATCACGGCGATGACCACAGCAAGCATGAGAGCCGCACCCGGGCGGCTCCAGCTTCGCTGCCGATCTTGCCGATCTTGCCGATCTTGCCACCGCATGCGACCGGGTCTCCGCGACAACCATTCAGCCGCAGCATACCAGCGGAAGACGGTCGCCGAACACCGCAGAGCCGACCTTGACGCGGGGGTGCCACGTCGTCAGTTTCCCGCCCCACCCGATTCACGTTCCGAGGAGTTTTGCCCGCATGTGCCGCGACACCATGCCCGTCGTTACCAGCCGTTCCAGCATTCGGTCGCCGCGGCGGTCGCTGGGTTTCGCCTCGACGATCGCCGTGTGTCTGGTCGTCGTGCTGTCGGGCTGCACGGCGAGCTCGGCCGGATCTGCCGCCACCGAGCCGGCGAAGGCTGCGGTGGTCAAGTTTCTCGATGCCATGAAACGCAGCGACGAAGCCGCCGCCAGCGGAATGCTCACCGGCGTGGCCCGTGCCAAGACCGAGGAGATGGGCATCTCGGTCGCTCCGCCGGTGCCAGACACGGCCACCTACACCGTCCGGGAGTGCGAGATGGTGAGCGAGTCCAACGACCTGGCGCACGTGGCCACGACCTGGGCCGATGTGGACGAGACGGGCTCCCCGACCAGCGAGAACATCGTCTGGGCCGTCCGCCTCGACCCAGAGGGCTGGCGGGTGGTGGGCATGGCCATGAAGATCTTCGAAGACATGCCCCCGCTGCTCCTCAATTTCGAAGATCCGCAGGACATGATCGCCAAGCAGGAAATGGTGGCCCAAGAGCTGACCCGTCGGGCGGCTGCCGCCAGCGGCCAGGCCGCCCCCCGCACCGCCCGTGGGCCGGCGACCGCCCCGGCCACGAAGTAGCCTCAAAGTCTCCGAAACCGGCAGATTTTCGCTAAAGCCCCCACTTTCTTGACATACGGGGCTGGGCTGTTAGGTTTTCAGCCAAGTTTGCCTGACCGGAACGGCTTTCCTAGCCGTCACAGTCGAAGCCTTCCCAAGAGGCCCGGCCGTGCCCGTCCGCGATGGCTACCGAAAAGTCTGCTGCGGTCCGGTGGCCGTCCCGGATCGGTTGTCAGTTCGTGACGGCTTTGCTGGACGCAGTTCGCGTTCCGTGTCCTTTCCAGGAGGTTCTGATGAAGCGTTATCTCGGTTTTGCACTCGCGATGTTCTTCGCGATCGTGGCCATTGCCCTCGTCGGTGGTGACTCGGGCGCGATCGCTGGCCACGGCTGCCACGGTGGCCGGAAGTGCCACGGTGGCCTGCTCGCCAAGCACAAGGCGAAGAAGGCTGCCCGCCGCTGCCACGGCCAGCAGGAAGCTGCTGCCTGTGAGTCGGGTTGTGGCGAGGCCGCATCGTGCGGCAGCTGCGGCGAGGCCGCTCCGGCCGAAGGTTGCTCGAGCTGTGGCAGCTACGGCGGCGAGGCCGTCATGTCCGAGGGTTGCTCGAGCTGCGGCGGCGAGGCCGTCAGCGGCGGCTGCGCCGGTGGCGACTGCGGTGGCGCTGGCGTGATCTCGGAAGGCGTCCCGACTGAGGCTGCTCCGGCTGCCCCGGTCGTCGCCGAGCCGGCCAAGACCTGAATCGTTTGGGCATAGCCGCCCGAATCGATCAGTGATCGAATGAGACCGGGCCTCCTTCACGGGGGGCCCGGTTTTTTCGTGCGCCCAGGCCGTTCATATCAGGGCGTTCATCGTTGAGGCGCGGTGCCGGCCGGAGGCGGTGCCGTCGGCGGCGTGGCGGGGGCCACCTGCTGCAGCTGGGGCGGGAGGGGTCGTCGCTGCAGAAGGCGGCCGCGGCGGGGCGGTGCCTGCTCGGGGTTGGCGGCCTCGGCGGCCCGTCGCTCCGCTCGGCGTCGCGCCACCTCGTCGAGCACGCCCCCCACGATATCGGCGATGGCGTCGGCAGTCTCAGGGGTCGCCCCCGCCTTCGCGGCCGCATCGGTCGCCATCTTCTCGGCCTTCTGACGCGGTGTCTCTGCGGTGGGCGAGGAACCGGCATCTGCCGCCGGCCGGTCCGCTCCAGACGGCGTCTCCACCGCAGCGGTGGGGTCGGCCTGGGTGGCCGCTGCATCGCTTGCCGCCACGCTCCCCGGTCGTGGGGCCGGCGTTCCAGGAGGCGTCCAGCCAGGCTGCGGTGGCGCAGTGCTTGCCGCCGCGGGCCGGGCTCCTGCGGGGCGTTCCGGCACCAGTTGGGGAGCCGGTGCCATGCTGGGACCGTTCGCCGGCGGCTGGGGCCGTGGGCCATTGCGCCACCGATCGATGAGGTCGACGACCACCTGGCCGGCCGCCTCCTTGATGGAGCCGTCGAAGATCACCTTCGGCTCGCCGAGCACCCCTCCGACGCCGAGTGAAACCTGCTTTCCGGCCAGGGCGGCCACGAGCGGCCGGTCTTGGGGTAGATCAGCGGGGATCGGCAGCGAGAGCTTCAGGTCGAGCGACCGATCGTCGAGGCCGACCGAGCCCTGCGACCGCACATCGAGCCGCTGGCCCGACTTCTTGAGCGGGATGCCAAACTCGAGTCCCTCGTGCCACATCCGCCGTTCCGCGAGATGGAAGGCGACGTCTGCCTCGTCGGTGATCCGGATCGTTGGTGGCGGCGGCAGGTTCATGGGGAGGGAGCGAAACATGTTTTCAACGAGCGGCCCGGGGCCGAGCACCACCTCGTGCATCTGGAGCAGTCCGGCGAGCTTTGCCTCCTCCGGCCGTCCGACGGGAAAGGTCGCGCCGTCGAGTCGCAGCGAGAAGCGGCCGCTCGTCCGCGCCGCGTCGGCGAACACGGGCACGATGTAGGCGAGCACCTCGTGGGCGACGGTCTGCTGGAGTTCCGCCTGCTTGAGCAACTGAACCGGCTCGATCGTCCAGGTGGCATAGCCGTCGGCCCCGTTGCCGAGCGCGGCCTTCACGTCGATGGGGTCGCTCACCCACGGATCGCTGGTCCAGGGGCCGCTGATCCGCACCACGGCGTCTTCGACGTCGAGCTGCAGCGCGATGGCAGCCCGGCGCGGTCCCTTGCCCCCCGGCGCCTGGCCCGGCTCGCGTGGCGGCAGGATCGAGTCGAGATTGGTGCGATGTTCCTTGTCAAAGACGACGTCGGCGCGGAGCCCCTCGATCCGCACGCGGCCAAGGTTGCCGGCGGAGAGCAGGATGCCGGCGAGCCCGTGCTCCACCTCCACCCGGTGGACCTCGAGCGGAGTACGGTCGCCATTGCGGGGCACGATCGCGAGGTCTTCGAGCACGATCGGGCCAAACCACCCGAGCCTGACGCTGGCCGGCTTTACGTCGGCGGCCAGTTCGGGGATCGCGGTGGCGATGAGTTTGGTCACCCGTTCGGGCGTGCCGACGATCGCGGGCAGGCAGGCGATCACCGCCACGATGGCCAACAGCAGGCTGAAGACGAGCCAGCGGATGAGCGACCAGGCCGTTCCGCTGCGACTCGTCGCGACGGGGCGTGTCTCGGCGGCGTCGGCGTTGGGCATCGCTGGTGGGGCTCCTGGAAGAATGAGTGCCGGCCGGGGTGCCAGCGCATGGCGTCCCCGCCATGGGCAGCCCGAGGGCGTCGCCGATTCTACGCATCGGCCCGGTGCAGGGGTCGTGGCGTCTGCTACAATCCTGGTGTTTTGCGGGCGTAGCTCAGTTGGTAGAGCGCTAGCTTCCCAA
>JBAXOU010000102.1:0-11150 GCA_037133115.1 Planctomycetota bacterium | reverse complement strand
ATCATCGCCAATCACACTGCATGTGCAGGTTGACAACCTGCACCTACGAGCGGAACACGAATTCAGCGAGGGGCTGCCCGTGCCCGAGAGCCGGGCTGTGGGAGCAAGCGGAGCCACGATGGCGGAGCGCAGCGGACACGCAGTGAACGGAGGCCTGGAGGGCCGACGTGAACGTCCGGCGACGGGCATGGGCAGCCCCAAGCAAGCGCGGCGTAGCCGGGATGTCCCCATCGCTCACGCGATTGGGCTGCCTCAACCGACACCGATCACGGCGTCGACGTGGGCTCCAGCACCTTCGCGGTATCGGCAAGACCGGTCGCTCCGGCGAGCGCCTTGAGGTAGTCGATCGTGACGTCGAGGGCCTCGTCGAAGTAGTAATCGCGGCGGACGACCGGCTTCTTCTGCGACTCCATCTCTTCGAGTTTCTTCTCCTCTTCGTCCTCGGCAGCCTTGCCCTCGTTCCACTGCCGTTCGAACTCGGTCTCCACGAGCGAGATCGTCTTCTCGTCCTTCCGCTTCTCATAGCGGGCGATATCGCCGGCCAGCTTCACGAAGTCCTTGTTGGCCTGCACCCGCTTGGCCGACGCCTCCCGAAGCATGGCCACCATGCCGTCGGTCACTTTCCCGGAACCGGCGAAATCGGCCCGTGGCACGCGATCGAACGTCAGCGCGTGGTCGAGGTCCGACTCACCGATCGGGAGGTGGCTGGTGATGCTCGGGAGCTCAACGTCGCTCAGCACGCCCTCGAGTTGGGTGCTGTCGCCAGACGGCCGGTAGAACTGCTGGATCGTCACCTTGATCGCCCCCAACTGCGGCGAGCTGTCGAACCGGGGGAAGAGCTGGCGGCCGACGTCGAGGAGCGTTTGCACGGTTCCCTTCCCGTGGGTCGACTTGTCACCCACGATCAAGCCACGGTGGTAGTCCTGGATCGCGCCGGCGAGAATTTCACTGGCGCTGGCGCTGAACTTGCTCGTGAGCACGACCAGCGGGCCGTCCCAGACGACGCCCGGATCGACGTCGTCGTAGGGACGGACCTGCTTGTCGGAATCCTTGATCTGCACCACCGGTCCCTTGTCGATGAACAGCCCCGTCAGCTTGATCGCCTCCGGCAGCGAACCGCCGCCGTTGCTCCGCAGGTCAAGCACCACGCAGTCGACACCCTGCTTGCTGAAGTCTTCGAGGAGCCGCTTGCAGTCGCGAGTGCTGCTCTTGAACTCCGCCTGGCCCTGCTGGGCACCGGCCATGTCGAGATAGAAACTCGGCAGGTTGATCACGCCCACCTTGTACGGCGAACCGTCGGCCTTCTTTCCGTGCTCGATCACCTCGCCGCGGGCCTCGGCGTCTTTGAGCTCGATCTTTGCCCGGGTGATGTCGTAGACCTTGGGCACGTTCTCGCCGACGGGGATCACCTTGAGGCGGACGGTCGTGCCCCGCTTGCCCCGGATCAGCTTGACGACCTCGTTGAGGTTCATGTCGACGACATCAACGATCTCGCCTTCCGTGCCCTGGCCCACGCCGACCACTCGATCCTTGGACTTGAGTCGGCCGTCTTTGTCGGCCGCCCCGCCCGGAGTGAGCTCCACGATCGTGGTGTAGCCATCCTCGCCCTTGAGTTGGGCGCCGATGCCATCGAGTTGCAGCCGCATCCCGATCTCGAAGTTCTCCAGGGTGCCAGGCGACATGTAGCTGGTGTGCGGATCGAAACTACTCGTGAGCGACGAAAGGTACGTCTCGAGGAGCTCGTCGGCCGTCATCTGGTGCCACCGCTTGGCGAGACTGCGATAGCGGCGAAGCAGTTTGTCCTTCGCCTCCTCGGAGGGCGTCTTCTCCATCTTCTGGACGAGCAGGTCGTACTTGATCCGCCGCCGCCAGATGTCTTCGGCCTCGGCCTCGTTCTTCGCCCACTTCGTCTCGTCGCGGTCGATGACGATCGTTTCGTCCTTGGTGAAGTCTTGGGCTCCCTGGATCAGACGCTCGACCAGCGGCAGCCGCTGGTCCACCCGCTGCAGGAACCTCGTCAGCACGTCGTACGCGAAGGTGACGTCGCCCTTCTTCACGAGGTCGTCGAGCGACTCCCGCTTCTGCATGAACGCATCGACGTCGCTCTGCAGAAAGTAGACCTTCATGGGGTCGAGCGCCTCGAGAAACGAAGAGAACCACCGCCGGGCGATCTCATCGTCGATCGGCTTGCGGAGGAAGTGTTCGTTCTCGAGCTGGCGGCGGACCGCCACTGCGATGTAGCGGTCGTTGGTCCCAGCCTTCACCGCCGCCGGCGGCGCATTGGCCTGCCCGGGAGCCACTGCCGGGGCGGCCGCGGGAGCGGCCGCAGGAGCCTGGATCACCGGCCGATCGACGGGAGCCGGCGCCACCACCGCGGGTGGCTGCTGTGGCACCTGCGCCTCGGCGGCGGCCGCCATGAACTGCATGGCCACCGTGGACAGCATGCCAAACATGCCCACCATGCCGATCGACCGCCCCGTCCGTGTCGTTGAGTCCACGCGGTGAATCCTCCGTGTCATGACATGCGTACCGAACCCCGAACCTGATGGGCGAGACCGGCCGCGGAATCACTCATTGTGACGTCTCGCCTCAGCCTTGGCGAGACAGGCTTTCCGTCGCATTTTCCGCATCGGCAATCTGCGTTACGCGGCGGGCAAGTGCCCTGGCGACAAGGGGATCGGCACCCAGCCGGGGCACCTGAATCCACTCGACGCCAGGCCTCCGCTCCCGGCCGCTGGCCACTGCGTCGGTCACCTGATCCTCCACGTGGCCACGAAACAGCAGATGCGGCTGCACGATGATCCTACGCACCTCGGCGTCCGAAGGGTCGCAGGCGATGGCGATCGCCTCGTCGAGCCGTGGTCGAGCCGCCGCCACAAACCCCAGTTCGACCCGGCGAGGCCGGGCGGCCCCCTCGTCGCCGAGCGTCGCGTCCGTGAACGAGCGGAGCTGGGCGGCCGCCTCGGGATCACTCGACCCCCGGCCGATCATCACGAGCACGGTCTCCGCAGCCGCGATCCGGCTGCGGGCCGCGACGGCCTCGTGCCGTCGGATCCGCGAGAGCTCCACGATCTCGTGAATCTCGCCAAACGCGTCCGTCTGCCGCACGCTCAGCCCGTGCGCCGCGGCCGCCATCGCGACCGCCTCGGGCACATCGCGCTTCGCGTGTCCGGCGGCAAACAGCAGCAGCGGAGCGGCCACGACCGAGCGGCAGCCACGGGCGGCCAGTCGCGCCACCGCATCGCCGATCGTCGGGGCGATCACCTCCAGGAAGCCGAGTTCGACCGGCACGTGGGGCATGAGGCTGGCGACGGTCGCCGCGACCTGCCGGGTCTCCGCCGCGCCGACCGGATCCGCCGTGCCATGGCCGATCACGAGCACACCGAGCCGAAGCGTCATCGCGGCGCTCCACCGACGATCCGCGGCAGCAGGGCGAGCACGCCGCAGAGCAGCATCACAGACACCGCGAACGGCAGGGCATGCGAGGGATGCACGCCGAACAGAAACGAGCCCAGGAACGGCCCGACGATCCGCCCCAGCGAAGCGAACGATTGGTTGACGCCGAGCACCTCACCCTGCCGCGCCGGATCGGCCTGTTTTGAGATCAAGGCTGACACCGACGGATTGACCGCCGCGAACCCCGCCACGGCGACCGCGGCCGCTGCGTAGAAGACCGCCTTCGCCGCCACGCCCTGACCGGCCGAAGGATCGCGATAAACCCACCAGGCCACGACGCCGAGCAGGCCGATTCCGACAAGCACGAGCAAGACCCCAGCCGCGAGCAGGCGTTGCTCGGAAAACCGCTTCGCCAGGGGCCGGTAGCCGCCGCCCGCGAGGAGAAGCATCACGCCGATGAAAGCGAAGACGAGGAAGTTGTCATGGTCGGACATGCCGAAGGCCGACCGCGTGAGACGGGCGATCGTCGATTCGAACCCGGCGAAGGAGACGATCGCCAGGAAGTAGACGAGCACGAGCGCACCGACGCCTGGCGTCGAGAGCACCGCGGCCATGCGGCCGAGCCCCGACCGCTGCCGCTCGGGAACTCCCTGCGCAGGTCGCGTCTCGCGAAACACGGTGGCCGCGATCAGGAAGGCCACCAGCGACAGCACCGACGCGATCGCCCCCACGCCCCAGGGCTGCTGACGGAAGAGCGCCAGGCCGAAATAGGCGATCAGCGGACCCAGCGTGAAGCCGCCACCAAACGCGATGCCGATGAGCGCCATGCCGCGGGCGCGGTTCTCCGGCGTCGTGCAGTCGGCGATCACGGCCGCGGCCGTGCCGACGCTCGCGCCGGCGATGCCGGCGCCGATCCGCGACAGAAGCATCAGGCCAAGGGCCAGCGCGGCCCGCTCCCGTGAGGGCGCGGGATCGGACGGCACCAAGACCGCGACGGCGTAGACGGCGTAGAAGACGACCGATCCCGCAAGGCTCAGAAGCAGCATCGGCCGCCGGCCGATCCGGTCGGAGAGGCGGCCCCAGAACGGGCTGAAGAGAAACTGCATCAGCGAGAAGCTGGAGAAGAGCACGCCGATGACCGCCCCCTGGGCGGCCGGCGAGAGCCCGAGAGCGTTGAGGAAAGGCTCGGCCTGCCGCGGCATCACGGGCAGGACGATGCCGAATCCGAGCAGATCGATGAAGACCGTGAGGAACACGACGAGCAGCGCGGCCCGGGAGGCCGCGTGGTCCAGCGCGGCCCGGGAGGCCGCGTGGTCTAGCGCGGCCCGGGAGGCGGCCTCGTCGGGGCGCGGGGCTCCGGTCTCGACTCGGGCTGCTGACATGCTCGCTCCACGCCTCCGCCGGGCCGGGTCCATCGCCGGCGACTGCTACACTGGCCATCGATGGCCACCCGCGTCGCGACAGACCACCGTAGCCCGCCCGACGACGTCCAGAGCGTGTCGGACCTCACCTCCCGAGTCAAGGAGCAACTCGAGACTCGGTTCGCCGACGTCTGGGTGGCCGGCGAGGTGAGCAACCTGACGCGGGCCTCCAGCGGCCACGTCTACCTGTCCCTCAAGGACGAGGCTGCCGTGCTCCGAGCGGTCATCTGGCGGGGCTCGATGCAGGCGCTTGCCATCGAGCCCGCCGACGGGCTCGCCGTGGTCTGCCATGGGCGACTGGAGGTCTATCCGCCTCGCGGCACCTACCAGCTGACAATCGACCGCCTGCACGCGATCGGCACGGGCACGCTCGAGGCCCGGCTCCGCCGTGTCCACGCCCTCCTCGACGCCGAGGGGGCCTTCGCTGCGGCCCGGAAGCGGCCCCTGCCCGAGTTCCCCGAGCGAATCGCCGTGATCACGAGCCCCACCGGCGCCGCCATCGCCGACTTTCTCGAGACGCTCCTGTCGCGGTGGCGGGCGACCGAGGTGATCGTCGTCCCGTCGCGGGTGCAGGGGGCGGGGGCCGCTGAGGAGCTCGCCGCGGCCCTGCACGCGGCGGCGCGGCTGCGGCCCGCCGTCGACGCGATCGCCCTGATCCGCGGTGGTGGGAGCCTCGAGGATCTCTGGTCGTTCAACGAGGAGGTGCTCGTCCGCGCGGTCGCCGCGTCGCCGATCCCGGTGGTGTCGGGCGTGGGCCACGAGATCGACGTCACCCTCTGCGACCTCGCGGCCGATGTGCGGGCGCTGACGCCGACCGACGCCGCCGTGAAACTGGTGCCTGACGCACGCCAGGTGACGGCCGCCGTCGCCTCGCTCGGAACGCGGCTGCAGACATCGCTCGCGAGGCGATTCGAACTCTCCCGCGACCGCCTCATGTCGCTGGCCCGATCGCAGATCTTTGCCGACCCGAGCCGACTGGTCCGTGACCGCCGTGATGCGATCGACCGGCACGCCATCCGGCTGCGCCGCCTTGCCGGCGTCGTTGTCGAACGAACTGGCGAGCGGGTCGCCGCCGCGGCGGCGCGTCTCGAGGCCGGTAGCCCCGTGCACCTCCTCGCCCGCGGCTGGTCGGTGACCAGGCTCGAAGCTCACGATGCGGCCCTCAAGAGCACCGCCGGCATCGCGGCCGGCGCCACCATCATCACGCAACTCGCAGACGGACGCCTCTGGAGCCGTGTGGAAAGGACGACCAACGATGCCATCGGACGCTGAGCCCGCAGACTCACCCCAGCCCGCCTCCTTTGAAACCGCACTCGCCGACCTCGGCGAGATCGTCTCGCGGCTGGAATCGGGAAGCCTCGGCCTGTCAGACTCGATCGCGGCCTACGAACGGGGTGTCAGCCTGCTCCGCCGGCTGCACGAGGAGCTCGCCGCCGCGGAAGAGAAGGTCAGCACGCTCGTCCGTATCGACGACGAGGGACGGCCGATCCTGGCGCCAATCGCCCCTCTCAAGGCCGGAGAGGCTGCCAAGACTCCCCGGGCAGCCGGCCGAAAACAGCGGTCGCGGGCGCTCCCCGGCATGGACGATGCCGGAGACGACGGCTAGACTTTCCACGGGCGAAACAGATGTTTTTAGGAAGGGCTCGGATCGTCCGTTTGGATCATCCTTCACGAGCCTCGCACTTCCCTGCAGGCCACGCATGGCGAACTGCCCGGTGACCAGCAGCGAAGCGGCCTCCGACACCTGCCTCCCGGCCGGTGCGGGGTGTTCGATCGTGGCCGCCCTGGATTCCGTCCGCGACTTTTTTGAGCCCCGGCTCTCCGCCGCGGTCGGCTTCGACGGCGAGACGCCAACGCGGCTCGCAGAGTCGATGCGGTACGCCGTCCTCGCGCCCGGAAAGCGGCTGCGTCCGGCCCTTGTCTTCTGGGCCGCGCAGGCCTGTGGCTCTCCGCGGCGGGATCCGGCCGACCACTGGGATCCGGCCGACCACTGGGAGGTGGCGACCCCGGCCGCTGTCGCCGTCGAGTGCATCCACGCCTACTCGCTCGTCCACGACGATCTCCCGGCGATGGATGACGATGATCTTCGCCGGGGCCGCCCTACCTGTCACCGCGCGTTCGACGAGGCCACCGCCATTCTCTGCGGCGATGCGCTGCAGGCGTTGGCGTTCGAGGTGCTCGCCAAGGGCATGCCCGCCGCGGTCGCTGCCCGGGCATGTCTTGCACTCGCCCAGGCATCTGGGTCGGCGGCGCTCGTGGGTGGCCAGGTCGACGACCTTGCCGCCGAACGTGGGTGGCTCGACAGTCCGCCGGTGACCGCCGGCGATCAGGTGGCCTGGATGGATCGGATCAACCGCCGCAAAACCGGCGCCTTGTTCCTGGCCTCCCTCCACCTCGGAGGACTTGCGGTCGGGGCCGACGACGCTCAACTCGACGCGCTGACCAGATTCGGCCGGGCGTTCGGCGTGGCGTTTCAGATTGCCGATGACCTGCTCGACGCCGAGGGCACCGAGGCCGCCATGGGCAAGCGCGTGGGCAAGGACGCCCAGCGTGGCAAGCTGACCTACCCCACGGTGGCCGGCGTCGGCTCGGCCCGCGAGCGGGCCCAAAACCTCGCCGCCGAAGCCGCCGCCGCGGTGGCCCCCCTCGGCGAACCGGCCGCGGAACTCGCAGCACTCGCCCATTGGATCGTCACCCGCGATCATTGACGCCCCGCCCGACAGCGGGCACGCACGGAGCACCCCTCACCATGGCCGACATCCTGCCGAGCATCCTTTCGCCGCGCGACCTACAGCGGCTCTCGATGGACGAACTGGAGCAACTTGCCACGGAGATGCGGCGGGCGCTCTGCGAAGTTGCCACGTCCCGGACCGCCCATTTCGCCTCGAACCTCGGCGTGGTGGAACTCTGCCTCGCCCTGCACCGCGTCTACGACTTCAGCCGCGACCGCCTGATCTGGGACACGGGTCATCAGATCTATCCCCACAAGCTGATCACGGGCCGCTTCGCCACGTTCGGCACGATTCGCACCAAGGGGGGCCTGATGGGCTACCCCAATCCCGACGAGAGCCCCTACGACCTGTTCATGACCGGCCATGCCGGCTGTAGCGTTTCGACGGCGCTCGGCCTCGCCAGCGGCGACTGCCTCCGCGGCGAAGCCGACCGCCATTCGGTGGCGGTGATCGGCGACGGCGCGCTTCCCTCGGGCATCGTCTTCGAGGCGCTCAACAACGCCGGCTTCCTCAAGAAGCGGATGCTGGTGATCCTCAACGACAACAAGATGTCGATCTGCCCGCGGGTGGGCGGGCTGGCGGAATACCTCGACACGGTCCGCACCCACTCCTGGTACCGCGGCTTCAAGCACCAGGCCGGCGAGTTCATCAAGGGCATGCCGATGGTCGGCGAGTCGATGGAGCGGATGCTCGCCAACGTCAAGGAGTCGCTCAAGACCTCGATCCACGGCGGCGCGCTCTTCGAGGCGCTCGGCGTCCGCTACTTCGGACCGGTCGAGGGCCACTCGCTCCCCAACCTCATCCGCTACCTGGAACTCGTGAAGGAGGAGGAAGGGCCGATCCTGCTCCACGTGCTCACCGAGAAGGGTCACGGCTTCAAGCCCGCGGAGGCCGACCCGGTCTTCTTCCACACCCCCGCCCCGTTCGAGTGCGACGACGACGACTGCATCGTGTCGATCAAGAAATCGACCTCGCGGGCCTACACCGACGTCGCCAGCACGGCCATCGGTGCCGCCCTGCGGCGGGATCCACGGGTCACGGTCATGACCGCCGCGATGTGCCAGGGCAACAAGCTCGAGCCGGTGCGGGAAGAGTTTCCCGAGCGGTTCTTTGATGTCGGCATCTGCGAGTCGCACGCCGTCGCCTTTGCGGCCGGCCAGGCCAAGGCAGGCTGCCGGCCGATCGTCGACATCTACAGCACGTTCCTGCAGCGGTCGTTCGACCAGGTCTTTCAGGAGGTCTGCCTCCAGAACCTCCCGGTGGTGTTCATGATGGACCGCGCCGGCCTGACGGGCCCCGACGGCCCGACGCACCACGGCTCGTTCGACCTCGGCTACATGCGGCTGTTTCCCAACATGGCGGTCCTTGCCCCCGGCGACGAGCATGACCTCGTGGCGATGCTCGACTGGGCGCTGGCCCATGACGGTCCAGTGGCGATCCGCTACCCGAAGGCGGTCGTGGAGCGGCACGAGGGGCCACGGCAGCCGATCGAACTCGGCCATGCCGAGACGCTTGCCGAGGGAAGCGAGGGCCTCGTGATCGCCTGTGGCACGCTCCTGGGAGAAGCCCTCAAGGCGGCGACGATCCTCCGCGGCGAAGGGCTCGAACTCGCGGTCGTTAATGCCCGGTTCGTGAAGCCGATCGACGCCGCACTCGTCGACCGCATCGAGTCGGCGCCGTGGACGGTGACCCTCGAGGAAAATGCCCTGCCGACCGGCTTCGGCAGCGCCATTCTCGAGGCGGTCAACGACGCCGGCATCCACGCCGGCCCGATCGTGCGGCTGGGCCTGCCCGACCGCTTTGTGGAGCACGGCGAACGGGCGGAACTGCTGGCTGACCTGGGGCTCGATGCGGCGGGCATCGCCGCCACGTGCCGTCGCCTGTCCGGTCGTGACCCGACCGGCAGCGTCGCCGCGCACGCCGCCTTCAACCGTTGATCGACGCCGGAGGCGTGTCGCCCATGTCCAGCGGCTCTCGACTGCGTCCCGGTCATGCCGCTGCAGCCCCGCTGCGGTTTGCGATCGTCGGCCTCGCTGACAGGCCCGATGTGGCGGCGGAGGCCGACCGAGTCGCGGCACTGATCCGCGACGCCGGTCACGAGGCGACCGCGCTCCTGGCTCCGCCTCCAGGCACCGCCGAAAAGCCCCCCTGCCCCTCGGCCACCGACCTCGTGGTCGTGATCGGAGGCGACGGCTCGATCCTTCGTGCCGCCCGCTGGATGGGCTACGGGCAGATCCCCGTGCTCGGCGTGAACCTTGGGCGGCTCGGTTTTCTTGCCGACGTGCCCCGCGCTGCTGCTGCGGAGGCGATCCGCAGCATCGCGGCGGGGGGATTCCAACTCGTCGACCATCTGATGTTCGAGACGGAGGTCGTCCGTGAAAACGCCACGAGCGTGCCTCGTGAACTCGGCCTCAACGAGACGTCGATCCTCGCGGGCCCGCCGTTTTCGATGATTGAGATCGGCCTGATCGTCGACGGAGAGCCCGCCACCACGTACCGCGCCGACGGGCTGATCGTCTCGACGCCAGTGGGGTCGACCGCCTACAACCTCTCGGCCGGAGGCCCAATCGTTCGCAAGGATCTCGACGCATTCGTGTTCACGCCACTCAACCCGCACACGCTCACCAACCGCACCGTCGTCGACTCCGCCGCTCGCACGTACGAGATCGTCGTGCCAGAGCCAAACGAGGGCTCGGCCTGCGTGGTCGACGGCCGGGTGGTGACGGGGCTCGAGCCCGGCGACCGGATCCGCGTCCGCCGCGCGGAACCCCGCTTCACGCTCGTCGAGACCGGAAGGCACGGCTATTACGGCACACTCCGGGAGAAGCTCGGATGGGGTGGCGGGCTGCGGGCCGCCGAGCGGCCCACGACGCGGGGCGGCGCATGACGGCCGCAGCCTCTCGACAGTTCGCGCGTGTGTGCCTTGGTCTCCTCGCTGCGGTGGCCGCCACCACGGCGGTGGCCGAACCTGTCAGGCTTCGCTACAAGTTTCATCCCGGCGAGCAGATGGCGATGCGGGTCGCGCATCGCGCGCTCACCGAAACCACGATGAACGGCACGACGCAGTCGGTCGAAACGATGACCGACTCAACGAAGACCTGGAGGGTCGTCGCCGTCGATGCTGCCGGCAGCGCGACGCTCGAGCAGTCGGTGGAAGACGTGACGATGACCTCGCGGACGAGCGACCGCGGCGAGGTCCGCTGGTCGAGCGGCAGCGGCACGGAGCCGCCGCCTGGCTACGAACTCGTGCCGCACAGCCTTGGCGTGCCCTTGGTGCGGATGACCGTTGCCGCGGACGGCCGCGTGCTCGACCGCCGCGAACTCCGCCCCTGCCCGCCGGCGGCGACGGGGGACCTCGTGGTGGTGCCGCTGCCGGATGACCCGGTCGAGGTGGGCTTCGAGTGGACGATTCCTCAGGAGGTGGTCGTCGAGGTGCCCAACGGTCCGCGCAAAGCGGTGCGGACGCGGCTGCGGTATCGACTGGAGTCGGTCAAGGACGGCATCGCCACCATCGCGGTCGACACCACCGTGCTCACGCCGGTGGACGATCCGCGGCTCGAGTCCCGGCTCCTGGAGCGGATCTGGGACGGCACCATCCGCT
>JBAXOU010000101.1:0-11180 GCA_037133115.1 Planctomycetota bacterium | reverse complement strand
CTGCCTTCGCTTGCCGGTAACGCCGGCTCTCGGAGCACGGGCAGCCCCTCGCTGAGTTCGTACCCCGCACGTAGGTGCAGGTTGTCAACCTGCACAAGCATCCCGCGTCGCCCCGTAGCACAGGTTTTCAACCTGTGCCTGCGCCCATGCCGCACGATTCGGGGCCACCCACAGAAAACAGCCCCTGCGCCGTCACCGCCGCGGCGTCTGATCGCTGTCGGGCTTGTCGGCCGTCTTCAGATCGGTCCTGGCGGCGAGAGCAGACGCCACGACTGACCGCAGGGATGAGTCCCACCAGTGGTCGAGGGCGGTGGGGAGGGCGGCGAGCGCGGCGTCCTCCGAGACGCAGCCGCGGAGTTCGTGGACGAGCGGGAGCAGGACGGCCGGGTCGCCGAAGCAGGTGCCCCCGATCGCACGGGCCTCGTCGTCGTCGAGCGAACGGACGAGCGCCACGCCGCAGCGGTCGAGGCCGCAGTCGGCGAGCACGGCTCGGACGGCCTCGCAGTCGGCATGGAACGCGGTGGTGGAGAGCCGCGTCTGGCCCTGCCTCGCAAACGACACCGCCATGGTCTCGATCGGGATCAGGTTGGCGGCAGCAAGATTGGCGATCGGGCCGTAGTGCGTGTTGGCCATCAGTGACGTGATTTCCCAGAGCGCGCCGGTGGAGTCTTTGCCGGCCGCGAGCGTCGCGATCCGCACCAGGGCGCAGGGCCAGGCGTCGCGGCCACACGACTCGTCGAGCCACCGCCAGGCTTGCGTTGCCGTGGCGAGGGTGAGCATCGACCAGGTGTCGGTCGGGCCGGCGTTCGGAGCCGTTGGAATCACGGGCAAGGGCTGCAAGTCATCGTCGGCCAACTGGGCAATGGCGGTCGCCACTCGGGAGTCGGCGGTGGCAAAGCCGCCGCGGCCCGCCATCTCGAGGAGGTTGGCGTCGACGGTGCCGATTCGCGGTCGCCATGTGGTGAAGGCGTCGGTGAAGCCCGCCGCAGCGGAGATCCGACCCGCGGCGTCGAGAAACCCGTCGGTGGCGATGAACTCGACGAGCGACGTGATCGGGGTGTCGGCGCGATAGGCGTCGGCGCCGGCCCGGTCGCGGAGCACGCCGAGGTCGCGGGCGAGCAGCCCCGGCGACGCGCCGACGTCCAGCGTCGATCCGTCGGGCGCGTGAATCGAGACGAGCCGGCCGGATGCGCCCTCGAACCGCGCCTCCGTGCCGCGTTCGGTGACCACAAGCACGTCGTCTTCCCAGCGAACCTGCGACTCCGCCCCATGCACGAGCGACAGGCAGGCGACCGGCTCGATCCGGGCCGTGATGGCGACGGCCGCTTCGGCATCGTGCGGCCGCGGTTCAAGCCCGGCCGCCACGGTGAACTTGCGAGGGTAGGAGTAGCGGCCGCGGTCACTCGTTTCGGTGAGGTCGAGGGCGACGGTGAAACAGCCGCGAACCTTCATCGGCAACGGCACCTCGAACCGGCCCGCGGCCCGGGGCAGGTACCAGCCGAGCCCGAGGCCGCTCGCCGCCACGCCGCAGGCGTCGTCGGTGTCTGGGAGGCACGTGAGGAGCACGCCGTCGCGGGTGGAGATCGCCAGCCTGGCCGCAGCTGGCTCGTCGGTGCCGCGGTGCCAGCCGACGGTGAGGTCGTCGTCGTTCGCGAGGGTGTCGAGCAGCCACGACCGGAAACGCAGCATCACCTCCTCCTCGCGAGTGAGCGGCTGGCCGAGGGTCGGCACGTGCGGGTACGCCGTGAGATCGAAGATCGCGACGACACCGGTCACACCGCTGGCGTCGGGCTTGGTCTCCTTGAACTTCACGTCGTGGCGGACGAATCGCCCAGATTCCCTGACGGCCTCGAGCCACGCCAACCGGTCGTGCTCGGTGACCGTGCGGCCGATCTCGATGCCGAGCGTCTCGCAGAGGACGGCGGACGAAACCCGTGAGGCGGGCGCGACCTCGACTTCCCGGAGGACGGCAGCCGGCGGCAGGTTGGCGAACGCGATCGTGAGCACCGCGCCGTCGTCGCCGCGGGCCACCGTGACGTCGCACCGTGGCCCGGTGGTCTGCGGCTTTTCCACGCCCCGCGCTGCAGCGAAGGAGCCGTGATCGCGGAGGAACTGCGCGATCGCCGCGCGGACGGTCCGCAGGTGTTGGGGATCGAACGGGGCGGGCTGGCCGCGGCTCCAGAGAGCGGGCTCCATGCGGGCGGGCTGGCCGCGGTGGTCGAACCACCTCGTCCCGCTCCAGCCGCTCGCGGTGTCCACCGCGCGGGGCACCGCATCGGCGGGCGGCCGCTGCGACTTCAGCCAGCCGCGGAGGTCGCTGGCGAGGTTGTCGGGCAGGCCGGTGATCTCGATCGAGGCCGCGAGGTGGCGTGCGCCGGGGACGGCGTCGATGATCACGCGGTCGCCGTCGGTGCCGGTTTCGACGGTGGCTGTCGCCTTGGCGTCGGGGTGGCCGGCGTGTTGCAGTACGAGCGTCGTTTTTTCGACGACGGCGGCGAGATACGCCTTCCGCGTGGTGAGCGGGCTGGTGAGCAAGAGCAGGCCGTTGTCGTTGGCCAGCGATCGCGCGAGGAGATCGGGGGCGGGATCATCAACGCCGCGAATGACGTATTCCCGCGCGGAGGCGACGGCCGCCGTGGCGGCGAGGAAAAAGGAGAGGAGTCTGCGTGCAGCACCGCGCATGAGTCACCCGCCGGGTAGCGAAACGCCAGGGCTGGAAGATAGCGGCCTGAAACCGAGCCGCAAACGCCGAAAACAGCGGCGTTGCCGGTGGTTCGTCCCACGCCTTACGGCGTTGGGCTTAGACGGTGGTTCAGAAAGCCGACCGGCCGTAAGGCCGCGGGCGTCCCCCCACGCAGGAGCCCGTGTTCAAGCCGACCGGCCGTAAGGCCGCGGGCGTCCCCCCACGCAGGAGCCCGTGTTCAAGCCGACCGGCCGTAAGGCCGCGAGGGGCGATGGTTTACGGGGTTATAGTGCCGCGCCTTGGGTGGCCGATACGCTCGTGTGGCCGATACGTTGGTCCGCGAGGAGAATCTCGGAGAAGATGGCCGGAAACCTGTATATGCCAGGGCCAACCGACTCGACCGTTCGCGTGGCGAGCGGGGCCGTGGTGGCCGTGCCCGCCGGATGGATTCTCGTGCCGCCGGGTGATCCGGGACTGACGCGGCGGGTCAAGGCGACGGGCGATCACTGGGTGGTGCAGGAAAAGGTCGGCCGGCGGACGTTTTCGCGGGGCGTCTGGGCGGATCGCGCGACGGTGGAGCGGATCCGGACCGAACTCGAGTCAGAGCGATCCACGGATGCCTATGCGAAGCGGCAGGCATCGGCGGCGAAGCGACGCGATGCCGCGCAGGCCGAGTATGTGGAAGACTTTGCCGCGGCCGTACGGGCCTTCCTGGGGTTTCACGAGCGTCATGCCACGCTGGCCGAGCAACTCGCTGCGGCCGTCACGTCGCACGCCACCCCGGTCGGCAGCGGCACGGTGGCCCGCACTGAGCGAATCCCGATCGAGCGGCGGGCCGAGGCGGCCGTGATCGCCTGGATGCGGCACCAGACCACCGCCTACGACTTCATGAAGATTCCGCGGGTGAAGGGCAAGCGACGCGAGGTCCGCCGGATGCTCGCCGCGCGGTCGAAGGAACTGCTCGCCCGCTACCGAAGCGGTGAGCCCGCCGCCTCATGCCCACTCTCCGCGGCCCTCGCGGGCCGGGTGGCCGACCAGATTTGACAGGCCGTCCCGACCGGAGCAAACTCCTTTTTGGTGCTACCAGAATGGAGTAAGCTCCCGAATGGATCGTGCATTTCAGCGGCTTCTTCGCATCGACCTGCCCCCGCGGCAGTCAGCCTTTCTTTGGGGGCCGCGAAAGGTCGGCAAATCGACGCTTCTCAAGGCTGCGTTTCCGGGAAGCCTGAGCTACGACTTTCTGAAGACCGATCTCGCACTCGCTTTCGGAGCCCGGCCGGCACTCCTGAGGGAACAGTTGCTCGCCCGCTCGTTCGTCGATCTCGAGCGGCCGATCATCCTCGACGAGGTGCAGAAGGTTCCTGGGGTGCTCGACGAGGTCCACAGCCTCATCGAGCACCACGGGCTTCGCTTCGTGCTCTGTGGGTCAAGTGCGCGAAAGCTCAAGAGGGGCCGGGCCAATCTGCTGGGGGGTCGGGCTTGGCGATACGAGATGTATCCGTTGGCCACGGTGGAGTTTCCGGCGGCAGATGGTACGGGAGGCGGATTCGACCTCATGAGGGCGCTCAATCACGGCCTCCTGCCGACGCATTATCTCTCCGACCATCCACGACGGTCGCTTGACGCGTACGTGCGAGACTATCTCAAGGAGGAGGTGTTCGACGAGGGGTTGACGCGAAACGTGCCGGCGTTTTCTCGGTTCTTCGAGGCGATGGGCTACAGCCACGGTGAACTGGTCAACTATGCGAACATCGCCCGCGACTGCGGCGTTGATGCGAAAACAGTGAAGGAGTATTTCCTGATTCTCTGCGATACGCTCCTCGGGCGGTTGGTGTTGCCCTACAAGAAGCGGCAAGAGAGGCAGGTGATCAGCAAAGCCCCGAAATTCTATCTCTTCGATGTCGGCGTAGCCGGCGCAATCATCAAGCGACGCATGGCGGAGCCCCGCGGCGAGCAGTTTGGCAGGGCTTTGGAGCATCTCGTCTTCATGGAGCTCGTCGCCCATGCTTCGTACCGGGAGCTCGGATACGACATCCACTTCTGGCGGACGAAATCCGGGGCGGAAGTCGATTTCGTGGTCGGTGCCGGGGAGGTTGCGATCGAGGTCAAGGGGAGTTCACGGGTCGAAGACCGCGACCTGCGTTCGCTCGTCCTGTTCGGGGAGACCCATCGCCCCCGCCTCTCGATTCTCGTCTGCAACGAGGCAGCGGAACGCGTGGTCCGCGGCGTTCGGATCATGCCGTGGCGGCGGTTCTTCGAGACGCTCTGGGCCGGTGAGCTGATCTCCTGAGCGAGCAACGCTCCAGGGGCACGATCGCGGCGTTCTATGGGCCACACGTGATGCTCGCGCGTTCACGAGGCTCGGGGCTGCCTCTTCTCGTAGCACAGGTTTTCAACCTGTGTGTCTTCCCGGTTCGCATTGGGCTCGCGGCATCATCGCTTGCATGTGCGATTCCGGAAGGGGGAGCAGCCGGATCGGAGGCACGCGCAGAAGCCGGTGAGACGTGTGCCCCGCGGCGGTCGCTCCAAAGCGTTTGAGTAGAGAACTCACACGTCCCGCCGGCGCCGAGCATGTCTCCGGCCGGCTGCGGTGGCCCTCCGACGCGCGAGGATCACGTGTGACCCGTATGATTCGAGCTGCACGTAGCCTCTCGGCGCGGGGCGTCGGGACCCGCGTCCGTTCGGCGCAAGGGTCAGCTGGCGGAGAGTCGTCTGGGGCCGGCGAGGGAGGTGTTGGCCGCCAGTTCCCGCTGGGAGCGGCGGAGCGCCTCGACCGTCCGCGACTTTCGGCGGCCGGTGCGGTCGTGGAGCATGCCCTGACCAAACTCCACGAGGCTTTCAGCGGAGATGTCTTGCGGCGGGCGGGCGAGCGTGTAGGCGGCGACGTTCGTCGCCACGCGATGCACGAAGCCCTCCGTGGCAAGTTTCTCGAGGATCTCGGTCGCCACCGGTTCGGGCAGGCCCGTCTCTTCAACGAGCGCGGCGAGGGGCACTGCCTTACCGGCTTCAAAGCCCTCGGCGATCGCCTCCATCAGAAGCAACACCGACGAGGCGTCGAGCAGCGCGGAGCGAGGGCGAAGCCGCGACACCTCGTCGATCTCATGGCGGCCCCCGAGCCGCTGCACGATCGCCGCCACCTCCACGCCGAAGAGGATGCAGATCCACATCGCGTAGGTCCAGAGCATGAGCACCGGCACGAAACCGAGCGGGCCGTAGAGATGGCTGAAGGAGAAGGCGTTGTTGATGTAGGCGGCGAGGCCCACCTTGCCGATGTGGAGGAGCACCGCGGAGACGAAGGCGCCGCCCACGGCCGACCGCCACGAGACCTGGGTGTTGGGGAGGAGCACGAACGTGCCCAGGAGCATGAGCGTGATGATGCCCACGCTCCAGACCACGCCGAGCACGTGGATCAGCCCCGCGCGGGCCTCCACCGAGGCGATCCACCGGCCCACGTGGCTGTCGACGAGGAACAGCAGTGCGATGCCGAGCGGACCCACCGTGAGTACCGTCCAGTAGACCGGCATCCGCCGCAGCCAGGAGCGGCCCTGGGGTGCGCGGTAGATGGTGTTGAAGCAGTCTTCGATCGTCACCATCATCGCCACGGCCGCGTAGATCATCGCGGCGAGGCCGAGGAGGCCGAGCGTCTCCAGGTCGATCGTCCCGAACGTGCCGATCATGTCCTCGAGCCAGGTGCCGAGCGACACGGTGTCGGTGCCGGCCGTGCCGTCGGCGGGCATGATCCGGACTGTGTCGAGGCCGGCCGACTGCACGAGCTGGTGGACGAGCGACTGGAGTTTGTCGGTCCCCTGCATGCCCTTGAAGAGCGCCGTGCTCACGATCGCCAGCGGCATGAGCGCAAACAGCGTGTGGAAGGCGAGGGCCGCGGCCATCTGCAAGGCGCGGTCTTCCTGGAGCCGCCGGCCACCGACCCGCGCGAGGTCGTACCAGAACCGCGCCGTCGCCTGCCAGTGCGTCAGCTCCTCGCGGGGATGATGGATGACCCGGGAGATCCAGTCGGCGGCGTCGCGGATGCTTCGGCGAATCATGGTGCGGCCCATGGGGGTGGCGAGAGACACCTCAACTTTACCAACACCCGGGTGACTGCTGCGGCCGAGATCGGCTATTCTTCGCCGGCGGCGGCGTTCGGCCGCGACCCCCCCGTTTTCCCCCCGAGGAGTTCCTGCTTCCGATGTACGACACGCTCAGCGAGACCCAGGGCTGCGATCTGCTGTCGCGGCTCTTTACAAAGCGCGGTTACGCGATCAAGCGGAACGTGCAGTTTCGCGAGTATGGCGTGGAGTTTCACATCGACGGCTGGGATCCGCAGGCCCGGGTGGGCTTCGAGTTTCTGACGAGCGAAGACGAGGATCACGACGACCTCACGCTCGACGAATACAAGGAACTGTCGGCGGCCCAGCGGCGGGGCGAACTGGCCGTGTTCATCATCGACGAGGTGGAGCCGCTCTCGGCGGAAGACCTCGCCGCCGAGGCTCACGAGTTTCTCGACGAGGTGGCCGACGCCGCCCACGCCCGACTCAAGGCCAAGACCCGCGGTAAGAAGACGGCGAAGAAGAGGTCCGCAGCGAAGAAGGTGGCCACGAAGAAGAAGCCGGCGGCCTTGGCTGCGGCGGCCAAGAAGCCGATAACCGCCAAGCCGGTCGGCAAGAAGGTCGTGAAGAAGAAGGCCGTGAAGAAAGCCACCGTGAAGAAAGCCAAGAAGAAAGGCGGCCGCCGGTGAGCGGCGCCGCGGGCTTCGCGGCAGGGCCTCCGGCAGTCGGGCTCGGCCTCTGGAAGATCGAGCGCGACCGCACGGCCGACGTCGTCAATGCGGCGATTCGCATTGGCTACCGCCACCTCGACTCGGCCTGTGACTACGGCAACGAGGCGGAGGCGGGGGAGGGGATTCGCCGGGCGGTCGCGGCCGGCCACTGCCGCCGCGACGATCTCTGGATCACGTCGAAACTCTGGAACACCTACCACGAGCCGTCGCGGGTGCGGGCCGCCTGCGAGCGGACGCTCGCGGACCTCGGCCTCGACCAGGTCGACCTGTACCTGGTCCACTTTCCCATTCCACTCGAGTTCGTGCCGTTTGAGGAGCGCTATCCGCCCGGCTGGGTTCGCGACCCGGCCGTGCCCGCTCCCCGGATGCATCCGATCGAGGTGCCGCTCGCCGACACCTGGGGGGCGATGGAGCGGCTCGTGGAGACAGGGCTCGTGAAGCGGATCGGCCTGTGCAACTGCCCCGTCGGTGTGATTCGCGAACTGGCTGCGCGGGCCCGCATCGCCCCGGCCGTGCTTCAGGTGGAGATGCATCCGTTTCTGGTGCAGGAGAAGCTGCTGCGATTCTGTAGGGAGTCGGGGATCGCCGTCACGGCGTATTCGCCGCTGGGCGCCGGCTCGTATGTGCCGCTCGGAATGGCGACTTCGGAAGACTCCGTGCTCGGCCATTCGGTGGTGCAGGAGATCGCCGCGGTGACCGGCCGCACGCCCGCGCAGGTCGTGCTTCGCTGGGGCATCCAGCGGGGCACGTCGGTGATCCCGAAGACCTCGCGGATCGAACGGCTCGCCGAAAACCTCGACGTGGAATCGTTCGCGCTTGACGACGCTCAGATGCGGGCGATCACGGGGCTCGACCGGCACTGCCGGTTCAACGACCCGGGCGTATTCTGCGAACGCGCCTTCGGGACGTTTTTCCCGATCTACGACTGATACGGCGGTGGTTCGCTTCGGGTGGCGCAGAAAAAAAGCTGCCGCCCCTTGCGGGGCGGCAGCCGTAGGAACCACTGATTCGTCATCTGGCCGGCGGGGATGGAACGAGCCACCCTCGTCGCACCGCGATGGCGGGATTGGTGGGCTGCGTCAACGGCAGGCCCGTCGACTCGCCGCTATCGGCGCAGCCCTCCGATACAGTCACATTGCGTCACTGAATCACCTCCTTTGCTACGAGGAATCCCAGCCGTCGCGACCACTGCGGGATCGCCGCCAGGCGGTTCATTCCCCGGCCGTCACCGGGGACCGTAACTGCATAATAGAGCAGTGGCGGGCCGCGGCGAGCAAGGTTTGGGTCGGGCTTTCACCGCGACCTGGACAACCGGCCGAGAAACAGCGTATTCCAGCCGCCGCCGCCGGCGTGGACGGTCGCCCGCTCCGTTTTGACGGTGAACCCGGCCCGGCCCATCCGGTCGGCGAAAGCCTGGTCGTCGTCGGCCGACCAGACGGCCAGACAGCCGCCGGGCCGGAGGGCGGCGGCGGCTCGCTGGAGCCCCTTCAGCGAATAAAGCCTGTCGTTCGAGGCCACGCTCAGGCCGGTTGCCCCGTTATCCACATCGAGAACCACGGCGTCGAACCGGCCGGGGCTGTCGCGGAGCACGTTCACCACGTTGCCCTCGACCACCTTCACTCGCGGATCGGCCAGCGCGTCGGCGCCGAGGCCGTAGTCCGGGTGCTGGTTCCAGCGGATCACGGCCGGCATGAGTTCCGCGACCACGACCTCGGCGTCGGGGGCGAGCCGGCCCAGCGCCACCCGGAGCGTAAACCCCATGCCCAGGCCGCCGATCAGGACGCGGGCCCGCGGCCGCTCCCGCAGGCCGGCGCAGGCGAGTTCTGCCAGTCGCTCCTCGGAGTGGTGCTGCCGGGTCGACATCAGTTCGACCGTGCCCACGCGGATCGTGAACACGCCGTCGTGTTCGTGGAGCGTGAGTGGTTTTCCGTCGGGGGTGACGGCACGGTCGCGGAGAATCGTCGGCTTCATGGCGGGGCCTGGCGGCGGTCAGCCCGCGGTGGCCGGATCCTTGCCGCCCACCCACGGACCGGCGAGTTTCTGATGGTCCTCGGGCGTGAGCACGCTCCCCGTTTCGCCGGCATGCCAGCCGGGAACGTGCCGAGGCTTCGCCCCAGACTTCGAGAGGGCCTCCCACTGCTTCGCCCAGCCGGGGTTGCCGTCTGAATACGTCCCGCTCGCGGCGTCGAAGTGAAACACCTTCCCCTGGCGGTAGCTCATCGCCCCAAGGATCACCGTCGTCACCGCGGCGGCGCCGAGTTCGGGTGTGTTGTTGCACATCTCCGGCTTGCCGGCCTGCATGGCGTCGAGCCAGTTCTGGAAGTGCAACGTCGTCGTGTCGTTCTTCTGAAGGTCGTCAGCCGAGAGGTCGGTCTTGATCACCTCGTCTTCGATCGTCGAGTCGAAGGTCACCTGGGGCCGTTCCGCGAGGAAGGCAAACTCGGTGAACTCTTCGCCGTTGCCGAACTCGAAGGTGCCGTTGTGGCCACGGATCACCTGCTTGATCCGCGACCGTTCGTTGCACATCGTGGCCGTGATCAGGCCCTGGCAGCCCTCCTGGTAGTCGGCCACCACCGTGGCCACGTCGGGCACGTCGCGGCTGTCGAGTTCGAGGTAGATGCCGCCAGCCCCGACCACCCGGGCAGGAAACCGCAGGCCGGTGGCCTTGAGCATCGCGGTGGTGCGGTGCACGAAGAGGTCGGTGAACATGCCCGAGCCGAACGGCCAGTAGCACCGCCACTGGGCGTAGAGGGCCCGATCGAAGTCCATCATGGGGGCGAGGCCGGCGTCGACTCCCAGCCACCGCTTCCAGTCGATCGTGGCCGGGCTCATCGAGGGATCGAGCTTGTAATATCGCCACTGTCCGACCGACGAGTTGCGAAAGAACTCGGTCTGGAAGCCGAGCACCTTGCCAAGCTTGCCGGCCTCGATCAGTTCGCGGGCCTGATCCCAGACCTTGAGGCTCGTCGACTGCACGCCGACCTGCATGACAAGGCCCGTCTCCCGCCAGAGCTTCACCACGTCGAGGGCCTCCTCGACGGTCTTGGTCATCGGCTTCTCGGCATAGACGTGCTTGCCGGCCTTGAGCGAATCGACGATCTGGCGGTGATGCCAGTGGTCGGGCGTGCCGATGCAGACGGCGTCTACGTCTTTGTCGGCGAGCAGGTCGGTGTAGTCGACGTAGCGCTTCGGGTCGGTGCCCGTCTCTTCCTTGATGAAGGCGCAGACTTTGTCTTCCTGATTCTTGTAGACCTCGCTGACGGCGACGAGGTCGATCTTCGCCCCCTCCTGGCGGAGCTTGGCGAGTTTGTTCACGTGGGCCTTGAAGCCGCGGCCGCCAGGGCCGATGAAGCCGATGCGGATCCGGGAGTTGGGGTCGGCGGCAGCGGCCCGCGCCGAGGCGGCGGTGATCCCCGCGGAGGCGGTGATGCCCGCGGCGGCGAGTGAGGACGCTCCGAGAAACGAGCGGCGGGAGAGGTCGGGCGCGGTCATCGAGAGGGCTCCTGTGGGAGGTGATGCTTGGTCGGTATGGTAACGGAATGCGCCGGCTGCTGGTGGTTCGCCGTAGGGCAGGTTTGCAACCTGCGAAAAAGCGCAATGCCACGGTGATTTCAGGTGCAGGTTACCAACCTGCACCTACGGAAGAACCGACGGCCCCCGTCACTCAGTCGGGCAACTCGCGCCGAAGTAGCCGTTGCGGTCGATCGCCTCCGCCAC
>JBAXOU010000100.1:0-11216 GCA_037133115.1 Planctomycetota bacterium | reverse complement strand
CGGGGTACGATAGGTGCTCCCCCGAGGAGACCCTCTCATGCGTCGCATCGCGTCATCGATCCTGCTCGTCTGCCTTCTCATTGTGGTGCGGCATACCAGCGCCACCGACACCGCCGTGGCCGAGCCAGCCGTCCCGGCGATCGACCCGGCTGACGCACGCGCCCACGCCGGCGAAGAGTGCACGGTCGAGTTCACCGTCGAGTCCGCCCGCAAGCTACCCGGCAAGGCTGTCTGCTTCCTCAACTCCTGCCGCGACCACCGCGACGAGAAAAACTTCACGGTCATGATCTTCAAAGGCGGACTCGACCGTCTGAAGGCCGACGGCATCGAAAGCCCCGCCGAGCACTTCGAGAAGGCGACGATTCGCGTCCGCGGCGTGATTGAGGATCGTGATGGTCGCCCCCAGATCGTCGTCGAGGAGCCCGGGCAGATCACCATCGTAAAGGAGGTCGAAGAAGCTGCGGCCGCGAGGGAGTGACATGAGGGCGCCTGCCCGCCGCTTCGCGATCCCACCGCCCCCGAGGGGCATGCCCCGACGGCTCCGCGTGTGGTACGCGGTGGCAGCGGCGGTCGTGTCGGCGGTCGTGGCCGCCTCGGCGCCCTTCTGCCCGGCGACCGACGCCCAAGGGAGACCGGTCTGGCGGGTCGAGATGATCAACGACGGCGATACCGTCACCTGCCTCGACACCGAGGGCCGGCGGGTGCGGGTGCGGCTCGTGGGCATCGACGCCCCTGAACTCGACCAGCCGAAGGGCCGCGAGTCACGGGCGGCCCTCGTGGCCAAACTCGCCGGCGGCCTGGTGCGGGTGGAAGGCGACGCCCGCGACCAGCACGGCCGACTGCTCGGCACGCTCCGTCTCGACGATCGCGATCTCAACAGGGAGATGGTGGCCGAGGGCTGGGCCTGGGCGTTTACGGGGTTCGCAGAGGATAGCGACCTGATCGCCGCCGAGTCAGCGGCCCGCCGGGCACGCCGCGGCGTCTGGGCCGACCCGCAGCCGCTGCCACCGCGACAATGGCGGGAACTCCACCCGCCCCACTCGGGCCCCGGTTCGTATTGATTCCCCGGATTCGCTCCCCGCCCTTCCCCGCCACGCCTCCGCTGGTTTAGCGTCACGTCCATGAGTTCGCCGAACGACATCGTGATCACCGGCCTCGGTGTCGTCAGCCCGATCGGCATGGGCCGCGCGGCGTTCTGGCGTTCCGTCGTCGCCGGTGTGAGCGGCATCCGGCCGCTCACGAGCTTCGACACCTCGGGCCTGGCAGTCCAGTTCGGCGGCGAGATCGTCGACTTCGATCCCAAGCTTGCCGTGCGGCCCCGCAAAAGCCTCAAGGTGATGAGCCGCGACATCCAGCTTGGCTTCGCCGCCACCGACCTGGCGATCGCAGACGCGGGACTCGTCCCCGGCGCCGTTGCCCCAGAGCGGTTCGGCATCGTCTTCGGCAGCGACATGATCTACGCCGACATCGAGGATCTGGAGGGTACGTACCGCCGCTCGGTCGTCGATGGCCGTTTCGATTACTCGCGCTGGGCCGAGGCCATCCAGCAGGAGGTGCATCCCCTCTGGCTCCTCAAGCACCTGCCCAACATGACGGCGTCGCACGTGGCGATCGCCCACGACGCCCGCGGCCCCAACAACTCGATCGTGCTCGGCGACGTCTCAGGACTCCTGGCGATCGCCGAGGCGGCGAGCGTCATCCGCCGCGGCTGGGCCGACGTGATGCTCGCCGGCGGCACCGGCTGCCGGCTCCATCCGACGGCGATGGTGGCCCGGGGCGCCGCCCAGCTCTCGCACCGCGGCGGCGACTTCGAAGCGGCGTCGCGGCCCTTCGACCGCGACCGCGACGGCCTCGTCAATAGCGAGGGCGCTGGCACAATCGTCCTGGAATCCCGCGGCCACGCCGAGCGGCGGGGGGCCACAATCCTTGGCCGGGTGCTTGCCACAGCATCCCGCTGCGAACCCCGCGCCCGATGGCACGGGTTCAGCGGCAGTTCGCTGCGGCAGGCGCTCCGGGCGGCCCGCGAAGCGGCCGGCCTCGCGGTCGCCGACGTGGGCCACGTCAACGCACACGGCCTCTCCACCGTCGACATGGACCGCGCCGAGGCGGCCGCGATCGTCGCCGAGCTCGGCGACGTGCCGGTCACTGCGCCAAAGGCGGCCTTCGGCCATCTCGGAGCCGGCGGCGGCGTGGTCGAACTGATGGCCAGCGTGCTCGGGCTCGAGGCGGGCGTGGTGCCAGCCACGCGGAACTACCAGACGCCCGACCCTGCCTGTCCCGTCAACGTGGTGAGCGGAGAGCCGCTCGCCGGCCGGCCCGCCACCGCGATCGCAGTGAATGTCTGCACCACGGGCCAGGCCGTCGCCGTGGTGATCGCCGGGGCATGACCTGCGAGGGTCATGCCGGCGACGCTCGCCAGGGTCGAATCACCACGAGCCGTTGAAGCCGAACGACAAGCCGTTGCAGAAGGTCTGTCCGCCGGTGTTGATCACGCCGGTACTACGCTGGTCGAGGTTGAACTGCTTGATCGAGGAGGCAATGCCGGCCACCCAGAGAAAGTCGTAGCCGACCTGGAGCGAAAAGTTGGGCTTGATCTGCCAGCCGGCCAGGAGCGTCAGGTCGCCGATGAAGCCGGCCGTGGTTTGGTTGGCAGCTTCGGTGAACGAGAAGGCACCCTGGGCGCGGGGCTGCCCGTTCGGCAGAGTTGGCGAACCGGTGGTGTTGATGCCGTAGGCCTCCTGGCTCATGCTGTCGAACGCGATGCACGGCGCGGCACGCCCGCGGAGGCCCCAGTAGTAGAACTCGTTCTGGCTGATGAGTTCGCCGCCGATGTTGAGGCCGAGTAGCCAGTTGTTCGTGTTGATCACGTAGTCGCCGCCAAACTGCGTGCCAGGCGGTGTCCCGGCCACGGGATTACTGCTCAGCAGCCGGAAGTACTCGGTGGTGTTCGCCAGCCGGATGCCCGTGATCAGCGAGGGAAGCCAGCCGCGTTCGGCATGTCGAATCCAGTTGCCGCCCGGCGACATCACCATCTGATCGCGGCCGAGCCGGCGGCGGAGTTTGTAGTTCCACTCCCAGCTGTTGAGGTCGGAGCGGAACCAGGTGTCGTAGGTACCAGCACCGTTGAAACCAGGGGCATCGTAACCCATGGGGGTGACGAAGCCTTGCCCGCCGAGGGAGTTGAAGCCGGTGTGATTGTTCCAGGCCAGGCCGCCGTAGTAGACGAACTCGAAGGCCCGATCCCGGTCGAGGTAGTCGCGACCAAGCGACTTGCCGATCGTCACCCGGGCACCCGGCGAGATGTTGAACGGATTCGCCCACGTCGTGTACTGGGGAAACCGGAAGCCCAGCTTGTACGGCAGCGGAACGGTGTCCACGGCGATCGCGGTGCGAATCTCGCGGCTGCGGTCCATCCACAGCGATTCGCCACCGACATACCAGCCGCCGTTCCAGAACCAGCGGCCCGAGCTGGCCTCGTAGGGCATCTCATCGACATTGAAGTCGTCCATCAACATGCCGTCGAGGCCCTGCGACACGTCGAGTATCTGGGGCTCGCCGGCTGACTCGACCACCGATTCGATGATCGGAGGACCTGAACCATCGACCACGGCACCGTCGGCGAGGATCGATTCGACTCCGCCGGAGACCGACCCACCGACGTCGGGATCGAGCATGATCCGGTCGTCGATGATCATGGCCTCGGGGGCCGCGTCACTGGCATCGGACAGGACCGCCGGCATGGCGGCGGGGTCGACCCCGTCAGCGGCACGCAGCCCCTGTGAGCACACGCTGCCCCAGGCTGTCATGGTTGCGAGAACGATCAGTCGGTACTTCAGGCGAGTGGTCACGGTCGGCCTCTCTCGGTGGCGGTTCGATCGGATGCGGAATAACCATCACGATCGACAGGTTCATCGTCCTCGGCACGACCGTTTCCACAGTAAATTTCGGCAGGGTCGTTCACGACTTGCCTCGTTTACCAGGGATCCCGCCCTTTTCTTCCCGACCGACCAAGAGCCGCTGGCCCTCCAGCCGGAACATCCCATTCGACCGCGCCACAGGAGGCTGCGGTCATCGGGGGGGGTGGCTCGATTCGATGACAGGGAAACCATGGCACCCACGACACTCACGCGGCAGCACCTTTTACTCGCCGGCCTGCTCTTGTTCTTCGCGGGCATGCAGTTCCGGATGGTCCAGTCGTTCACGCTCAACGAGAAGTCGAGCACGTTCGTCGCAGCCCGCATGGGGGCCGGTCCACAGGCCGCCGTCTGGCAGTCGGCTCCGCTCCGCAAGGTTGTGGAACCGCCGCGGTGGCTGGGGCTCGCGCTGATGTCGGCCGGCGCGGTGCTGACGGTCAAGAGCCTGTCAATGCGCGGCTCCGCCTAACGGTCACGCACGTGCCGATAGCCGACCCTCTCCGCCGGAGCCCGTCAGTCGTCGTCGCCCGGCGACGCCTGGTCGTCGGCGAGGGGGTTGAGGATGCAGGCTTCCTCGCCAAGGACGTCTTCCTCGTCAGGGTCGCAGACGAGGGCAAGCAAGGCATTTTTCTCGCTCTCGGAAATCTCGGCCCGACGAAAACTCCGCAGGATCTCGGGCACGGGATCGGCGAGCGACCCGTCCAGTTCGATCCTGACGCGACCGTGCACGAGGCCGCGACGGCCAGCGAACAACTCGCAGAGCGAGACAAGATCTTCCCGGTTCATGCGCGTACCTTCCTAGTGGCGGACGGAACTGACAACTCTACGGCGGTCGCCGGAGAAAAGTTCGTCTCGCGTGGCCGCCGGGCCGTGGAGCGAATGGACGAGTGGACACGTGGCAGCGGCCTTACCCGTACGAGGTGATTCCCATGGAAGCGACACGAACGAGGGTTTCCCCGGCGATCGACTGCCTCGTGACGGGCGGCACCGGCCTCGTGGGCAACAACGTGATCCGGATGCTCGCGGACCAGGGCCGCCGGGTGCGGACGCTCGTCCGCGAACGGTCTGGCGACCGCGAGTTGGCCGGCGTCGACGTGGAACGGACGGTTGGCGACGTGACCGATCCGGAGGCCGTCCGGCAGGCCGTTGCCGGGGCCCGGGTGGTGATCCACTCGGCGGCGATGGTGCACGTCGGCTGGCGACGGCTCGCTGACATGCGTCGGGTGAACGTCGAGGGCACCCGCCTCGTGGCCGAAGCAGCCCGACGGGAAGGGGCGAGGCTCGTCCACGTGTCGAGCGTCAACGCCCTGGGCCTGACCGGCAACGCCACCCCTGCCAACGAGGAGATTCCGTTCGGCAACACGATCGAATGCCCCTACGTGATCACCAAGCGCGAGGCCGAGCAGGTCGTCCTCGACGAGGTGGCCCGCGGCCTTGATGCGGTGATCCTCAATCCCGTCTTCATGCTCGGTCCCTGGGACTGGAAGCCTTCGAGTGGCCGGATGCTCATGGAGGTGGCGGCGGGGCGAGGGTTGCTCGCGCCCCCTGGCTCCCAGCACTTCGGCGACTCCCGCGACATCGCCGCCGGGATCGTCGCGGCGATGGGGAAAGGGAGGCCGGGACGCCGTTACATCCTCGGTGGCCACCATCTTCGGTTCATCGACGCCTGGACGCTGTTTGCCCAGGTGTCCGGCTGCCGCCCTCCCCGGGGCGAGGCACCACTCCGCGTGGTGCGGTTCGCGGGCCGCGTGGGAGACCTGATCGCCGGTTGGGTCGGCCGCGAGGGGCCGCTCAACTCGGCCGCCGCCAGCATGTCGCTTTTGTGCCAGCACTACTCCAGCGACCGGGCCATCTCAGAACTGGGCTACTCGATCCGCCCTCTTGAGGAGTCGGTCGAGGCGGCCTGGCAGTGGTTCGTTGACAACGGCTACGCCAAGCCGTCGAAGAGCCCGACGCGGCGGAGGGCGTCTTAAGCCGCGGAAAGCCAAAAATGGGCGATATAGGACTCGAACCTATGACCCCCAGCTTGTCGAGCTGGTGCTCTAACCAACTGAGCTAATCGCCCGCGGGTGCACTTCGTGCATGATGAGTCTCGCGCCCAAACTGGGGCGAGTCAAGCGACGACAGGCCGGGCGGCGGGAAACCACTATCTCCGCTTGTCGCCCGCTCAAGAGGGCGGATACGCTCCGGTTTCACCCAAAAAACATCCTTGGCAGCGGCTTTCTGCACCATGCTCAACGTTCGCCTCTCCGACGGCACGGTTCGCCAATGTGAGTCTCCCGCCCGCGTCACCGACGTCATCGGGGCCGGATCAACCGGCCCAAGCGGCCCGAAGGAGGGTCGTGGCCGCCCGATCGCGGCGGTGCTCGACGGCAAGACGGTGGGCCTCGACGCCCCGCTCCCAGCCAGCGGCACGGTTGATCTTGAGCCCCTCTATGCGGGCGATGCCCGGGCGCTCCCGGTGATGCGGCATTCCGCGGCCCATGTCATGGCCCGCGCGGTGATGCGGCTGTTCGAGGGCGTCGAACTCGCCTTCGGGCCCACGGTCGGCGAGGGTTTTTATTACGACATGCGGGCGTCCCGTCCGATCACCGACGAGGATCTGCCGGCCATCGAGGCCGAGATGAAGCGGATCATCGAGGCTGACGAGGCCTTTGAGCGGGTCGAGGTGCCGCGGGAGAAAGCGGTGGAGATCGTCCGCGGTCTCAACCAGCCGCTCAAGGCGGAGCACATCGAAACGGGACTCGCTGCACACCCCTCGCTCTCCTTCTACCGTCAGGGCGAGTTCGTCGACCTCTGCCGTGGGCCGCACGTGCCGGGCCCGGGCTGCATCGGCGCCTTCAAGCTCACCAACATCGCCGGCGCCTACTGGAAGGGCGACGCCAACAACGCCCAGCTCCAAAGGCTCTATGGCACAGCCTGGTTCTCGCAGGCCGATCTCGACGCCCATCTGGCAGCTCTGGAAGAAGCCCGCCGCCGCGACCACCGACTGCTTGGCAAGCAGCTTGATCTCTTCACCACCAGCCCGCTGGTCGGGTCGGGGCTCATACTCTGGATGCCGAAGGGGGCCGTCCTCCGCGGCACGCTCGAGAGTTTCGTGCGGGAAGAGCTCGCCGCCCGCGGCTATCAGCCGGTCTACACGCCCCACATCGGCAAGGTCGATCTCTACAAGATCTCGGGCCACTATCCCTACTACGCCGACAGCCAGTTCAAGCCGATCGTCATGAGCGACGACGAGCAGTATCTGCTCAAGCCCATGAACTGCCCACACCACACGATGATCTACAAGGCGCGGCCGCACAGCTACAAGGACCTCCCTTTGCGGCTGGCCGAGTTCGGCACGGTCTACCGGTACGAGCAGTCGGGCGAACTCGGCGGCATGACGCGGGTGCGGGGCTTCACGCAGGACGACGCCCACATCTTCTGCACCCACGAGCAGGTGGAGCAGGAGGTGGAGGGCTGCATCAACTTCACGCTGAAAGTCCTCGAGAGCCTGGCCTTCGACAACTTCCGGGTCCGGCTCGGGTTCCGCGACCCGGCGAGCGACAAGTACGTCGGGCCGCCGGAACGATGGGACGAGGCCGAGGCGGCCATCGAGCGGGTGGCCCGGCGAATGAACCTCCCCGGCTGCGAGCCCGAGCCGGGCGAGGCGGCCTTCTATGGCCCGAAGATCGACTTCGTGATCAACGACTCGCTCGGCCGCGAGTGGCAACTCGGCACCGTGCAACTCGACTACAACCTGCCCAGCGCCGAGCGGTTCGACCTCGAATACATCGGGGCCGACAACGCCAAGCACCAGCCGGTGATGATCCACCGGGCGCCGTTGGGGAGCCTGGAACGGTTCGTGGGAGTGCTCATCGAGCACTTCGCGGGCGCCTTCCCGCTCTGGCTAGCGCCCGAGCAGGTGCGGGTGATTCCCGTAAGCGAGAAGAGCGAGGGCTACGCCCAGCAGGTGAAGGCCCGGCTCGAGGCCGCTGGCCTGCGGGTCGGCGTCGATCTCGCGGCGGAGAAGCTCGGGGCCAAGATCCGCACGGCCCAACTGGAACTGATCCCGATGATGGTCGTCTGCGGCCCGCGGGACGAGGCGGCCGGTACGGTGAGCCTTCGCGACCGCGTGGACGGCGACCTCGGGGCGATGAGCCTGGAGGCGGCGGTCGAGCGGCTGCGCGATGAAAATGCCCGGCGGGCGGTCCGCCACCGTCCCAAGCCCTTGGCGATCGGCGGGTCGCAATCCCTGGCGGCCGACTACTGAGACCCACGGCCACCGGGCCGATGATGCCATGCCTCGTTTCGCCCTGCTCGAACACACCGGGGCCCCAGACGATCCGACAGGCCGGCACGTCGATCTGCTGGTGGAGGATGGCGACCAGTGCCGCACGTGGCGGCTGGCCGACCTGCCGGACGCTGATGGGCCTGCCGTCACGGCCGTGGAAATCGCCCCTCACCGCCTGGCGTGGCTCGACCATCTCGACGGGCCCGTGTCCGACGGCCGTGGCCACGCCCGCCAGATCGAGTCGGGCACCTGCCGACTGGTGAGCCACCGAGGGGACGCCGTGATCGAGATCCAGAGCGGTTCCTCGGCCGTTTTCCTGAGGATTCGCGACGGATTCTGTGCCGCCACGCGAGAGCAGCCTGAATGGCCATTCTGAGCCCTGGCTGACTTCAACAGAACTGCGATGTTTCACCAGAAATGCGAAACGAATTCGCAATTATGGTGAAATCATTTCGCCAATCTTGCGAATCATTTCACCAAGCTTGCGAGTTTCGGGATTATTTAGCCCTTGTGAGCGACATCATTTTGGGGGGGTTTCTGAAACCAGAAAACAGCGTTTTTTACGAATAAAAATCTGATTGATGATCTCGCGCCGTCCAGAAATCACCAGATTGGTGAGTCTTGGCGCGCCGTTTGCACATTTGTCTTTCGTCGGCGGCCGTGACTCCGCCGGGGAAACTCAACCAAGGATTACAATCATGGCTCTTCGTCGTGTCGGTCTTGCCCTTCTCGCCGTGCTCGCATTTGCAATCCAGGCATCCGCGGGTGTTTATGTCCCGCCCCAGCCAACAGATATCAGCGGGACCACGCCCTCCGGTCTTGCCTGGTCGGCGGTCGCCACCGGCACGGCCCTCCCGGTTCGCACCTCTGGCACCAACCCCTTGAACGGCGCCCCAGGTGCTGTCGTCTACTTCAACACGCAAACGGGTCAACTGCAGGTCGATCCCCGGGGTTACGACCTCAACGCCCTGATCATCACGTACACCACCGGTACGGTGAACATCAGCGGCACCACCCCTGGCCCGTTCACCTACGCAACTGGCACCACCACCAATGCGTACTCGCCGACGACCGGTACTCCCAAGACATTCCCCGCCATCCAAGCCTTGTTCGGCCTTCCCCCGACCACGTTTGCTTCCCGTGTCGGTGAGACTGTCGGAGCGCCGCTCTCGCCGTCACTGGCCACGGCGGGTGACCCCGGCAACATCGCCTCCACCACGGGCTTCTGGAATGGCACATGGAGCTTCCCGCTGGATCTCGTGAACTCGGGCAGCGTCTCGTCGATGGTCATCAGCAACTTCAAGACGATCGGCCAAAACTCGAATGCCAACGCCAACATCCTTGGCTATGGACTCGGGTTCGCCACGTTCCAGTACGGGATTAACGGAGCCACTGGCACCCAGGTCGGTGCCGTGATCCCGGTGGTGCCGGAGCCCTCGACCTACGCCCTGCTCGGAGCAGCCTCGCTCGCCATCGGTGCCATCTGCCGGCGACGCAGCGGCACGAGTGCCGCCGACGTCGGCTGACCGTTCCGCCGAGTGTGCGGAGTCGATTCCTCTTCCTTTCACACTGAGGTGCCCATGGTTGTCGTTGCGATTGGTTTGACGTCTGAGGAGATCCGGCCGAAGCGCTAGCCCGTCACGGGGCTACGAAGCCGATCCGCAACGCCCTCCCACGGTAGACTGGGGCGGCAGGCCACGACGGGCCTGCCGCCCCTTTCCCGTTTTCAGCCTGCCAGGTATCCGCATGAAACCCCGCGAAGTGCTCGCGATGTGTCGCGAGAAGGAAGTCAAGGCCGTCGATCTACGATTCACTGACTTCCTGGGGGCCTGGCAGCACTTCACGATCCCCGTTGCCAAACTCGAGGAAGACACTTTCTCCGATGGCCTCGGCTTCGACGGTTCGAGCATCCGCGGCTGGCAGGCGATCAACGAGAGCGACATGCTGCTCGTCCCCGAGCCCACGACCGCCTTCGTCGACCCGTTCGCCTCGATCCCCACGCTCGTGATGATCTGCATGGTGCAGGATCCGATCACGAGGGAAGACTATTCCCGAGATCCGCGAAATATCGCCCGCAAGGCGGTCAACTACTTGAAGTCCACCGGCATCGCCGACACCTGCTTCATTGGCCCCGAGGCCGAGTTCTTCGTGTTCGACGACGTCCGCTTCGACCAGAACGCCCACGAGGGCTACTTCCACCTCGATTCGTCCGAGGCTGAGTGGAACCGGGGCCGCGCCGAGGGGCCAAACCTCGGCTACAAGCTCCGGCACAAGGAGGGCTACTTCCCCTGCGCCCCCTCCGATCAGCTGATGGACGTCCGCAACGAGATGATGCAGACCATGATCCACTGCGGGATCGACGTCGAAGCCCAGCACCACGAGGTGGCCACGGCGGGCCAGTGCGAGATCGACATGCGGTTCCAGGAACTCGTCCGCATGGCCGATCAGATGTGCCTCTACAAATACATCGTGCGAAACGTCGCCCGCCGGCACGGCAAGACGGCCACTTTCATGCCCAAGCCGATCTACGGCGACAACGGCTCCGGCATGCACACCCACATCTCGCTCTGGAAGGAAGGCCACCCGCTGTTCGCCGGCACGGGCTACGCCGGCCTCTCCGAGATGGCCCTCCACGCGATCGGCGGCATCCTCCGCCACGCCCCGGCGATCCTCGCCATCTCGAACCCCACCACCAACAGCTACAAGCGGCTCGTGCCCGGCTACGAGGCCCCGGTCAACCTCGCCTACTCCCAGCGAAACCGCTCGGCCAGCTGCCGGATCCCGATGTATTCGGCGAGCCCGAAGACGAAGCGGGTGGAGTTCCGCTGCCCCGACCCGACCTGCAATCCCTACCTCGCCTTCTCGGCAATCCTGCTGGCGGCGATCGACGGCATCCAAAACAAGCTCCACCCGGGCGAGCCGCTCGACCGCGACATCTACGACATGCCGCCGGAGGAACTGAAGAACGTTCCCAAGGCACCCGCGTCGCTCGACGAGGCCTGCGATGCCCTGGAGCGAGACAGCGGCTT
>JBAXOU010000099.1:0-11313 GCA_037133115.1 Planctomycetota bacterium | reverse complement strand
TGATCACGGCTGGCCTCCCGCGCAATCGACCTGCCCAAGCATAGAGGCCCGCTGGGTTGGCCACCACGCCGCGACCACTGGCAGCCCACTGAAAACGGCGGCGGGGGGTGATAACTCGTAGCACTCCACCATGCACGACTGATACGGGTCGCACCTGCACGTGAGGCTCGCGGCTGCCCGTGCCCGTCGCCGGACGCTCACTTCGGCCCTCCAGGCCTTCGCTCGCTCTATGCTGACTTCGCTCCGCCATCCATGGCTACGCTTGTCAGCAACGCCGGCTCCCGGGCACGGGCAGCCCCTCGCAGCCCTCCCCGTAGCACAGGTTGTCAACCTGTGTGTCTTTCCAGTTCGCGTTGGGCCAGCAGCATCATCCCTTGCATGTGATTCCGGAAGGGGGAGCAGCCGGATCGGAGGCACGCGCAGAAGCCGGTGCGACTTGTGCCCCGCGGCGGTCGCTCCGAAGCGTTTGAGCAGAGAACTCACACACCGCAGGTGGGTCGGAGACCTCATTCCCGCCGGCGCCGAGCATGCCTCCGGCCGGCTGCGGATCAGGCTGCGGCTGGCCTCACGGAGCCCAGGAGATCGGGCCCTCGAGACCGCGAACGAAGGCCGCCAGGAGGTCGGCGGTGCGATCGGCGTCGGCGAGCGAAATCGTCTCCACCGCGGAGTGCATGTAGCGGTTGGGAACGCTCACCAGGCCGGTGGCCACGCCCGACCGTGTGACCTGCAACGCATTCGCGTCGGTCGGCGTCGCCCGCCCGCTGGCCGCCAGCTGGATCGGGATCTCCTTCGCCTGCGACGCCGCGAGCAGCCGATCGACGACGTGGGGATTCATGTTGGGGCCGCGATACACCACCGGCCCCTTGCCAAGGGCCACGTCGCCCTCCGACTTCTTGTCGATCGTAGGGCAGTCGGTCGCGTGGGTCACGTCTACCGCGATCGCCACGTGCGGATCGACGCCGTGGCAGCTCGTCTGGGCGCCGCGGAGGCCGATTTCCTCCTGCACCGTCGAGGCCACGAACAGGCCGCAGGGCAGGGGACCAGCTGCCGCCGCCCGGCGGAAGGCCTCGAGCACCACCCACAGGCCCACCTTGTCGTCCATGGCGACCGAGCAGCAGAGGTCGCGGCGGAGCTGCCGCACCTCGAGCTCGAGCGTGACGGCGTCGCCCACGCGCACGACGCTCTCGCAGTCGGCCTTATTCTCAGCGCCGATGTCGATCCAGAGGTCCTTCATCTTCGGCACCTGCTTCCGCTCCTCCTCGGTGAGCAGGTGGATCGGCTTGCGGGACATCACGCCTGTCACGGGGCCGCCCTTCGTCCAGATCGTCACCCGCGACCCCACCAGCTGGATCGGATCCCAACCGCCGATCGGCTGCACCGAGATGAAGCCGTCGGAATCGATGTATTGCACGATCAGGCCGATCTGGTCGCAGTGGCCTGCGAGCAGCATTCGCGTGGGAGCCGATGCGTTCTTCGCGCCGATCACGTTGCCGTGGGAGTCAGTTGTCACGGTGTCGGCACACCGCTCGAGATACTCGCGGACCAACTCCTGAATCGGCTGCTCGTAGCCGGAGGGGCTGGGGGTCTTCAGCAGGCGAAACAAAAACTCGCGGGCGGCGGATTCCAAGATGACTCACTCCGGAGGGAACGTGGCTCGAATGGCCGGTGGCTGCCAGATCAAAGGCGTGGCAGGGATGCCCGCCGCGGTGGCCTATCATGGGAGCGGCCTCACGATTTCGGCAACCAGGACCGGGCGACGGCCGCCGCCGGCCGCCGCATCCGGCACGACCCGCACGACCGGCCCCATGGTTCGACGGGCCTGCCGTGGCCGCGCTTTCCGGTGTGGCCTAGGGTCATTACGATCGACGATCGTTTCTCCCGCCCCGCCTCGGAGCCAAGTCCCACCATGCCAGATCCCGTCCGCGTCGGCGTCGTCGGTCTGGGCACGGTCGGCTCCGGCGTCGTCCGCCTGCTCGTCGATTCGGCCGACCACATCACTCGCCATGCCGGGAGGCCGATCGTGGTGGAGCGAGCCGTCTGCCGCGATGTGGGCCGCGACCGTGGCCTCAAACTCGCCCCTGACCGGGTCTCCACCGACATCCGCACGATCTCCCGCGATCCGTCGATCACGGTGGCCGCGCTGCTCGTCGGCGGCCTGGAGCCGGCCCGGTCGATGATGATCGACCTTCTGGAGCATGGGAAGGACGTCGTGACCGCCAACAAGGCGTTGTTGGCTGAGCACGGTCCCGAACTCTTCGAACTCGCCCGTAGGAAGGGCCGCTCGATCGCGTTCGAGGCGGCGGTGGCCGGCGGGATTCCAATCGTAGCCGCAATCGGAGAGTGCCTCGCCGCGAACCGCATCGACAGCATCCGCGGCATCCTCAACGGCACAAGCAACTTCATCCTCTCCACGATGGAGGAGGAAGGGGCCGACTACGCCGACGTGCTCGCTCTCGCCCAAGCCAAGGGCTATGCCGAGGCCGACCCCTCGATGGATGTCGATGGCACAGACGCCACACAGAAACTCGCGATCCTCGCCCACCTCGCCTTCGGCGTCTGGGTGCCGTGGGCCGAGATCCCGCGGACCGGCATCGAAGGCGTCGACAGCGACCTGATGGCCTCGGCCGCGGAACTGGGTTACCGGATCCGGCTCGTGGCGATCGCCAGCCGCAGCGACGACCGGCTCGCGATGCGGGTGGCACCGGCGCTGGTGAAGATCGGCACGCCGCTCGCCGAAACCCGTGGTGCCTTCAACGCCGTGAGCATCGTCGGTGACGCCGTGGGGCGAATGTTCTTCCACGGCCTCGGCGCCGGCCAGATGCCCACCGCCTCGGCGGTCGTGGCCGACATCATCGACACCGTCGTCGGCCGGGCCGCGATCACCTTCCGGACGACCGGCGTCCTCGACGCCGAGAGCTCCGCTGCCCGAGTCGTTGGCGCCGACATGGTGCAGAAGCACTTCCTGCGGGTCCACGTCGACGACCGGCCCGGCGTGCTTTCGCGGATCACCGGCATTCTCGGCGAGCACGGGATCTCAATCGCCTCGGTGATCCAGCGGGATCCGGCTGGCGTCGGCGGCGTACCGCTGGTGATCATGACGCACGCCAGCGGTACCAACGCCGTGGCCAAGGCCGTGGCCCACATCGACGCCTCCGACGTCGTCTCCGGAACCACCGTCTGCCTCGGCGTGCTTGACGACTGACGCCCGCCGCCCCCGGAGCCCCGCCATGAAGTATGTGATCGTGATCCCCGACGGCGCCGCCGACGCTCCGCAGGAGTCGCTCGGAGGCCGCACGCCGTTTCAGGCCGCCCGCACGCCGGCGCTCGACGCGCTCGCCACTCGCGGCCGCGTGGGGCTCACGAACCATGTGCCCGACTCGCTGCCACCCGGCTCCGAGGTCGCCTGCATGAGCCTGATGGGCTACGACCCGCTCACCTTCTTCACCGGCCGGGCGCCACTGGAGGCGGCCGCCCAGGGCATCGCCCTCGGTCCACACGACTGGGCAGTGCGGTGCAATCTGGTGTCGATCGCCGGCCAGACCATGGAGGATTTTACGGCCGGCCACATCACCACGCCCGAGGCCACGGAACTCCTGGCCGCGTGCCAGCGCGGTGTGGCGGCCGACTTCCCTGACCTCGCCGCGTCGTGGTCGTTCGTGCCCGGGGTCAGCTACCGCAACCTGCTGATCCATCGCGGCAGCGAAGGAGCGGCCCCGTTCGACGGCAGCCTCCGCGCCACGCCGCCGCACGACCTGATGGACAAGCCGGTGGTCGATGACTTTCCGCGGGGCCTGGGGAGTCGCCTGCTCACCGACATCATGTCGCACAGCGCCGACTGGCTCCGCGATCACCCCGTCAACCGCGCGCGACTCGCGGCTGGCAAGCGTGCAGCGACACACGTCTGGCTCTGGGGCGTCGGCCGAGCACCGGCGTTCGAGCCATTCACGGTGAAGTACGGCACGTCGGGCACGATGATCACGGCCGTTGACCTGCTGCGCGGCCTCGCGGCCCTGGCCGGCTGGAAGCGGCTGGAAGTTTCCGGTGCTACTGGCTACCTCGACACCGACTACGCGGCCAAGGGACGGGCGGCGATCGCCGAACTCGCCTCGGCCGACCTCGTCTGCGTGCACGTCGAGGCCCCGGACGAGGCGAGCCACGAGGGCAACGCGGCCGAGAAGGTGAAGGCGATCGAGGAGATCGACGCGAAGATCGTGGCCCCGATCGCGGCCCACCTCGCGACGCTGGGCGACCACCGAATCCTCGTCTGCCCCGACCATCCCACCTTCATCGCCACGAAGACCCACTCCCGTGGGCACGTGCCCTTCGTGATGGCCGGCACAGGGATCGCCCCCTCCGGCCAGAGCACCTACGACGAGGTGGCGGCATCCTCGTCGGGCCAACGCATTGAGCCGGGCTGGCGGCTGATGGGCGAGTTCCTGAAGTCTGGTTCCTGAAGCCCCGTTCCTGATGGCAGCCTGAAAGAGGAGTTGAAGCAGCAGATGGCCCTCGTCGTTCAGAAGTTTGGCGGCACCAGCGTCGCCGACGCATCCAAGATCAAAGCGGCCGCCGCCAAGGCGATCGCCCGCCACGCCGCGGGCGACAAAGTCGTCGTGGTGGTGAGCGCCATGGGGCACCAGACCGACATCCTCGTCGACCTGGCCAAGGAGATTACCGACCGGCCCAGCGCCCGCGAGATGGACATGCTCCTCTCGACCGGCGAGCAGGTGAGCGTGGCGCTCTTTGCGATGGCCGTGCAGGCGGCGGGCCACAAGGCGGTGAGCCTCACCGGCGCCCAGATCGGGATCCGCACCGACAGCACCCACACCAAGGCCCGCATCCAGTCGATCTCGACCGACCACGTGAAAGCCCTGCTCGATTCCGGAGCGGTCGTGATTGCCGCCGGCTTCCAGGGGATCGACCAAAACGGCAACATCACCACCCTCGGCCGCGGCGGATCCGACACCACGGCCGTCGCGCTCGCGGCGGTGCTCGACGCCGATCTCTGCGAGATTTACACCGACGTGGATGGGATCTACACCACCGACCCGCGGATGCTCCCGGAGGCCCGGAGGCTGGGCTCGATTTCGTATGACGAAATGCTCGAACTGGCCAGCCTCGGCGCCGGCGTGATGCACTCGCGGTCGATCGAGTTTGCCAAGAAGTTCGGTGTCAAGGTGGTGGTGCGGTCGAGTTTCAAGGACATCCCGGGCACGCTGATCCACGCCGCGGATCAGTCGGTGAAGCGGCCGGTGAGTGGCGTCGCCCTCGCCAAAGACGAGGCCCGGATCACACTCGAAGGGACACCCGACCAGCCGGGCTCCAGCCACGCGCTCTTCTCCATGCTCGCCGAGTCCGGCATCGCCGTCGACATGATCGTGCAGAACGTGGGGCAGGGGGGCCGGGCCGACATTTCGTTCACCGTGCCCGAGGACGACCTCGCCGATGCCCTGGAACGGACCGAGCGGGTCGCGAGGGCGATCAAGGCCGAGGGGGTGTCGCACGACCACCGGATGGCGAAGGTCTCGGTGGTGGGTGTGGGCATGGAGGACGCCGAGGGCGTGGCCGGCAGGATGTTCTCCGCCCTCTCTGCCGAGAAGATCAACGTCCATATGATCACCACCAGCGAGATCAAGATTTCCGTGCTCGTCGCCCGCACGGACGGCCCGGCGGCCGTGAAGGCGGTGCACAAGGCGTTCGGCCTGCACGACGCCGCCAACGAGCCAGTGGGCCAGACCGCCGGCGGGCCGCTGCCCAAATCGAGCCCGCTCGACGTCGTCCGCCGGCTCCAGGGCATGGAGGATCTGGCCATCGAAGACTGCCTGCTCGATTCGTCGCAGGCTCTCGTCACGTTCACCGAACTCCCCGACACCCCGGGCGTGGCGGCCGACGTCTTCGAGGAGGTCGGCAAGGCCGGGCTCCTCGTCGACATGATCGTGCAGAGCCATCCGCGAAATGGCCGTGCCGTACTCTCGTTCACCGTGCCCGCCGCCAGCCGCGATAAGGCGATCGACGTGGCTGGCGCCATCGCGAAGGCCCGTGGTGCGACGGTGGCCAATGTGCCGCACGTGGCCAAGCTCTCGATCACGGGCGTCGGCATCCGCAGCCACGCCGGCGTGGCCGACCGGCTCTTCAAGCCGCTGGCCGACGCGGGCGTCAACATCGACCTCGTGAGCACGAGCGAGGTCCGCCTCAACGTGATCGTGGCGGCGGAGCACGGCGGCACGTCGCTCGCCGTGCTTCGGAAGGCGTTTGGTTTGACCCCGTAGCACACTGTGCACGACGCCCATCCGGCGATTCAGCACAGGTTGGCAACCTGTGCTACGCAAGCTGCCTCCTCGTAGCACAGGTTGGCAGCCTGTGCATGATGACGACTGTCACATCGGCACAGGTTGAAAACCTGTGCTACAACAGCAGCCGCACCGCCACGGCCGCGAGGATCACCGTGCCCACCGCCGCAGCGAGGAGCCCGGCGACGCGGCGGCGGCGAATGAAGAAAATCAGGGCAAAGCCCGTGAGCGCCACCAGCGTGAGCAGGATCGCGGTCGCGTCGATCACCACCGACCACACCGCGCCTGTGTCACGGCCCTTGTGGAGGTCGTTGAGCACCGCCACGACCCCGTGCCGCGTGATCGCGAGCGTGTAGTGGCCGGTCTGCCGATCGATCACGGCGTCGGCCGCATAACCCGGTGCCTTCCAGGTGAGCGCGCACTCGCGGCCATCGGTCCGAACGTCGCCAAGGCCGCCGCTCACGCGATGGGCCACGCGAATGGCGGACGCAACGGCGGCATGATCGATCAGGTGGCCCTCAGGATCGTCGGCCGGCGAGCCGAGAAGCGCGGCATCGATTTCCCCCGTGGCATCTTCGGTGATCGCCTCGCCACTGCCGAACCAGTCGGGGTGGTTGAGTGTCAGGCCCGTCACGCTGAACAGCAGCATGGTGGCAAACGCGAACAGCGAGAGATAGATGTGCAGCCACCGTGCGGTCGCGGCGAACGCTCGCGTGACATGCCGGAACGAATCGCCCCGGCTCTTCACGGTAGGACTGCGGTTCAATCCCACCTCACTGCTTCCCGTCGGCAGCGCCGTAGGTCAGCGTCGCCGACTTGATCTCGGCACCACCGTCGAACGCCTCACAAAACGGCTTCTCGCCGAGCGTCACCGTCCGACGGTCGAACTGGTACGTGCCATGCTCGCGGGCCGCCTCGAGGCAGATCGTGTATTCCCCTGGCGGCAGCGGGTCCCCGGCGTTGTCGCGGCCGTCCCACGAGGCTGTGTGTTGCCCGGGCTGGCGAGTCGCCTCCGACACGGACTTCACCAGATCGGTCTCTTCCGACATCTTCCGCAGCCGATCGGCCCGATACCACCGCTTCAGGTCAGGAATCCAGCGTCCGCCTCCGTTCTGCACCCAGAGAAGCAACGTTTTCACCGGAAAGCCGTCGGCATCCTCAACCCACGCGGCGACGTAGGGCCGGCGGTAGCGGCCACTCTTGGCCGGCCGGTTGATCTCCACGTCGAGAACAAGTTGGAACGCCGCGTCATTCCCGCTGGCAGACACCTCGGCGAGCGCCACTGGCGTCGCAACGGTCCGTCGCCGGCCACCTCGGTCACCCGGCCAATCCCGCGAGGCGTGCACCGCACCGTCGCGGTCAAGGATCAGGCAAGACGCCCCGGGAACACTCTCGACGAGCCGGGTCGATTCTGAAGGCGCGAGAACACAGCAGATCGTTGCCAGCGCATCGGCATCGGTTGCCGAGGGGGCGAGAACGCTCGCCGATCGCACGCCATCCGCCGGCCGAGCCGTCCGCGGATCGATCACGTGAGAGTGACGTGTGTCGGCGACGACGAATCCGCGAAACGCGTCGCCACTCGTGGCAAGGGCCGCGTCTGTGACGACCACCTGGTCGAGAACGCCACCCCCCGTGAGATCGGCACCGGGCGATGCGACGACGATCTCGCGTTCCAGGATGCCGCGGACGGCCACGTCGCCACCGATGTTCACGACCACCCCACGCACGCCGTCGACGGTCAGCGCCGCGGTGCAGGCGGCGTCGACGATCGCCCCCTTGGCGAGGGCGTCGAGCGTGATGGCCGTCGCCCGTGGCGCCACGTCTGTTCCCCGCCACGTCCAAGGCGGCTGGTGGAGCATGACCGTCACTGCGGCGAGCCGCTCATCGGCGGGCGGACAGCCGTCTCGCTCCGCCTCGCGCCACAGCCGCGTCGCCGCGGCCACGCCGGGATGAAACGCGCCACCACTGTCCTGCCGCCAGCGGTCGCACGCCCGCAGAAGCGTTGCCAGTTCGCTGCTCACGGCGCGGCACTCGCCGGCCTGAATCCACCGGCTGATCTCGCTGGTGGGATCGTAGGTGCTGCAGACCGACGCCATCCGATCGATCTCGTCAAGCACCGCTTGCTCAGCCGCGACGGCCGCGGCGGCGTCCGTCGCCTCGACGATCAACTCGAGCGACGTGCCGAGCACATCGTCGTGATACGCGGCCACCGGCGCGGCCACCGCAGAAGTGCAGGCCACTGCAACGGCGAGCGACGCGACGACCAGGCCGAACCGACCACGCGAACAGGCACTCATTTCTCTTCCTCGTGCTCGTCCTCCTCGTCCTCCTCGTCCTCCTCGTGCTCGTGCTCGTCCTCGTCCTCGTGCTCGTGCTCGTGCTCCTCTTCGTGCTCGTGCTCCTCGTGCCCGCGGCCCTCTCGTCGCTGGCGACCGTCGCCTCGGCTCATGCCCATGAGCTCCTCCCGTGTCACCGCGCCATCCTTGTTGGCATCGGCGCGGGTGACGATGTTTCGCATTCGCTCCGGAAGATCCGCGGCCCTGAGTTTCCCGTCTTTGTCGGTGTCGTATTCCATCAGCCGATTCACCATCTCGTCACCCCCGGCCCCGGCAGCCCCATAGCCCTCACGACCCCCAGCAGGACGGAGTTCGTCCATCGTGAGTTTGCCGTCCTTGTTCGCGTCGAGCGCTCGCAGTCGCCCCGGCGCCTCGTCGATCTCCTTCGAGGAGATCTCGCCATCGCCGTCGACATCAAGCGCCGTCATGAGCGGCATCCGAGACATCCCGCGCCCCCCCTCGCGGCCGCCCGGCGGTTGGGCCAGAGCAACCCCACTCACCAGCAGCGCGACGATTACGAGCGACGGCAAGGAAGCGAACGCTGAACGAGAAGAGCATGTCATGGTGGATTCCCTCGGGAAGACGTATGCCGGGCACCGGCCCGGCCACCCTTGAACGGCCTCGCGGCCGGCGGGTTTCGCGTCACTGTACCGCGACGGCTCACGTTTGGGGGAGAGCCGTGTCACCAGAAGGCGTTGGCCTCGACGGGCCACTCACCCGCCGAGCACGTTCTCGAGGACCTCATCGGCGACATAAATCGCGAGGTTCGGCTCACAGGTCACGGCCACCGCGATCGCATCGGAGGGCCGGGCGTCGATCTCGACGACCTCGCCATCCTTGAGCACCCGAATCACGGCGTAGTACGTGTGGTCCTTGAGTTCCGAGATCACCACGTCCTGAAACTCGCCGCCAAGCAGATCAACCGCCGCCACCAGCAGGTCGTGCGTGAGCGGGCGGGGCGACTGGTGGTGCTTCACCCGCCGGTCGATGCTCGTGGCCTCGAAGAGCCCGATCAGGATCGGAAACGTCCGGTCGCCCTCGACCTCCTTCAGGTAGACGACCTGCTGGTCGTTGATCTCGCTGATGATGATCCGCGAGAGTTCCATCTGGACGCTCATGGCATGGCTCCGTTGGTTCGCTACTCTGGCTCCAGCGTACCCCCAAAGCCGGGTGCTACCTAGGGGCCGTCGCGGACGGGTTGAAAACGTGTCCAACCAGGGGCCGACCGTTCGTGAGCCCATAGAACAGGTTTCCAACCTGTTGTCAGCATCCCGTAGAACAGGTTTCCAACCTGTTCAAAAGTATCCCCGTAGAACAGGTTTTGAACCTGTTCCCACGAGGTCACCGTCGCGCCGCTCGACGCTGCCCTACACCCGACGCCGCCGCAGATCCTCGAGCGCCGCCAGCGCCTTTGCCAGCTTGTCTTCGAGTTCGGCCAACTGCGCCCGCTCCTTGGCGATCACGGCGTCTGGCGCTCGCGACACGAAGGATTCGTTGGCGAGCTTCGACTGCTTGGCCGCGATGAAGCCCTCGGTCTTCTCGTTCTCCTTCAGCAGCCTGGCGATCTCGGCGTCGACGTCGACGAGATCGGCCAGGTCGACGAACACGTCGCACCCGGCAGCCGTGGCCATCGCAGCCGACGGGGGCGCGGAGGCGTCGGGGCCCAGCGCGGCAATATCCGCCGCCGCCATCGACTCGATCGACGACCTCATGGGCTCGAGGAGCGCAGCGATTTCCGCCGGGGCACGCACCGCCGCGGTCAGCCGCGTCTTCGGCGGCACGTTCTGCCGCGCGCGAATCTCGCGGATCGCCGCCACCACGGCCAAGAACGTCCCAAACTGCTTCTCCGTCTGAGAGTCGGTCCACGTGTCGGGCGTTGTGGGCCATGCCGCCAGCATCAGCGATTCCGGAAGCGGCCGCGATACGTCGTCCCAGGGCATTCGCCGGCCGCCGGCCGCGGCGGCCAGGTGCTGCCAGATTTCCTCGGTGACGAACGGCATGATGGGATGGAGCAGCCGCAGGATCGTGTCGAGCCCAAGCAGAAGCATTCCTCGGGCCTGGTCGCGGCGGGCGGGGTCGGCCAGCCGGGCCTTGCAGAGCTCGAGATACGCGCTGCAGTACTCGTCCCAGGCAAACGCATAGAGCACACGGGCAAGCTCCGCAAACTTGAAATCATCGATCGCCTTCGTCGCGTCGCGAGTCACGCTCGCCAGCCGCGACAGCAGCCAGCGGTCCTCGAGTGGAAAAGTGGTGATATCACCCACACCCGCCAGCGGCCCGGCGGAATAGCCCTCGAAGTTCATGAGCACAAACCGCGTGGCGTTCCAGAGCTTGTTGGAGAAGTTGCGGCCGGCCTCAAACTTCTCGCTCACGGCGGGACCGCGGGGAAGTTCGAGATCGGCGGCGACGCTGGCCCACTGCGTGCGGAAGGGCTTCTGGCACTTCGGGCAGTCGATCCGCGGCTTCACGCGGTTCTGCACCGTCTGTTCGACGAGGTGGCCGCAGGCCGGGCACTGAAAATCGACCGGCATCCGCACATCCTGCGTCTCCGTGGCCATGCCGGCCAGGGCGAAGCGGAGCGCGTCGGCGCCAAGTGAGTCGATCACGTCCACGGGATCGACGCCGTTCCCCTTACTCTTGCTCATCGTCTCGCCGTAGCGGTCGAGGATCTTGGGATGGATGTAGACCTC
>JBAXOU010000098.1:0-11325 GCA_037133115.1 Planctomycetota bacterium | reverse complement strand
GAGCCGGCTCCCAAACCGCTGCGGCGAGCCGTCTTCGCGAAGCACCTCCACCGCCTCGTCGATCCGGCCGAGGGCGGCGAGCGCCCGCCCGAGATTGGCCCGGGCGGCATCGGTCCAGCGACTGTCGGGCGAGTTCTCGAGGGTCATCCTCCGCAGGTAGTCGATCGCCGCTTCGGGCTGGCCCTCGCCGAGCGTGGCCACGCCGAGCCAGTAGGTCGCGTCTTCCTTCATCTGGCGGTAGAGCCGGTCGACGGTGGCCGACTGCTCCGGCGGCACGGCCTGCAGCGCCTGCTGAATGGCCGCCTTCGAAGGACGGGCGGCCAGATACGAGGCCTTGGCCCCGAGCGGTCCGTCGAGGTCGCCGCGAAACTCTCGAACCCGTGCGGTGAACAGGGGCCGCACGAGCCGCGGGGTCTGCCGGTCGCCGCGGCCCATCTCCGCCATCGTGATCGAGAACGGGGCAAGCTCCCTTCGCACCGCGAGTTCCACCCCCTCGGTCGGCCGCCTCGCGACGGTCTCCCAGGGAAACTCCCAGAGCCCCACGAAGGGCGAGGCTTCGCCGGGTAGAGCCTTCACAGCTGCGGCGGCCACGGCAGATGCATCGACCGCGAGCCGCAGCCCGTGCCGTGACGCAGCCTCCTTGTCGAGCGCGGCCATCCGTCGCGAAAGGCTCCGCGGATCGGCGACCGTGAGCACCGCCAGCGAACCGATGTCCGCGGCCTTCACCGGATAAGGCCGGTCGGGGAGCGAGAGCGCGTCGAGAATCGCGGGGTCCGCGGCGGCCTGCCGGGCCGTCGCCACCCCCGCGCCCCCCGGGCCCGGCACGGGCATGCCGTAGGTCGGCTCGAAGAGATACGCCTCGCCCTCGACGATCGCGGCGGGAAGCCAGGGCCGCAGCGTGCCGGCCTGCGGGTCGCCCGTGGCGAGCATCACGGCATCGATCCCCGCCTGACGGAGCAGCTCGACGAAGATCCACGACCGCTGCGCGGCGCTCGCCCGTCCCGTGAGGAGGATCTCGCCGACCGTGTACCACCTTGTGCCGGGCGTTGCCTCCGACGGCACCATCGGCGGATCGCCGACGACCGCCAACGAGCGGATGGTCCAGTCGAAGAGCCGCACCGCGGTGGCCAGGTTGTCGGCAGCATCGCCTCGCGCGGTGGTGGCGATGTCGGCCAGCCAGCGATGGTCGCGGAGGTGGGCAACGTCGCCCACGGCATCGAACGCCGGCTGCTCGAGCATCGGCTCGACGCCGGCGCGGAGCCGCTCCGGCAGGGATGAGACCAGCGGGTCAATGCGCCACGACGGAACCTCGACCGCCGACAGGTGGCTCCACTGGGTGAGTCGGTCAAACGCCTGCTCGTACGCCCGCTGCTCGTCGAAGTCGTCGAGCTTCGAGACGGCCACCAGCGCCCCGGCCACGAGTTTGTCGCCCGTGACGCGACTCACCGCCGGACGCGCGTCGGAAGTGGCGGCAGGGCCGGACGGTGCCTGCGAGGCACCGCAGCCCGCGACCGTAAGCGCGAGCCATGCCGCAGCCACGCGGACGGTAGCGGCCGACGATGCGTCCGCCGCGGTCATGCCTTCTCTCCGGCAAGCCTTGCCTCGTGGATGCGCAGCACACGCTCGAGCACGCCGCCAAACTGGTCGAGGGGCACCATGTTGGCACCGTCGCTCGGGCTTTCGTCGGGGCGAGGGTGGGTCTCGAAGAACATGCCGTCCACGCCGACGGCCGCCGCAGCGCGGGCGAGCGGCTCGACAAGCGTGCGGTCTCCACCGGTCGCACCGCCGAGGCTGGCAGGCTGCTGCACGGAGTGGGTCGCGTCGAAGATCACCGGCACTCCGAACGACTGCATCACCGGCAGGCCTGCAAAGTCGTTGACCAACCGGCCGTAGCCGAAGAACGTGCCCCGCTCGCAGAGCAGAATGTCGGTCGCCCCGCCGGCCAGCAGTTTGGCCACAGCGTGCCGCATGTCGCCGGGGGCGACGAACTGCCCCTTCTTGACGTTCACGGCGCGGCCGGTGGCCGCTGCCGCGAGCAGGATGTCGGTCTGCCGGCAGAGAAACGCCGGGATCTGCAGCATGTCGCAGACCTGTCCGGCCGCCGCCGCCTGATCGGGCAGATGGACATCGGTCGTGACCGGTAGGCCGGTCTCCCGCCGGACGCGTTCGAGAACCGCAAGGCCGTCGTCGATCCCGGGACCGCGAAACGACGACGCGCTTGTGCGATTCGCCTTGTCGTACGACGCCTTGAACACGACCTGGATGGGGAGACGCGAGGCAAGCACCGCCAATGCTTCGGCGATTCGCAGGCAGAGGTCCTGCGTCTGGATCACGCACGGCCCCGCGATCACAAGCAGGGGTTGGCCAGGCCCACAGCGGTGGCAGCCGATCTGGGCGGGAAGTCGGGCGTTCACGGGCGTTGCTCCGCGGCCTAGGTCTCGGCTTGGGGGGATGCGATCCAAACCGGTTGAAACATCGTATCGACCTGCAGCGAAATGCGGCGCGCGCCGCATTTTTGAACACCCGCCGACACAACGACACCCTGAAAAACACGCGAAAAACAAGAGGTCGCGTTTGGCACGGCATGTGCACTTCTTCTCTTTCGTGGCAACGGCTCCGGCCGCCGCCACAGTCCACACTCTTGAAATACCAAGGTGGGGTCTCCGGCTTCCTTCGGGCGTGCGGTTGTCTTGCCCCTGACCCGCACGCCCATGACAGGGTGCTCCTGTCGAGCCGGAGGCCCCACTTTTTCTTTTCCGCCCCCGTGGTTGGCCATGATTCGTGGTGAACGGCCCGAGCCTCACGGCGTCGGGGCCCTCGAGCCGCCCGGCGGGCAGCGCCAAAGGCCTGTAAAACAGGCATCACTTGACGATCAGGGGGGCCGTGCGCTAGTTTTGCGGGGCTAAAGCGTTCCTCGGGCCGTCCCCGTGGAGTCCGTGGATCGTGCCAGCGTAGCTTCAATTGGCAGAGCACCGCATTCGTAATGCGGGGGTTGCGGGTTCGACTCCCGCCGCTGGCTCTCGGCGGACCACGGTCCGCACCAGTTTATTGCCACCTGTGAGGACTTCCGAATGGTTGCCACGGCCCGTCTCGACATCCGCGATCTGATCACCGGCAGTGGCCCTTTTGGCCCCACGGAAGTGAAGGCTGTCCTCGAACTGCTCGGCACCGACGCCGCCGCCCATCGCGACCTGCGTTCCGCCGTCCGCGACCTCGAGTCGGTCTCGGAGCGAAGTCCGGCCTCGTCGGTGAAACTCGGCGTCTGCCAGCGACTTCTCGGCAAGGCCCGCGACGCCCTCGAGACCCTCAAGGGCGGCGATGGCGGCGCTCTCGCTCTCTTTCATCAGGGACTCGCACAGATCGCCGAAGGCGCCCACGACAAGGCTTGCGAACTCTTCGAGTCTGCTCGCAAGGCGGGCTACGACGCCGCCGCGTGCGTCGCCGCCACCGCCGAGTCGATGCGGTCGGCCGGCAAGCCCGCCGAGGCGCAGAAGGCTCTCGACGCACTTGGTTCGCAGGGCGAATCGTCGGCCGACTTTTGGGCTGCCCGCGCCGGTGTGCTCGCCGATTCGGGCCACGGCCCTGGCGAAGTGGCTGCGGCCTGCGAGAAGGCGATTGCCATCGATCCCGGCCACCCTGGTGCCCTGTTTCTGCTCGGCGTGATCGCCGATCGGGTGGGCAACGAGGACGACGCCAAGGTCTATTACGAGCGGTCCCTCGCCAGGTATCCGGCGAGCGTCGGTGCCCTGATCAACCTCGGCATCCTCTACGAAGACAACGACGACTTCGCCAAGGCGCAGAAGTGCTACCGCCGCGTGCTGGAAGCCTTCCCCGACCACCCGCGAGCCCGGCTGTTCCTCAAGGACTCGTCCGCATCCGGCGACCTCCAACTCGACGAGCAGGAGATGAAGCAGCGGGATCGGCTCGACCAGATTCTCTGCCTGCCGGTCAGCGACTTCGAACTCTCCGTGCGGAGCCGCAACTGCCTGCAAAAGATGGGCATCCACACGCTCGGCGACCTCGCCCGAACGACCGAGGAGGAGATTCTCGCCAGCAAGAACTTTGGCGAGACCAGCCTGGTCGAGATCAGGGAGATGCTGTCGTCGAAGGGGCTGTCGCTCGGCCAGATCGCTCAGCCGGTGCCGACGGCGGAGGTGGTGGAGGTCGAGGCCGTCGAGCCCTCGGCTGACGAGCAGGAGGTGTACTCCATGCCGATCACCGACCTCAACCTGTCGGTCCGGGCCCGCAAGTGCACCACGAAGTTGGGAATCACGACGATCGGCGACCTCATCCGCCGCACGGCCGAAGACCTGCTCGAGTGCAAGAATTTCGGCGTCACGAGCCTCAACGAGGTTCGGGAAAAGCTCACGGATCGGGGCCTGAAATTGCGGGGCGACTGACCCTCCATATTTGCCGCAAGTAATGGCCTGAAAAGCACTTACGGGCGGAATCCGCGCGCCCAAAGTTTGCCCGCACGCCTTTTTCTCGTTAGCCTCAAATGGAGGACGTTGTATGGGCCGCCTTCGGCCCGGGAGCGTTCCCTTCAGCCCAGCACCGAGAGCGCATCAGCATGACGTCCGCCAGCCTGCGAGAAAAACCCGTCCGCGACCTGGCCCGTCTGGCCAAGCAACATGGGGTGGCTGGCTGGCACGCGATGCGGAAGGATCAGTTGATCAAGGCGCTCGTGAGCAAGGCCAAGAAGGCGTTGCCCATCGACGCCCGTCGGTCGGCCGCCCGCCCCGCGAAACCGTCTGGCGAGCGGTCGAAGGCGGCCTTGGTGCAGCCGAGCCCGGCCGCCGTGGCCCACACCGCCGAGGTGGCTCGGCGGATCGCCGAGGCCCGCGAACGGATTGCGAAAGCCAAGAACCTCGCCACGCCTCCTGAGAACGGTCGGTCCAAGCGGCCGGTCCGCGACCGGATGGTGCTCATGGTCCGCGGCCCCTACTGGATGCATGCGTTCTGGGAGGTTTCGCCCCGCAGCATCGAGCGGGCCCAGTCGGCCCTTGGCCAGGAGTGGCACGGCGCCCGCCCGGTGCTTCGCGTGCTGCGGATCGAATCGGGCCTCCAGGGCTCGCCGTCGGAGCAGGTGATCCGGGAGATCGAGGTCCACGGCGGGGTGAAGAACTGGTTCATCGACGTCCGCGAATCGCTCCGCTGCCGGGTCGAGATCGGCTACCGGACCGTCACCGGACGTTTCCACGCGCTCGTCCGCAGCAATGCCGTCAACACGCCGGCCGCCTCGCAGTGCGACACCCTCGATGCGCACTGGGGCGACATCGTCAACGACTGCGACCGCATCTACGCGATGAGCGGCGGCTTCTCGCCCGAGAACAACAGCACCGAACTGCAAGAACTCTTCGAGGAGCGGCTGCGCCGGCCGATGGGCCCGCCGTCCGCCGTCCGCGCCGAGCCCGCCGTCGACGAGGATGGCGAGCCGACGATCACCACCTTCCAACTCGAAGTAGACGCGGAACTGATCGTCTACGGCGCCACCCGGCCCGATGCCTACGTCACGCTGCAGGGCGAACCGGTCAAGGTCCAGCCCGACGGCACCTTCCGGGTGCGAGTCGACCTGCCCAACAAGCGGCAGGTGCTGCCGATCGTCGCCAGCGTGCCCAACGGGGGCGGCCGCCAGACCGTGGTCATGGCGGTCGAGCGAAATACGAAGGCGATGGAGCCCTACCGCCGCGAACTCCACGAGGAGTAGCAGCCGGCGCTGCGGGTTCGGTGCGAGGACGGCGAGCGTCGGCTATCCTGCCGTTGGCGAGCGGCCTTGCACCGAACCCGCAGCAGGCCGTGACTCACCGCGGGTTTTCCCGCTCACGTTGCCGTGTACAATGCGGCGGTGAAAACAGGAGCGTGAGGCGATACGTTTTCTGCCATGTTCGTGATGCGTCGACCCATGTCGGTGAGCTCTTAACAAGGCTCGTTGGGGGCCGATTCGATTGGTTCCGGCAGCGTGTATAGCCGCCGGTTGAGGCCTCGGCCTCAACCGCAGCGGATCACATGCCCCGGGATCCAAGGCTACCCAGTTTCTACTTCAACGAGCTCTCCGCATTACACGGCGCCACGGCATCGCGGTGGATAACGTATCGCCCCCCGCTCCCCACTCACCGCCTCGCGCGGGCGGCCCACTTCTCGAAGGCCTGAGCCGGCGTCGCGCGGAAAACCTTGAGAAACGCCTCGTCGAAGGTGGCACCGCCATCGAGGGCGTCGGCCACCTGACCGAGTTTGCCGCCGGTCGCCAGCGTGCTGAGAAGTCCGCCGGCGGCGAGCGAGGTCATGGCCGGATCGGCGTGGCCTGAAAGGAGGTCGGCAGTCGATCCGAGCCTCGGGATCGCCGCGACCGCATCCCGCCGCCATTGCTGCACGACGGAGGCCTTCGGTGCGATCCGGCTGGCGATCGCCCGGCCGGCGCCCTGGCTGAACCACACAGGCGTGGAACGCCCGGCAAACGCAGCAGCGGTCATGACATCGGCCACGCGTGCGCGGAGGTCGTCGGCCTCCTGGTTCGACGGCACGAGCAGGGCCGCGTAGACGACGTCGCCGGTGACGCCGGCGTGTCCCGTGAGGCCACGAGGCCGTTCCGCATGGGAGACGTTCTGCCACATGGCGGAGTAGTCGATCGCCTGACTCACGGCGTAGAGCACGACGCCCCCCTTGAGCAGCGGTCCCTCCACGCTGAGATCGCCGCGGATAGCGCCCGCCACGTCCTCGGCGAGGTCGGCCAGTTCCGTCAGCCGCTCAGCGGGCAGGTTGCCGATCACGCACACGCCCGCCCGCGGGTGCACTCCCGGCTCCTCGTCGGGGATCGCCCGCCGCCACAACTTCTCGCCGGCGGCGAACCGCACTCGGGCGAGGGCCGCGTCGGTGAGTTTCGTCGCCTGCCCCGCCGCGACGACCGTGTCGAGCGGCGCGGTGGCCGTCAGCATGTCGAGCCGCGCCCCCTGATCGATCCACTTCTCGATCGTCGCGATGGCGGCATCGGGCAGCGGGGGGCTGCCGAGCGGCATCCGCTGCCCCTCGATGCCGGCGCCACGGAGTTTCTTGACCAGCAGGCTGTCGCTCCCCTTGCCGGCGACCACCACGGTACCCGTGCGGCCTCCCTTCATGAGCGCGTCGAGGTTCGCCATGCTGAGATTGGCTTCGGTCTCGTCTCCGCCGTGGCACTTGAGGCAGTGTTCCTGCAGAAGCGGTGCAACATCAGACGCGAACGACACCTCGCCCGGCTTGACGGCCACGGGCTTCATCGCGGGGGACGCGGGTGGCGGTGGTGTCGCGGCGCCGCCCCGCGCCACAACGTCGATGCCGATCGCCGGATTCGGGGCGTCGCATGGGGCGCCGGCATCGATCCACGCGATCAGCGTGGCCACGTCCTGGCTCGTCACCTTGCCGCCGCCGCGGGGCATGTCGCCCGTGAGGATCACCTCCACGAGGCGGCTGGCCTGGCCCTGGCCGCGCTGCACCATGCCGGTCCTCATCAGCCCTTCGTAGGAGGCCATCTGGAAGTCGCCTTTTCTCCCCGCGATGTGGCAACCGCCGCACGACTTCGCCAGGATTGGCGCGACCTGCCGCGAGAACGACACCGCAGCCGCTTTGCCGACGGCGGGAGCGCCGGCGGCGGGCTTTCCCTGGGGGGTGGCAAGCGTGGTCCGCGAAATGCCGGGCACCACGAGGGCGGTCACATCGGCGCCTGCTTTCTCGAGCCGGCGGCGAACACCTGAGGCCCGGTCGGCGAGCGTCTTGAAGCCGGCCGGCAGCCGTGGAGCCGACGCCATCGCCTCGAGGCCGCGGACCGCTTCTCCCAACGATTCGAGGGCCGCGTCGCGGTTGTCGGCGTCAAGGAGTTTGGCGGCGGCGTCGATCCGCTCCCGGATCTCCTTTGGTGAAGCGTTGGGCGACGCGGCCGCTTCGGCCGCCGATGCCGGCCAGGCTGCTGCCGCCGCGAGGCCCATCGCCACACCGCACGCCCCAAGCAAGGCGATCGACGTGGCCAAGCACGCCTGACATATTTCCGAGGCTCGCCGCTGTCGATCAAATCGGCTCATGAGCGGAGCATACGCCGCGGCGGTCGCGGGCGACGAGACGTGTGTCACACCCAAGCCGGTGACACACCAAAACCCAAGGCGTTCTAGGTCGGCCGATCGGCCGGAGGCTCGACAGAATCCGGGGACATGGGCCGACGTCGATCCCGGTCGCGATGCCCCCGGTCGCGATGCTCCCGGTCGCGTCGCCAACGAGGACGACCGCGGCGAGGACGGTCACAGCGGCGTCCGCGTCGCTCGCGTCTGCCGTGGTGGCGGCCTTCAGCGAGCGTCGCCATCGCGGAAGCGACCGTGGTGGCGACGATGGCGATCACCCACACGGCACCGACGACAAGACCGATCCGTAGGCATGCCCGGCTCCCCGCAGCGTCACCGAGTCCGCCGAGGAGGGCGCCGAGACCAATCACCACCCCCAACGCCACCGGGAGGAGCAGGGTCGCACCAACGCCCCACAGGAGCGCCCGCCGGATTGGATCGCGATGCATGCTGCCGCTCTTCGTGCCACGTTCAGGGCGGCCAAGCCGCCGATTCCCCGATTGTCCTCAGGAGCGCAGGGTCGAGTCAAGAAAGCGTCTGCAGCGGTTTCGGCCGCCCGCGGGATTCACGCTGAACCGGCGGCTGATTCAGCGAGGCGATAGCCGCATCTCGCGTGATCGGCGCTGACGAACCGAAAGGGCCGGCCATACACTGATGATCCATCATCTCGCGGCGCGGCCCGTCGGGCCGAGAAGAGTGCCGCGGCCACCTGATGCATCCCCCTGGCGTTCCCTCTGAACCGATGCGCACGGAAGCGTTTCAGCCCACGAGGCCGACGAACACCCTGTGCCGCCGCGCGGCCCTGGCGCTGATCGCCGCCGCCCTCGCATCGACCGCCGTTGCCGACCGGGTCGAACTCGCCGATGGACGCATCCTCGAGGGGCGGTTCGCGAAGCTGCCGGGGGTCGCCATCGATCCGCTCGATGAGACGTCGGGGGGCACGGCGGGCGAGCCGATCCTGATGTGCGACGACGAACTCACCCGCACGATGGTCTCGAAGCGAAAGGTGGTGAAAGTCGAGGAGGCCCCGGTCGATCCCGGCATGGAGCGGGTGACGATCCCGCAGCGTGTGCCCGAGAACGGCCGACGGGTCGCCGGCATCGGCGGCATCCTCGAGACAACCCCGTTCGACGAGTTCGGCCGCCGCATCCTCTCTCTGGCCACCTCCAATGGCCGCGTCGACGTCGTTCAGGGGATCACCGAGATCACCCCGCGGTGGACCAGAATCGAGGGGGTGCAGACGGAGAAGCCGCTGCTCCTCGACATGCGGCTGGCGACGACATCGATTCCGCCCGACGTGCTCAAGCGGGTGATCGCGCAGCAGATCGACCACACCAATCCCGATCAGAGGCTCCGCGTGGTGCGACTGCTCCTCCAGGGCGATCGGTACGACGATGCCAAGCGGGAACTCGACGAGGTGCTGGCCGACTTTCCCGACCTCGCCGACCTCGCCAAGGAACGCCGCACGATCTCCAGGCTCGCGGCGACGCGAACGCTCGACGAAATCCAACTGCGGGGCAGGGCAGGGCAGGACCGACTCGCGCTGGCGATGCTGGAGGGATTCCCCGCCGACGACGCAGGGGGCGAGATCCTCGAGGCCGTCCGCGAGGCTCGCGACGGGTATCGCGAACGCCGCGACCGGGCCACGAGCCTGATGGCCGACCTGCGGTCACGGATCGCCGCACTGGATGAAGCCGACCGCGTGGCGGCCGGCGAGGCTGTCGACGAGATGCAGCGACAGTTGTCGTTCACGTCGCTCGAACGGCTGTCGACCTTCGCCCGCATCGGTACCGAGTCTGGGGTGCCCGCGGACCGTGCCGTGGCCCTCGCCATCAGCGGCTGGCTCCAGGGGGCCGCGGCCGCCACGGAGAACCTCAAAGTCGCCCTCTCGGCCCGACGGGTCCGCGATCTTGTCCACGACTATCTCCGCGCCGCCGACCAGACGGCCCGCGACGCGATCCTCGGCCGCCTGCGAAACGAGGAGGCCGGCGACGCTGCCACCATCGCCGCCGTTGCGGCACACATGGCTCCGCCCATCGATCCGCCGCCGGCTGCGTCGCTGGGCCTCCACGAACTCATGGTGCCCGGCCTGGAGGGCGCGGCGGATATCCGGTGCCTGGTGCAGGTGCCGCCCGAATACGATCCCTTGCGACGATATCCGGCGATCGTCACGCTCCACTCCGGCATGTCGACGCCCCTCAACCAAATCGAGTGGTGGGCCGGCATGCCGGCCGCGGATGGGATGCGGCTCGGTCAGGCAACGCGGCACGGCTATGTGGTGATCGCGCCAGCTTGGAGCGAGGACCACCAGTCGGCCTACGGCTACTCGCCCCGCGAGCACCATGCCGTGCTGGCATCGCTCCGAGAGGCAGTCCGGCGGTTTTCGATCGACACCGATCGCGTGTTTCTCTCTGGCCACTCGCTCGGCGGCGACGCGGCCTGGGATGTGGCCCTCGCGCACCCCGATCTCTGGGCGGGCCTCGTGATGATCGGCCCCACGGCGGGCCGCTACGTCACCCACTACTGGCCCAACGCCCGGTCGCTGCCGATCTATGCCGTTGCCGGAGAACTTGATCGGGCCACCGTGCAGCGCGATGCAACCGATCTCGACCGCTACTTCTCGAAGGGCTTCGACGCCACCTACGTGGAGTATCGCGGCCGCGGCCATGAGCACTTCTCCGACGAACTCCTGCGCTTGTTCGACTGGATGGGCCGCAAGCGGCGCACCTTCTTCCCAAAGGAGTTCGAGGCGGTAACGATGCGGCCGTGGGACCGGTTCTTCTGGTGGGTCGAACTCGAGGGACTTCCGCCGAAGACAGTCGTACTCCCGGAACAGTGGCCTCCGGCGGCCGGCGTGCGGCCGTTCCAGATCGAGGCAAAGGCCGGGGCCACCAACACACTCTCGGTGCGGTGCGGGGCCGATCGCGTGAAGGTCTGGCTCGCCCCAGACCTGATCGACTTCACCCGGCCGGCCACGGTGACGGTCGATGGCCAGCGGATCCTCAAGGGACAGCCCGTTCCGGACACGCGGGTGATGCTCGAGGATCTTCGGTTGCGGGGCGACCGGCAGCATCCCTTTTGGGCAGTTGTCGAAACCGACCGCGGCCGTCCGCGGTGACCGGCGAGGCCAACGCGAATCGGGAAGGCACACAGGTTGACAACCTGTGCTACGGGGGACACAGGTTGAAAACCTGTGCTACGAGAACACCTGTGCTACGAGAACACCTGTGCTACGAGAACACCT
>JBAXOU010000097.1:0-11400 GCA_037133115.1 Planctomycetota bacterium | reverse complement strand
GTTGGTAACCTGCACCTGAATCACGCCAGGCGTTGCGTCACCGCAGGTTGCCAACTGCGGCTACGTGGGCGTTTGCCGACGCGGCAAGGGCTTGCCGTCAGAGCACGTCGGCGGGCCGCTGGCGACACTGCTCGCAGGCGGCGAGGCCCTCGATCTGGATCGTCGAGTGGGCCACGCGAAACCGCTCCCGGAGCACCGCCTCCGCTTCGCTCAGGAGACGATCGTGATCGGTGCCATCGACCGCGACGAGGTGGGCGGTGAGCGAGATTTCCGAGGTGCTCGCGCCCCACACGTGCAGGTCGTGCACCTCCCGCACACCGGGCAGCGCAGCGAGAGCGGCCTCGATCGCCTCCGGCTCGACGCCGCGTGGCACGGCGTCGAGTGCCAGGTCGAGGCTCTCGCGAAACAGGCCCCAGGTTCCGGCCACGATCACCGCTGCCACCACGAGGCTGGTGACGGGATCGATCCACGTCGCTCCGGTCAGGGCGATCGCCACTCCCGCGAGCACCACGCCGAGCGACACGGCCGCGTCGGCGGCCATATGAAGGAAGGCGCCGCGGACGTTCGCGTCGCTGTGGCCCTTGAGAAACAACAGGGCCGTGAGCGTGTTGATCACGACCCCCAGCGCGGCCACCGCGATCACGATCGGCCCGGCGACCGGCTCGGGCGACTGCAACCGACGGACCGCCTCCCAGGCGATGCCGCCACAGGCCACGAGCAACAAAACCGCGTTGGCGAGTGCCGCGTAAATCGTCGAGCGGCGCAGGCCCCAGGTGTATCGTCGTGACGGTGGCCGGCGGGCGAGCCAACTGGCCCCCCAGGCGAGCAGCAGGCCAACGACGTCGCCGGCGTTGTGGCCTGCGTCGGCCAGTAGCGCGAGGGAGCCTGCCGCCACGCCCGCCGCCGCCTCCGCGGCGACGAACAGCGAGTTGAGCGCCACGCCGGCTGCCATGGCCCGGTCGAGGTAGCCCGTCGAGAGGCCGTGGCCGCAGCCGGCTCCGTGCGAATGAGTGTGGGTATGGGGCATGCCGTAAGGATCATACCCGCCGAGCCGACAGGCATTGGGATGGCGTCGGGCGAGGATTGGGCGTGGGCGGTAGGATTCGGCGTCGGAACCAACTCACGTGTTCGGTGTGATCGAAAGGGAATCGTATGGAACCTCTGCGGGTGGCGGTGATCGGTCGGACGGGCCGCGGCGATTGGGGGCACGCGATCGATGAACTCTGGCGAGACATCGAGGCGGCCGAACTCGTGGCGGTGGCCGACGAGAGCGAGGAGGGCCTCGCCCAGGCGGTCGCGCGACTAAAGCTCGACGGCACGAAGCCCGGTACGGCCCATCGCGACTGGCGGAAGATGCTCGCCGAGGTGAAGCCCGACGTGGTTGTCCTGTGCATGCGGCATGTCGACTGCCACGCCGAGATGGCGATCGCGGCCGCGGAGGCTGGGGCGAAGGGAATCTTCGTCGAGAAACCGTTCGTCCGAACGCTCGCCGAGGCCGACGCCGTGGTCGCGGCGTGCACGAAGGCCGACACCAAACTGGGGCTCGCCTTCGTCAACCGCCACGCACCGTCGTATGCCGCGGCGAAGGATCTGATCGAGGACGGTCGGATCGGGAAGGTGCTCGAGATCCGGGCACGCGGCAAGGAAGACAAGCGTGGTGGCGGCGAAGACCTCTGGGTGCTGGGCAGCCACGTCCTCGACATGATGGCCGACCTCGGCGGCGCGCCGAAGTGGTGCGAGGCCGCGGTCACCCTCGGAGGCAAGGCGATTACCAAGGCCGATGCGGTGGAGGGGCCCGAGGGGCTGGGGCTGATCGCCGGCGATGCTGTCGCGGCGATGTTCGGGATGGCCGATGGGCCGATCGGCTACTTCGCCAGTGTTCGCGACGCTGGGGCCAAGCAGCCCAACTTCGGCCTCACGATCGCCGGCACGGCCGGGGCGATCCACATCCGTCCCGACTTCGTGCCGCACGCCTACTTCCGGGCGGCGCCGCTCTGGCGAATGGACAAGGACTACCCCTGGCAGCCCATCGGCCCCGAGGGCCTCGGTTCACCGCTGCCGGAGCAGGATGTCGACCGGGCCGCGGAGCGAGCAAGCTGGGGCCGCCTCGCCGCCCTCGACCTGCTCGCCGCGATCGCCGAAGACCGCGAGCCGGAGACGGGGATGTATGCGGGCAGCACGACCGTGGAGATGATCGCCGCGATCTATGCCTCGGCCCTCTCCGCTCGTCGCATCGACCTGCCGCTGAAGGACCGCGCCAATCCGTTGGCGTAGGTCGAACGGCTCACTCCTCACTCCGCGCGATCGAAAGGCCATGCCCGGAGGAGGTCCCGCGGCAGCATCCGTGCTGTGGGGCCCCGTTCCGTGGTTGAGTTTCCTAACCGGATGAAACCGACAAGGGAAAACCTACTCCTCCGTCCGGGCATGGCCAACTTTCGTCGCGTGATCTGTCACGCAGTCAGGTCGTCGATTCGCTGCCGGAATCCCGGCATCTCGCTCGTCACATAGGCGTTCCAGGCGGCGGGCTGCCAGAGTTCGACGCACACCGCAGCACCGACCACCATCAGGCTGCTGCCGGCCTCCACCGCCAGGAAGTCGCGAAACCCCTCGGGCAGCACCAGTCGTGAGCGGCCGGCCAGCGAAACCGTCTGCTGTCGCGTTGAGAGCAGGCGTCCGAGTTCCTGCACCTGCCCCATGCGCTGGGCGAGCAGGCCGGCCTGGAGCTTGCTGCGAACCACATCGACGGCGGCGTCGAGCCGGGGCTTCCAGACGGCCGACGACCAGAGCGAGAGGCAGCCCGCTCGCTCCTTCGCCAGCACGAGTTTCGGGCCGGCAGCCAGCAACGGATCGATCATCTCTGGCGGGATCGCCAGCCGGAAACGCTCGTCGAGCGTCCGCACGAACTCGCCGATGAGCAGGTCGGCTGCAGCAGCCATGGTCGTTTGCGTTACCCAACGGCCCGCCTCCGCGGGAATCCAGGCGGGCCATCCGAGTTGGCCTGCCGGTCGCTAAAGGGCTTAAAACCCACGGAATCTGATCAAAAAGATTCCAAAAGGGCTTAGAACCCACGGGACGTAGTTTAGCGGCTCCGCCGAGACCCGCAAGTGGCTGCCCCACGCCTCACGGCGTTGGGCTTAGACGGGCGGAGCAAGCCCAGGGCCCAGAAAAAGCCGAACGGCGTAAGCCGTCGGGCGAAGCGGGTAAGGACGCCGCGTTTCCCAGTAAAAGCCGAACGGCGTAAGCCGTCGGGCGAGCCACGTAGGACGCCGCCAGGCCGATCAGTGGCCGCAGCTACCGCACGAGCCGCCGCAGTTGCCACCGCAGCCTTCGGCCCCGATTTCCTTCTTGTAGGCCTTCTGGGCCGCCGCCTCCTTCGAGAGCTTGAACTCGGGGCCGGCGGGGAAGTACTGGATGTCGTCCTGCAGGTAGTAGGCACTCGGCAGGGTCTGCCCGCCGACATCGACCTGGCAGCCCGTGAACGCCAGGCTCGCGATGCCACCGACCGCCAAGAGGATCCGCGGAGCGACACCGAGGCGGGCGGCGAAGTTGGTCGTGTTCATGGCGGGTGGTCCGTCGTTGGCCGGGGCGTGTCGGCCCGGCAGGATGCGAGCCTTCTCGATCTCTCTATCGGCCGCTACGACCCGCAAACTTTGAACGACCGGCACCACCGCGCCCCCGGGTTCGCCCAGTTCTCCCTATTTGCCTCCGATTCTTCCCAGCCTGCCATTGCGTGCCGAGGCCGGTATCCCCCGCCGCCGTGTACAACGACGTCATGCACCGTCTCGCCGGGGCCTTTCTTGTCGCGATCGCGTCGGCCTGCAACGCCGCAGGTCAGGTTGTCCTGCCGCCGAACATGGGCGTGCCGGGAGGGGCGGAGACGGTCCCCACGCCCGCGCACGATCTGGCGCTCGAGGCCCTCGCTGAGGGCCAATACGCCGCGGCCTCCGAGATTGCCGGCAAGGACTACCAGGGAGGCGTCCGCGTTGGCGCGGAGCGGTGGATCGACTCGATCGCCTCGGCCGCGCTGCTCGGCGAATGCCTGTACGAGCTTGGCAGTCTCGGCGATGCCGTCGCCCGCTACGACGAAGCGATGCTGTCGTTCGCCACGCATGGTGAGTGGCTGCTCGCGGTGCAGTTTCCCCAGCAGCCACTGCGGCCGCTCGCTGGCGGTCGGGTCGCGACCTGGGGACGCAGCGAGCGGAATGCAGCGCCGGCCGCGATCCCCGAAACCGCGTCCATGCGACAGAAGGCCGCCGATGCGCAGCAGGTGCTCCAGCGCGGCGGCGTGCTCGCGGCCGACTACGACCGCGTGGTGCGGCCGCAGGAGATCATGCGATTGCTGGTGATCGCCATCTACCGTCACCGCGTGCTGCTCGGCGATCTGGCACCCCAGAGCGGCGGGCTCGACGCCGCGACGAAGGCGCTCATGCGGCGGCCCGCACCGCCCAATCACTGGTCGCACTCGTGGATCGACATCGCGCTCGGTGCCGCCTTCTGGGCGCAGGGCAAGCACGATCAGGCCACGCCCCTGCTCACCCGCGGGCTCCTCGCAGGCAACGGCTTCGACCACGGGCTGACGAGCTGGGGCCTGATCATCCTCGGGAGGATGGCCCTCGAGGCCGATCAGCCGCAGCGGGCCGCGAAGCTCTTCGAGGAAGCCACCTACACCGCCGCCGACTTCGGCGATGCCCGCGCCCTCGAGGAGGCCTTTGCACTCGCGGCCACCGCCTATGCGATGGCCGGTAGTCGGGGCGTGCCGGCCTCGATTCAGGGGGGCTGTGCGTGGGCGCGGGGCAACCTGCCCGCGCTGCGGGCGCGGCTGCTCGCGACCGAGGCCGAGTTGCTCGCGGCCGCCGGCGACGCGCGGGCTGCGTCGGCGGCGCTCAAGGAGATCGACGGCCGGCTGCTGCGGGGTGATGCGGGCCGGGGAACGCTCGGGAGCCAGGCGGCGTATGCCCGGGCACTTGCCGACTATGCGACCGGCGACGTGGCCGATGGCGACAGTCGGCTCGAGGCGGCCCTGGAGATCGCCCGCTCGCGCACGCCGCGGCTCTTTCAGACGACACGGCTCGTCGAGTTGATCGCCGCCGGCTCGACGGCGTTTTCCGACCGGCAGGCCGACGCCCTCTTTGCGACGCTCCTGGCTGATCCGGCCCCGCGCGACTTTGCCGCCGACCCGCTTGCCGCCCTGGCTGCGCTCTCCGCGCCGCGGGGCGACGCGTTTGACGCGTGGGTTGCGGCGGCCGCCCGTCGTGGCACCGATGCCGCCATCGAGGCGGCGGAGGCGACCACGCGGCATCGTTGGATGGCGGCCCAGTCTCTTGGCGGCCGGCGGGTTGCGGTGGAGCGGCTGCTCTCCGGCGATCCGCGGTCGCTTGCTCCGGCATCGGCCGCGCGGCGGGCGGCCCTTCTGGGCGCCACACCGGAACTCGCCGCCACGATCGACCGCATGGGTCAGCTCCGCGGCACGTTTGCAGCAGCACTCGCGGCGGGGCCCGGCGGCAATCAAGCCGGCAACGTGGCGATCGCCAAACCTGATTGGGAAACCTATCTCGCGCTTGCCGCCCGCCGCAGTCAGTTTGTGGCGGCGATCGCCGCCGGCCGCGACGCGGTGCCGATCGATTTTCCACCGCTCATCCCGGCGGCCGAGATCCGTCGTCGCCTGGCACCGCGGCAGCTGGTCCTGTCGTTCCATTGGACTGCGTCGGGACTCTTCGCCGTGCTCGAGTCGCACGACCGCCAGGCGATTTGGCAGGTGCGTCAGGCAGCGGGCCTGCAGGCGGAGATCAAGTCGCTCGCCAAGGGGCTGTGCCTCTTTGATCCGGTGGCGGCGGTGCCGACCGGGCGGCTGGCGGAGGGCGACTGGCGCGGTTCCGCGGAGCGGATCGAACGGATGCTGTTTGAAAACTCGCGGGTCACGCTTTCGGAGGGCATCGACGAACTCGTGATCGTGCCTGATGGCTGGCTGTGGTATGTGCCGTTCGAACTTCTGCCCGTGGCGTCGAGTCGGCCGGCCGACGACGAATCCACCCAGGGAATGCTCCTCTGCGATGCCTGCCGCATCCGCTATGCCCCCTCGCGGAGTCTCGCGGTGATGCAGTTTGAGCCGCAGGCCGCTGGCCCCGTGGGCGTGCATGCCGGCCGGATGGCGCGTGGCGACAAGCCGGCCGACGCCGAGGCTCTCCTGGCGCATCTCACGGCGGCGGTGGATCGCGCCACGCCGCTCACCGCGGCCGGACCGCTGCCGATCCCCATCGCCGCCTCGGCATGCGACACGCTCGCGATCTTCGATGAACTCGGCGGCGAAGGCCCCGTGGCCTCATGGCCGATGGTGCCCCTCGGCTCGGGCAAGGGGGCGATGCACTTTCACGACTGGCTGGCGCCACCGCTCAAGCGGCCGCAACGGGTGCTCCTGCCGGGGCTCCAGACGGCGATGGCGGGCGGGCTCGAGAAGGTGCCGTCGCGGCCGGGCGAAGATGTGTTTCTGGCGGCCACTGACCTGCTCGCCGCCGGAGCCAGCACGGCGGTGATCAGCCGCTGGCGGACGGGCGGCAAGTCGTGCGTCGACCTCATGACCGAGTTTCTGCGGGAGGCGACGGTCGCCGACCCACCGGCCGCCTCGGCGTCGTGGCAGCGGGCCGTCGATCTCGTGCGCGACGAAGAGCCAGACGCGGCGCAGGAGCCGCGCGTGAAGCCGTCGCCCGATGCGCCGCTCGCCACACCGCTCCATCCGTTTCTCTGGGCGGGCTACATGCTCATCGACTGCGGCGCCGGCCGCGTGGTGCCGGATCCGCCTCCTGTCGTGGGCCAGCCACCCGTGCCGGCATCGCTCGCGAATCCGCAGGCGAAGCCATGATGGCAGGCGATGGAGGGCTCACCGGTTTGGTGGTGTTGGCCGCGGCCTCGCTGCTCGCCGGCGCGGTAAACGCGATCGCCGGTGGTGGCACGATCCTCACCTTCCCGGTGCTCGGCGCGATCCTGCCACCCGATGCGGGCCGGCTCGTCACCGCCAACGCCACGAGCACGATCGGCCTCTGGCCCGCGAGCGTCGTGGCGACCTTGGTCTCTCAGGGAAGCCGCGCGGGCCTTCCCAGTTGGGCCCGGTGGCTCGTGGTGCCGAGTTTCATCGGTGGCGCCATCGGCACGACGCTCGTGCTCTGCCTGCCGCCTGCCTGGTTCGACGGCCTCGTGCCCTGGCTGATCCTCTCGGCGGCGGTGTTGTTTGCGATTCAGCCCCGGGTGGCCGTGTGGGCCCACGGCGATGGCGAGGCTTCGACCGGCCGGATCGCGGGGGCGTGCGTCTTGCAGTTCCTCGTGGGCATCTACGGCGGCTACTTCGGAGCCGGGATCGGCATCTTGATGATCGCGATGCTCGGCGTGCTTGGGTTGGGCGACATCCACCGGCTCAACGCGGTGAAAAACTCGCTGGCCATGATCGTCAATGGAATCGCCACCGCGGTGTTCGTGGCCGGATCGTTTCTGGGCACGCACGACGTCTCCTGGCCCCATGCGGCGGTGATGGCGGTGGCCGGCATGACGGGGAGCCTTGCCGCCTCGCGGCTGGCCCAAAAACTCCCTGCTTCTACGCTGCGACCGATCGTGGCCATGATCGGCTTCTCGCTGGCGGGCTATTATTTCTGGCGGCAGTGGCAGGCGTGAAAGTCTTGCCGCCGTCGCCCCCGGCCTTCCCCCCGCCCCTTCCGCCTCCGAGCCGCCGATGATCGTTCGCACCGCGGCCCTCACGAAGCGGTATGGCGCGTTTGCGGCGCTCGACGGCTGCACGCTCGACGTGCGCGAGGGAGAGATCTTCGGATTGCTCGGGCCCAACGGCGCCGGCAAGACCACGCTCCTGCGGACGCTGCTGGGCTATCTCGCGCCGACGTCCGGCACGGCCAGCGTCGCCGGCTTCGACTGTGCCACGCAGTCGCTGGAGGTGCGGACCCGCACCGCCTATCTCCCCGGCGAGGCGCGTCTCTTCCGGCGGATGGACGGCTACGGCGTGCTCGATTTCTTCGCGAGCCTGAGGCGGGAGTGTCGCCGCGATGCGGCGGGCTGCGTGGCCGACCGGTTGGGGCTCGACTGCTCCCGGCAGGTGGGTCGGATGAGCACCGGCATGCGGCAGAAGCTCGCGCTCGCGGTGGTGCTTGCCACGGATGTGCCGCTCGTGATCCTCGATGAGCCGACGGCGAACCTCGATCCCACGGCGCGGTCGATCGTGCTCGACTTGGCCCGCGAGGCCCGGGCCGCCGGCCGCACCGTGATCTTTTCGTCGCACGTGCTCTCGGAGGTGGAGGAGACCTGCGACCACGTGGCGATCCTGCGGGCCGGCCGCGTGGTTCACGAGCAGTCGATTGAAGACCTGCGCCGCGGTCATCGCATCCACGCCACGCTGAGCGGGCCGTTTCCTGGCGTGCCGGCGGAGTTTGCGGGCCGGCTCACGGCCACGCCGCGAGGCGATCGCGGCGTGGTGCTTGAAACGGAGGAGCCACTCGCTCCCCTCCTCGGCTGGCTGGCCACGCTGCCGCTGGCCGAGGTCCGCGTCGAGCCGGTTGGCCTGCAGGCCGTGTACGATCGCTTTCACAAGTCAGCATGAGGCAGGCTCGATGCACGGCACAGCAGTGACGCAAGCCGGTGACCTCCGTGGCGGGTGGCTTTGGAGCACCGCCATCTGGCAGAAGACCTGGGGCGACCAGCGGGTGCTCGTGCTCTCGCTCGTGGCGCTCTGGGGGGCGTTTCCCTGGCTCTATATCTGGCTCTCCGCGCAGATCGAGATGCCCGCCTTTCAGAACGTGCTCTTGAAGGTGATCCCCGAGAACTGGCAGAAGCTCTCGGGCGTGCCATTTTCCGAGGTGGCGACCTACGCGGGCCGCGTGGCGCTGGCCTTCGTCGATCCGGTGGTCGTGCTCACGGCGACGGTCTGGGGGATCACGCGGGGCAGCGATGCGGTGTCGGGGCCGCTGGAGCGGGGCACGATGGAGATGGTGCTCGCGGCGCCCGTGCGGCGGTCGGCGGTGTTTATCACGCAGGCGTTGGCAACGACCGCAGCCGCGGCGGTGCTCTGCTGTGTGTTGCTCGCCTCGGTCTGGTCGGTCGTGGCCTTCGGGCCTTGGGCGGGCAAGGTGGAGCCGGAGCGATTCGTGCCGGCCGCGTGCAACGTGTTTGGCCTGATGGTCTGCATGGCGGGCATCGCGGCCTGTGTGTCGGCGGCCGACAGTTACCGCTGGCGGACGGTCGGCATCATGTGCGGCTTTTACGTGACCGCGATTCTCGCGAAGCTCGTGGGCCGGCTGAGCGGCCCTCTCGGTTGGGTGGGGTATCTCTCGGTGCTCAACGCCTACGAGCCGCAGCAGCTGGTGGGAGGCGTCGCCGAATCCTGGCGGCTGCTCGGCTGGTATGACGGCACGCTGCTGGGGATTGGCCTGATTGCCTATGCCATCGGGGCCGTGATCTTCAGTCGCCGAGATCTGCCGGCCCCGCTCTGATTTCAGGTGGCGGCGATCGGCCCGGCTGCCGCATACTATTCGTTGGCGGTTGGCCGATGCCGGCCTTGATCCCGCCCCTCGCGTCAGCGTTTTGAGGTCGTCATGACGTTCGTCCACCGGCTCGCCTGGTCTGCGCTCGTGGCTTGCTTGCCCGGTCTGGCCTGTCTGGTCTGCCCTGCCTTCGCCGACGAGGTGGCCGTACCCGTGGAGCAGGCTCCGGCCGTGGAGCAGGCGCAGCCCGAGGGCGCGGCTGCTGAGGAAGACGGCCAGGAACTTCTCAACGACGCGATCAATGCCAAGCTCGAGATCGACGAGATCGACGACTTTGGCCGCGTGCTCGACCTCTGCAAGAAGGCGATCGACAGGGGGCTCGACGAGGGCTCGACGAAGTTTGCCAACGACCTCTACACGGGAACGCTGATCGACCGGGCCGCGATGCTCACCGGCGCGATCGTCGACGCCGACCAGCCCGATCCCAACTGGCGGCGGATTCGGGCATTTGCGATGCGGGATATCAACGAGGTGGTGGCCCGCGACCCGAGCTACGGCTCGGTGCACCTCATGATGGCCCGGCTCGAGGCCTTGCCCGGTGGCAATCGTGAGCGGGCCAAGGCCGCCGCGACAAAAGCCCTCGAACTCCTAGGCGACGATCAACTTCCGCGGGCGCAGGCCAACCTCGTGCTTGCGGCCCTCGACGACGATCCCGAGAAGCAGCTCCGCTTCTACGACGCGGCGGTCGAGCTCGCCCCTCGCGATGCCGACGTGCGGCGTGCCCGTGGGCTGCACCTCTTGATGCAAGACGAATACGAGCGCGCTCGCGAGGATCTCGAGGTGGCGGTCGCCGAGGAGCCCGACGATGCCTCGCTGCGGGAGGCGATCGGCATGGCATGCATGATGAGCGAGCAGTTTGAAGCGGCTCGCGCGGCCTTCGACAAGGCGATCGAGCTCGACCCAGAGGCCGCCGGTCCGCTCCTGCAGCGGGCGCGGGTGTTTGCGGTGGAGGGCGAACGTGACAAGGCCCTTGCCGACATCGACCGGGCCGTGGATCTCGCCCCGCGCGATCAGTCGGCTCGGCTGCTGCGAGCGCGGATTCTGCAGCAGGCAGGGCAGAGCGAGCGGGCGCTTGCCGACGTGGAATCGGTGTTGCAGCAAGACGCCGAGATGCCGGCGGCGCTCGAGCTCAAGGGCCTGATTGCGGCCGAGCGGCAGGACTACCCCGAGGCGATCCGCTCATTCCGCAAGCTGGCCGCAAAGAATCCCGACGATCCCATCGTGCTCAGCCAGCTCGGCACGCTGTATCTCGCGGCCAAGCAGCCGCGAGAGGCGATTCGGCGGTTTACGAAAGCCTTGGAGGCCGATGGCGAAGCGTTTGCGGCCCTGCGGGGCCGCAGCGACGCCGAGATCTCGATCGGCGACCATGTGGCGGCAATCGCCGACCTGGAGAAGGCCCACACCCTCAAGCCTGACGACACGGGCGTCCTCAACAACCTCGCCTGGCTGTTGGCCACCTCGCCGAACGACGCGATCCGCGATGCGGCGCGGGCGATCACGCTGGCGGAGAAGGCCTGCGAAGAGACCGAGTGGAAGGAGGGCCACATCATCAGCACGCTGGCGGCGGGTCATGCGGAGAAGGGTGATTTCGAGTCGGCGCAGAAGTTCAGCCGGAAGGCTATAGACGCCGACACGACGGCCGGCGGTGATGTGGAGGATCAACTCAAGAACGAACTCGCGAACTACGAAGCCGGCAAACCCTGGCGGGAGCGTCAGGAGATGCCTGAGGGGGGCGATGCAGCGAAGCCGGCCGAGGAGGCAGCCACGCCCGAGAAGAGCGAACCGGCCGAGCCAGCCGCGACCGTGGCCAAAGACCAAAAGCCCCGCCGCCCGTTCGACGAATAAGGCCCCCCGCCGCACAGGCTCC
>JBAXOU010000096.1:0-11859 GCA_037133115.1 Planctomycetota bacterium | reverse complement strand
GTGACGGGATCGCACGACCGTCCGCCCGGGAACCAGGGCCAGCCTCCGTCGGCGTTGCGAACCGACTCCAGCCGTTCAAAGGCCGCCCGCACCTCGTTCTCGGCCCGCGTGGGGTCGAAGAGCAGCCCAATCCGGGCCCGGGCCTCCCGCTCATCCACCGCGTCGCGGACCCACGGCGTTTCCGCGAGCAGCGTCTTCACGAGGTCGGTGTTCTTCTCGAGCGGACTCTCCAGGGCAGTGGTGCCCTTCCACTGCTCGAAGATCTTCGCAATCCGCGGGTCGGCGGTGGCCACATGACGGGCGTAGGCGTTGGCATAGAGCCTGGCGAAGAGCGTCTCGATGCTCTCGTCGTTCTCCTCCATGAGGCAGGGCAGGGCGAGCACGCCATACCATGCCGGGTTCGAGGCCGCCTGCACGACGAACGACTCGCTCCTGATCTCCGTGCCCGCCGACTCAAGCAACCGGTCAAGCTTTGCGCGTCGCTCGCCCGGACCGCGGATCGTGATCGGCACCGTGTCGGTCACTGGTACCCGCCGCGGCAGCACCGCCACGAGAGCCTCCTCGCCGTCGGCAGCCCGCTTCGCCGACGAGGTCGTGACGCCCGTCGCTGTGTATCGCAGCACGTTGGTGCCATCAGCCACCTTCACGGTAAACACCACCGGCTTCGATTCGCCCGCCGCGAGGTCGAAGGATTGCTGTCGCGGCCCTTCGATCAGCGAGTCTCGGGAATCGCCCGTTCGCGCATCGGCGAGCGCAAAGCTCACGTCACCCGCGAATCGGCCGGTGGAGGTGTTGCTCACCTTCACCGGAATCTGCACGACGTCGCCCTCGCGGAGGAACCGCGGCACGAGTGGCTCGACCATCAGATCTTTGGCCGACACGCACTCATCCAGAAGTGTGCCGCTCCGCAAATCAGCGTCGTGGGCGAGCCCCTTGAACTGCCAGGTCGTGAGCGTGTCGGGGAGCGTGAACTCGATCGTCACGATCCCGTCGGAGCCCGACACGAGCGTGGGCAGGAAAAAGGCCGTCTCGGCAAGGTTCGTCCGGGGCGGCGGCGGTGCTGCGGTGCCCTTGCCGCGGCCGTCGTCGCCATGACTGGCCTCGCCATTTCGAGCGGGAGCCTTGGCCATCATCTCTCGATCCATCGGCGCGGCTGCGGCTGCGGCCGACATCGGAACTCCTTCGTCCATCATCATCGCCACCCCGCCCCTGGCCATCTGCCGCGACAGGAACCGCCCGACTCCTCTGCCACCAAAAAAATGCTGGCCATGCTGTGGCGGGCCAAACGGGTCGAGGAGTTCGCGGTAGGTCATCTCCGCGGCTTCGAGGGCCTCGTCCCAGCCGCCGAGAATGCCATTGAACTGGTTGGGCCCGTTGGTAAACGCCACATCGGCCGCACCCCACTCGCTCCTGAAAAGTCCCAGGAGCCCCGCGCTCGGCCACTGGTGCTCGGCGAGCGTGTCGAGCGACTGGTCGTAGAGCAGCGCGAGAAACTCGGCCACCGCCGGCGCCTCGGGGCCGGTGAGTGGGTCGGCCACGGTCATGATCTTTGCCCGCCAGACCTCCTTCGCCGCGGGCTCGAGCTTCCGTGTGAACCGCTCCCAGCTGACGGCGAACTTTTTGTTCGTCCACGGCACCTGCACCGTCTTCTGCTCGCGGTGCAGCCGACCGTCGCGAACGATCCAGGCGGTCACCGTAAACCCGCCGCGATCCTCGTCGCCCACCGCAACGCTCACGGGCCATTGGGTCCGACCCGGCGCCGTCCAGAACCGTTTCAGCACGAGGCCCGCCCGCGAGATCTCCACGAGCGCGCGGCCGCGGTCGTAGCCCGTGCCGACGATCGCCTGAAACTCGCAGCCGGCCTCGACGGAATCGTGTTGGGCGGCCATCACAAACGGCCGCCTCACGGGATAGCGATCGGCCGCCGGATCGATCACAGTCAACGTCGATTCCGTGCGGACATCCGGCGCGCCTCCCTGGCCGGGAATCGTGAACACCGCCCGGTAGATGCCCACCGGCAGCGTCGCCGTGAACTCCACCTTGCCGGTCTGCGGGTCGGTTGTCGCCGCGCGGCTCACCACGGCCTCACCGAGTTCCCACGTCTCGGGATCGGCGGGGTTCGGAGTTGGTTGTGGGCGTGCACCCCCGACGGACGCCGCCGCCTGCGCCTTCCTCGCCGTGCCGAACGGCCGCGGCAGCGGCGCCGGCGACTGGTTGTCAAACGCACCGCGTTCGACCTCGGCTGGCTGCACGAGGGCGTGAATCGCGAGCGTGCCCGATGCAGGCCGGGGCTCGCGGTCGAGCGACGTGGTGGCGAGCGTGAGTTTCACCGTCGCGGCTGGTCGGCCGCGGTCGTCCTTCACGTCGGCCGCCACGGCCTGCCAGTCATTTCGCTCGATCGCGGCCTCGACATCAGCGTAGCCCGCCGCGACGGTCCGCTCATCGCTCCGCGTCTCGCCGGCCGGATCGGTGACGTCGGCCACCACCTCGTAGGTGAACACGGGCAGCGCCGCCTTCGGCACGCTCTTGTCGGGCAGGGCGGGAAACCGGATCGTGAACGAGCCGTCGGCACCGGTCACCTCGGTGCCCCGGGCGATCTTCCGTCCCGTCTCGCTGAAGGGAATCCAGGAAAAGCACCAGCGACACCAGAACGGCAGTCGCATCCGCCGCTCGACCCGCCATGCCACCTTTGCGCTAGCCACCGGAAGGCCGGTGTAGGTGGTCGCCTTGCCTGGCACGGCGACGGCCTCGCCGAGCCGCACGGCGTCCTTGGGAACCGCAAGGTCCACCTGGAACTTCGGCCGCTTGTATTCCTCGACGCGCACAGCCACACCGCCATTGAAGCCCTGCGTCTCGGCAAGCAGCATCCACCGGCCCGGCAGCGCGCCGGTCGCAATCGGAAACGAGCCGTGAAAGGAGCCCACGTCATTCGTCGCGTGCTCGGCTTTCGCAACCTCTCGGCCGTTGGCGTCGCGGAGCGTGACCGAGATTGGTCGCTTGGCGAGGGCGTGATAGTCGCGGCGTTCGTGATCGAACGAGCCGGCGATGCCCTTGTAGAAGACGGTCTGGCCAGGCCGGTGGATGCCGCGATCGGTGACGAGCACGATCGACGTACCGCGGCTCTCCTGATCCTGCCGCCAGACGTGCAACGAATCGGTCGGCACGGAGTGGAGTTTTCCGGCGATCGTTGCCGTCGCGACAAGGAGCAGTTCGCTTCCCTGTTCAGCGGCGAGTTCGTAGCGACCGTCGGTGTCGGTCGTGGCTGAACCCCGCTCGACGAACCCGGCCGAATCCAACCGCTGCTGACGGACAAATACCTTCACCGTCGCCCCGGCCACCGGTTCGCCCGACGCGATGTCGACCACGTGGCCCGCGAGAGCCGCTGTCCGCCGGTCGGGCGACGACACGATTGCCAGTCGCGTCACCCACACGAGCGTGGCCTGCACGACATTGTTCTTGTCACTGAAACTTGGATCGTGGCTGGCGATCACCCAATACGCCCCCGGTTCGAGCGACTCTGGCTCAAATACCGCGACCGGAAGATCCTGGTGCCGCGACCGGTAATCGGAGGTAGCCGGTAGGTCGATGGCCGCCGTCTTCACCGCTGGGAGGGCAAGAATCGCCGCGCGGTCGGCGTCATCGAGCCACGCCGGATTCGGCTTGCCCGCCTTGAGCCGCGCCTCCCAGTCGGCCTTGGCAAGCCGCAGGTGCACCTTCGCGAGGTTGCGGGAGGTGACGCGAACCACGGGCCAGGGCGCCGCCCATGCCTCCTCCGTGGCGAGAGCGAGTTCCCGCGACTCGATCTGCGTGATCAGGTTTCTGCAAAGCTTTCCGCCGGGGCTGTCGGGATGCCGTTCGACACCCTTCGCAGCGATGGCTCGGGCCTCAACGAGGTCGTCATGCTCGCGGGCGATCTCCGCCAGCGAATACCTCGCCTGCGCCGCGATCTCGTGGTCGCCCGCCTGCGACAGAAACGACTCCAGGGCGTCGGCTTTTCTGTCGGCCACGGTCACATCGCCGGCATCGACCGCCACGCTCGCGGCCCAAAGGATCCGGTCGAGATCAGCGGCCAGGAAGGCCGTGCGGTCGGCATCGGCGGCGTGGAAGTCGAGCAGGGCTCGATGGAGCCGGGCCGCATGGAGGATCGGCGAGTCGGTGTCGGTGATCGACTTCTGCTCCTCCGGATTCCACGCGCGGAAGTCCGCAGCCGTGCCGAGGACCGGACTTGTGGCCTCCAGTTCAAAGGCGTCTTCCGGCGCGGCGAGGCCGCGTTCGCCCGACGATGCAAACGCGATCGCATCGTGGATGACGACGTCCCAGACGGTAGGCCGGTAGGCGTCGGGCATCGTGCCTTTGGTGAGGATGGCCGACCACTCGCCCACGGGCAGCCGCTTGAGCGTGTCGTGGCCATCGATCGCCGCTGCGAACCGGCTCCGAATCTCACCGACAATTCCTGGCAGGTCCCATTCGCTGATCCGCGCGAGATCCGTGGCATCGGCCCCGCCTGCGGTCCGCTGCTGAAACCGCCAGCGGTTCATCTGAAAATAACCCCACGTCCAGTTGGCCTGGATCGCTTCGAGCACGTCTCGGGTCTCTGCTGGCGCCTTCTCGATCGCGGCGGCGAGCCGCAGGAGCCTTTCGGGATCGTCGGGGGCGCGATCGCCAGTCTCGGTGAGAATGCGCGTGGCGATCGCCCGAGCCACCTCGGCCCATGCCTTGTCGGCCACGGCCGCCTGCTCGACGCCCGCGAGCGCCTCGGCGGCCGACTTCGGCTTCCCCTCATTCAGGGCCCCTTCGACCCGCTTCCAGGCGTCGGCCCGGGGGCCGGAAGGCACCTCATCGGCACGAAGTTCGTGACGCGGCACGGTCAGTCCTCCGGAGATGGCGAGGCAACACAAAACGGCGGCACGTCGAACCGCACGTGGGAACACATTCCTCGCTCGCATGGTGGAAACCCCTCACCGGTCTGATTTTTCAGTCCGCGAAGTCTACGCACCTGCCGAAAAACAGTCGCCGAAACGCCCGCAGATGTCGAGTTGTTGCGCCGAAAACCGAGTGCTAAAATAGAGGCGGTCTACGGTGAACGGCGGAGCGCAACGCCGATTCCTTAGTTCGCACGTGCAGAATGCCCTAGCTACCGGTCGGGGCGTGGCAGCAACGAGGAGTTCGCATGCGTCCGTCCGTGATCACTCTCGCCCCGCTTCTCGCGGCTTTCGCGGCCGCGTCGTCGGTCGCTGGCGACGTGTCCTACAACAAGGACATCCGGCCGATCCTGGTCGAGAACTGCTTCTCGTGCCACGGCGCTGATAGCGCCAGCCGCAAGGCGGAGTTGCGGCTCGATCACCGCGACGAGGCGGTTGAATCGGGAGCCATCGTTCCTGGTGATCCCGATTCGAGCGTCATGCTCGACCGCGTCTTCTCGGACGATCCTGAGGAGGTCATGCCGCCGCCGGCCCTCAAGAAAACGCTCACGGCCGGGCAAAAGGAACTCCTCAAGCGGTGGATCGCCGAGGGATCGGAGTATGAGCCGCACTGGTCGTTCATCCCGCCAAAGCGGCCCGATTCGCCGGCGGTGAAGCACGAGGCCTGGGTCAAAAATCCGATCGACCGGTTTATCCTCGCCCGCCTCGAAGCGGAGGGCCTCGCTCCGGCCCAGGAAGCCGATCGCCGCACGATTGCCAGACGGGTCGCGCTCGACCTCACCGGACTGCCCCCCGACCCCGTGGTGGTCGATGCCTTCGTCGCCGACCCCGCCCCCGACGCCTACGAACGGCTCGTCGATTCGCTCCTCGCGAGCCTCGAATGGGGCGAGCATCGCGGCCGCTACTGGCTCGACTACGCGCGATACGCCGACACGCACGGCATCCACATCGACAACTTTCGCGAAATGTGGACCTACCGGCAGTGGGTGGTGGGCGCCTTCAATCGCAACCTGCCGTTCGATCAGTTCACGATCCTGCAACTGGCCGGCGACCTCGTGCAGGACCACGGCCCCAGCCCCTCCCCCGATCAGATCCTCGACAACCGGATTGCCAGCGGCTTCAACCGCTGCAACATCACGACGAGCGAAGGGGGAGCGATCGACGAGGAGTATCTCGTGCTCTACGCGCGAGACCGCACCGAAACCACCTCAGCCGTCTGGATGGGACTGACGACGGGCTGCGCCGTCTGCCACGACCACAAGTTCGATCCGCTCTCGCAGCGCGAGTTCTACGAACTCGCCGCCTTCTTCAACAACACGACGCAGAAGGCGATGGACGGCAACGTCCGAGACACGCCGCCGATCCTCACGGTGCCGGCGCCCGAGGATAGGGTGCGGTTCGCGGCGCTCGAAGGCGAGATCCCTGCCGCGAAAGCCGCCGTCGAGGCGCGCACGCAGGCCGCCCGACCCGAGTTTGAATCGTGGGTGAAGTCCTTCACTGCCGATTCGATCGCCGCGATGCTCCCCCGGGAGACGCCGCTGGTGCGTCTGCCCCTTGCCGAAGGCTCGGGATCGACGACCCACGTCTCCCTCCTCGGCAAGGAGACCGACCTCCCGCTCACCGCGAGCACGACGTGGCAGGCAGGGCCGAGCGGATCGCCCGCGGTCATGCTGGACGGCAGGGCAGCCGAACTCCCGGGCAGCGGCGACTTCGAACGCGACGAGCCGTTCAGCCTCACCTTCTGGCTGCGGCCACCGGGCGGCGGCCCGAGCGGCGCCGTGATTGCCCGCATGGACGAGTCGCAGGAGCACCGTGGCTGGGACATCTGGATGGAAGACCGCCGGATCGCGATGCACCTGATCCACGCCTGGCCCGAGGAGGCCGTCAAGATCGTGGCCGAAGCCCAACTTCCGGCCGATGCCTGGACGCTCGTCTCGGTCACCTACGACGGCACAGGCAAGGCCGAAGGCGTGACGGTCTCCTATGACGGCAAGCCACAGAAACCGAGGATCGACAAGAACCAACTCCACGAGAAGTCGATCAAGACGTCGGCGGCGCTCACGGTGGGCAGCCGCTCGAAAGGTGGCGATCTGAAGGGCGTCGGCCTCGCGGACCTCTCGATCTGGGGCCGGACGTTGTCGGCCGAGGAGGTGGCGGCATGCTGGCGGGCGCACCGACTCCGATCCATCGTGCCGCTGCCACCCGACGAGCGGGTCGCGGCGGCGGGCGATCTCTACGACGGCTGGCTGTTGGCTGACGAGCAGCACAAGACGCTGTCCGCCACTGTCGGCACGCTCGAGGCGGAGATGGCCACGCTCAAGAAGCGGGGCACGATCGCCCACGTGATGCACGAGAAGACCGACATGGCGAAGGCCCACGTTCTCGAACGCGGCGAATACGACAAGCGAAAGGACGAGGTCCAGCCAGAGACGCCCGGCATGCTGCCGCCGTTTCCGGAGTCGCTACCGAGAAACCGGCTCGGGCTCGCCCAGTGGCTGCTCCTGCAGGACCATCCGCTCACCACCCGCGTGACGGTGAACCGGTTCTGGCAGGAGGTTTTTGGCACCGGCCTCGTGAAGACCAGCGGCGACTTCGGGATCACCGGGGAGTTGCCGATCCATCCCGAACTCCTCGACTGGCTGGCGGTCGAGTTCCGCGAAGGGGGCTGGGACGTCAAGCGGCTCTTCCGGCTGATGGTGACCAGCGCCGCCTACCGGCAGGCCGCCACTGCCACGCCCGAAAAGCTGACCAAAGATGCCTCCAACCGACTCCTTTCCCGCGGGCCGAGGTTTCGCATGGACGCCGAGATGGTCCGCGACCACGCGCTCGCCTCCAGCGGCCTGCTGGTCCGACAGATCGGTGGACCGAGCGTACGACCCTACCAGCCCGAGGGCGTCTGGGAGGCAGTCGCCATGGAGGGCAGCGACACGCGAAACTACGTCCGCGACAAGGGGGAGGGGCTCTACCGTCGCAGCATGTACTGGTTCTGGAAGCGGTCGGCACCGCCGGCCTCGATGGACATCTTCAACGCCCCGTCGCGGGAAAACTGCTGCGTGAAGCGGGAGCGGACCAACACGCCGCTCCAGGCGCTCGTCACGCTCAACGACCCTCAGTTCGTGGAGGCGGCGCGGGTTCTCGCCGACCGGGCACTGGAACTCGCGGCCGGCGACGATGACCAGCGGCTCGAGTTCATCGCCGAGCGGCTCCTGGCGCGGCGATTCTCGGCCGACGAGTTGCCGGTCGTGAAGAAGTCGCTCGCCGATCTCGCCGCCTGGTACGCCGCCCACCCCGATGAGGCAAAGCAGTTGATCGCCGTCGGCGACTCCAAGCCCCGGGCAACCGACGCGGCGCAGCTCGCCAGCTGGACGATGCTCACCAACGAGCTCATGAACCTCGACGAGGTCCTCTGCAAATGAATCCTCCGATCCGCTCGCCCCTCGATGCACTGGGCCTGAACCTCACCCGTCGCCGCTTCTTCGAGCAGGGTAGCCACCTGCTGGGCGGCGCGGCGCTGGCGTCGCTCGCCGCCCAGGATGCCGCCCGCGGCGCAGCCTCCGTGGGTTCGACGATCGACCGTGTTGCCGGCGCGATCGGCCCGCACTTCGCCCCCAAGGCGAAGCACGTCATCTATCTCCACATGGTCGGCGGCCCGCCGCAGCAGGATCTCTTCGACTACAAGCCGAAGATGGACGACTGGTACGACAAGGACCTCCCCGAGAGCATCCGTAACGGCCAGCGGCTCACCACGATGACGTCGGGGCAGACGCGGTTTCCGATCGCACCCTCGAAGTTCAAGTTCGTCCAGCACGGCGAGTGCGGGATGTGGATGTCGGAACTCCTGCCCTGGACCGGGAAGATGGCCGACGAGATGTGCTTCATCCGCAGCATGCACACCGAGGCCATCAACCACGAACCCGCGATCTGCTACATGCAGACCGGCAACCAGATCGTCGGCCGCCCGTGCCTCGGCTCGTGGACGAGCTACGGCCTCGGTAGCCTCAATAGCGACCTGCCCACGTTCGTCGTGCTCGTGGCCCGGTCAACGAAGCCCGAGCAGGCGCAGGCGATCGGTGCCCGGCTCTGGTCGAGTGGCTTTCTGCCCGGCGAATACGCCGGCGTGAGCTTCCGGAGCGCCGGCGATCCGATCCTCTACATCAACAACCCGCCGGGCGTGTCGGATGCCGTCCGCCGCACCACGCTCGACGGCCTCCAGGCCTTGAATCAGCGGACGCTCGAGCAGATCGGCGACCCGGAGACGCGGACGCGGATCGCCCAGTACGAAATGGCCTTCCGCATGCAGGCGAGCGTGCCGGAACTCACGAACATCGCCGATGAATCGGCGAGCACACTCGCCCTCTACGGCGACCAGGTGAAGGACCCGGGCTCGTTCGCCAACTCGGTGCTGATGGCGCGGCGGATGGTGGAGCGGGGCGTGCGGTTCGTGCAGATCTACCTCAACCATTGGGATACCCACGGCAACGTCGTCGGCCGACTGACAAACGGCTGCAAGGACATCGACCAGCCCTGCTACGGACTCATGCAAGACCTCAAGGCCCGCGGCCTGCTCGACGAGACTCTCATCATCTGGGGGGGCGAGTTCGGCCGCACGGTCTACTCGCAGGGGGGCCTCTCGAAGGAGAACTACGGCCGCGACCATCATCCGCGGTGCTTCACGATGTGGATGGCCGGCGGCGGCGCGAAGGGGGGCACCATCCACGGCGAGACCGACGACTTCTCCTACAACATCGTGAAGGATCCGGTGCACATCCGGGACTTCCACGCGACGGTCATGCACCTGCTCGGTTTCGATCATGAGCGGTTCACCTACCGTCACCTCGGTCTCGATCAGCGACTCACCGGCGTCGAACACGCCCGCGTGGTGACGGACCTGCTCGCCTGATTGGGTGGGTTTTCACCGATTCACCGCGCGACGACGCATGGCGATCAGACGCAGGCAGTCGATATACTCGTGATTCCTGAGTGTGCGACGAAGATCGTCCCGTTTCGAGATCGTTCCCTCCGTCGGAGTCTCTGATGCCTTGTTCGTCGTTGTCCCGCGGCCCCTGTCTTGGACGCATCGTCGGAGCCGCCTGCTTCGTCCCGCTGCTGCTGGCCCTCACCGTCACGCCCCTCATCGGAGCCGACGACAAGGACAAGTCGAAGGAAAACGATCCGTTCACGACGGCCCGTGAGATCCTGGCCATTCCACCGCGTCCCGCCCGGCCGGCGCTGCCTCCCAGCCGGCTTCCCCTCGAAGTGCTCGAAGGCGAGCGGATCGCCTTCCTGGGCAACTCCACCGCCGAACGGATGAGCCTCTTCGGTCACTTTGAGTCCCTGCTCCACCAGCGTTTCCCCGGCAAGCACCTCGTGGTCCGCAACTTCGCCCGCCCCGCCGATGAGGTCGGCAACCGCCAGCGGCCTGGCGACTACACGAAGCTCGACGATCCCGTGGCCGCCTTCGGCGCCGACACCTACCTGCTCTTCTTCGGCTTCAACGAGTCGTTCGCCGGCCCGGGGGGCGTGACTACGTTCGCGGCCGACTACGAGAAGCTCCTCGATGAACTGGCCAATCAGTATCCCCGCGACGACACGAAGGCCGCCCCACGGTTCGTGATCGTGTCGCCCATCGCGGTCGAGGCCAGCGGCAGCCCCTACCTGCCCGACGCTGAGGCCCAGAACGATTCGCTCGCCCTCTACCGCGACGCCGCAAAGGCCGTCGCCGAGAAGCGGGGCCTCGCCTTCGTCGACCTCTTCGACGCCACCCGGAAGGAGTTCGCAACGCAGCCGAGCCTCCAGCACACGATCAACGGCTGCCATGTGAACGAGGCCGGCGACGCCTTCGTCGGCGGCCTGCTCGACCGATCCCTGTTTGGCGGTCCAGCCTCCAGCCAGCTCTCCGCATCCGCGTTTGAAAAGCTCCGCGCCGCGGTCAATGACAAGTCGTGGGTGCACATGCAGGACTACCGGATGGTCAACGGCTGGTACGTGTACGGTGGCCGTCGCACGTTCGACACGGAAACCTTCCCGCGCGAGTACGCGAAGATCCGCGGCATGGCGGCCGTCCGCGACGCCCGTATCTGGAACATCGCCGAGGGCAAGCCCGTCGCCGGCACGCCCGACGACTCCGCCACGGGTGAACTGATCGTGCCCAATACCCGGTTTGGTGTTCCCGGACAGGCCTACAGCGAGAACAAGGAGGGGGGACCGACGATCCTGCCGCCCGCCGACTTGATCAAGACCTGCACCGTCCCCCCCGGCTTCGAGATGAAGCTCTTTGCCGACGAGACGAAGTTCCCGGAAATCGCCAAGCCCGTGCAGCTGGCCTTCGATTCGAAGGGCCGCCTCTGGGTGTCGACGATGCCGAGCTACCCGCAGTGGCAGCCGGGCGATGCACCACCGACCGACAAACTCGTCATCCTCGAGGACACCGACAAGGACGGCACGGCCGACAAGAGCACGGTGTTCTACGACAAGCTCCATTGCCCGACCGGCTTCCAGTTCTTCGACGGCGGCGTGCTCGTGATGGACCAGCCGCGGATGCTCTGGCTGAAGGACACCGACGGCGACGACGAGGCCGACGTCGTGGTGCATGTGCTCGACGGCTGGGCCACGGAGGACACCCACCACACCGCCGGCGCCTTCGAGGCCAGTCCCGGCGGCCTGCTCCACATGCTCGAAGGCGTGGCCATGAGCACGGCCGTCGAGACGCCGTGGGGCCCGTTTCGCAACTATGGTTCGTCCGGGGCCTATGTCCTCGATCCACGCACGTGGAAGCTCCGCCACTTCAAGACGCCCGGCTACGGCAATCCCTGGTGCTACGTCTTCAATGAGTGGGGTCAGGGCATCTGCGGCGACGGCACCGGCGCTGCGCAGCATTGGGATACGCCCCTCTCGGGCGCCCAGTACGGCGGCCGCAAGGGGCTCAATGCCGTGTTCG
>JBAXOU010000095.1:0-11882 GCA_037133115.1 Planctomycetota bacterium | reverse complement strand
ACCACGGGCAGCACGATCTCGGCACCACGAGCCTCTTCGGCAAGGAGATGAGGCCTTGGCCGCACCCCGAGCCCCTTGGCGCCGGCATTCCGGCCGCGGAGTCGGGCCTTGTCTTCGTGTCGCCGTTCAACGACGCGGAGACGGCGGCGGACCTGATCGCCCGCCATGCCGACGAACTTGCCGCCGTGATCGTGGAGCCACTCCACCGCTGCCTGCCGCCGGTGCCAGGGTTCCTCGACGCGGTGAGGACGGCCTGTTCGAAGCACGGCGTGATTCTGATCTTCGACGAGGTGGTGACGGGGTTTCGGCTTGCCGTGGCCGGCGCTCAGGAACGCTACGGCGTGGTGCCAGACCTCGTGGCATACGGCAAGGCGCTCGGCGGCGGTCATCCGCTCGGCGCCTACGGCGGCCGTGGCGACATCATGGAGATCGTTCGTGAGGAACGGCTCGGTGGCGGCGAGTATGTCTGGACGGCCTCCACGCTGGGCGGCAACCCCGTCTCCTGTGCCGCGGCGCTGGCCGTGCTCGATGAGATCGAGGTGCCGGGTTTCCACAGGCGGCTCGACCATCTCGGTGTGTGCCTCCGCCACGGCATGGAAGAAGCGCTCGCCGATGCGGGTATCGTGGCCACGGTGATCGGCGACGGCCCGCTGGCGCAGGTCGTATTTCGCCGCGGCCCGGTGACGTCATCCCGTGAGATCTGGCAGTCGGCTCCGGGGCTCGGCCGCCGGCTGATGCTCGGCCTCTTCGCTCGCGGCGTGTTCCTCAACCCGATGGGTACGAAGCTGTATCTCTCGGCCGCCCACGACGAGCAGGTGATCGCCGACTTCCTCGGCCGCTTTCGCTCGGCGCTCGTCGATCTGATCGCCTGACCGTCGCCATCCTTCCCGTGGGGCCGTCAGTCCTGTTCCTCTTCTTCGTCCGCGACGAACACGAACGCGGCCCGGCGGGGCGCGGGCATGGGTGAATCGGCCCCGCGGACGCTTTTCCAGACGATCTCGTTGAGCAGCAGGTCGTCCGCCGCGTCCTCCTTTGAGAAGTCCATCGCGAGCGATTGCTTCGCCCCCCAGGCGCCGGCCACGTTGCGCTCGTCGAGCGGCACGTTCGCCGGCCGGCACTCGTAGGCTGCGAGCACCGGGGCCTTGGCAAACGAGCGGATCATCGGCAGCGCCGCGGCGTCGAACTGCGACATCGGCTCGAGGCCGAGGATGAGCTCGATCGTCCGCAGCATCGAACTCGTCGAATAGAGGCTCGAGTCGACGACGCCGTGCCGCGTCCAGGGGCTGATCACCAGCGCGACGGTGCGGTGGGCGTCGACGTGGTCGGAGCCGTTCTGCGCGTCGTCTTCGACCACGAAGATCGCCGTGGTGGGCCAGAACTTCGACCGGCTCACCGCTTCCACGAAGCGGCCGAGGGCGAGATCGTTCTCGGCCACGAACGCCGTCGGCGTGAGCGAGCCGGGCTTGGCGCCGCTCGTGTGGTCGTTGGGCAGCCGGACGATCTGGAGCCGCGGCATGTCGCCCTCCTTCTCGAAACGTGCCAGTTCCGCGATGAAGCGGTCGGCTCGCTTGAGGTCGGAATACTCCTGGTCGAAGCTGCGAAACAGTGGATCGATCCGCCCTTCGAGGGCCTTGGCCTTTGGCTTCCCAGGGGCGTCGGGCGTGGGGCCGTTGTCCACCCACTCCCCGTAGCTGCGGACGCTGACCCCGGCCGCGATCGCCTGGTCCCAGATGTAGCCGCCAGCCGGGCGCGCGATCTCGAAGTTACCCTCGCTCGGGTAGGTGAACTTCTTCCGCTTGTTGTGGCCGTAGGAGAGCGGCCAGTGACGCTCCACGAAGTCGGTGGCATAGGCCCCCATCGACCATTCGTGGCCGTCGGCACTGACCTCGCTCTCCACGTAGAAGTTGTCGAGCAGGACGAACTGCCGCGCCAGGGCATGATGATTCGGCGTGACGCGTTCGGGGAACAGGCAGAGGGTGGGATCGCCGTGTCCCTCCGGCATGTCGCCGAGCACCTGGTCGTAGGTGCGGTTTTCTTTGATCACGTAGATCACGTGGGTGATCGGGCTCGGCGGGCCGGGCCGGAGAGGAATCGGGTGGCCCTCCAGTTCCTCCGCCGTGAACTCGTCGTCGGCTTGGGGCGGGCGGCAGGCGAACGCGCGGGCCGTCCAGGCGTGCATCGTTTTCTCGAAGTCGTCCTCCGGAAGATCGATGAACGACACGGTGCCGTCGAACAAGCCCCCGATGTAATCGGGCGTGGGCGCATCGGGATCGTATCCAGGCCGGGGGCCATTGCGGTTGGAGTCGGAGATCACCCCCTTCCCGTTGGCGACGAGCAGTCGCGTGCCGTCGGCTGTGAGTCTGACTGCGGTTGGATACCAGCCAACGGGAATGAACCCCAGGCTTCGCGCCCTGCCCTGCTCTGCCACGTTCCAGACGCTCAGGGCGTTGATGTTGGCATTGGAGACGAAGAGCCGCGAGCCGTCGGCCGAGAGCGCCAGGGAGTTGGGGGTGTTGCCGGGCGGGGCGTCGGCCGAGAGCGTGGCGACGAGCGTTTCGGTCGTCTTCCCGGCGTCGAGGTCGATCACCGAGACACTGTTGCGGTTGGCATTCGCCACGAAGAGCCGCGCGCCGTCGGGCGACATCACCATCTCGTTGGGATGGTCTTCGACGGCGATGCGCTGCACGACGCTCCACTGCTCGGTGTCGATCACGGCCACGGCCGCCTGGCCCCAGAGCGATACGTAGAGCCGGCCGCGGCGGTCATCAGCCACGCAGCTCCAGGGGTACGGGGCATCGGCGACGGCCTTGTCGAGCAGCGCGTCGGCCCGCTTCGTGATCGACGGTTCCGGGGAATCGGGGATCGCGGGGCCGGCTGCGGGCGCGGTGTCGGTCAGCAGGAGTTCATCGACGACCGGCTCGGCCCGGTCCGCGGCGAAGCGAATCCGGGAGATCGAATGTCCCCAGACGTTGGCGACATAGACCGTGCCGTCGGCATCGGTGACCTCGATGCCGCAAGGGATGCCCCGCAGTTTCGCATCCCGCAGGACCACGGAGCCGTCGGGCACCAGCGTGCCTTCGACGAACCGGAAGCGGAGGAGCGTCTCCGCGGCGCCTCCCGACACCCAGAGCCGGTCGCCGTCGCGGGAGAAGGCGAGCCCCTGGAACGACTCTTCAAGATGAGTTCGCGAGAGTAGTTTTCGCTCTTCGACGTCGAGCACGGCGAGTTCGTGCGGGCCGTGGCCGCAATGCAGGACCACGGCGTGTCGCCCGTTGGGGTGCAGGGCGATCGACGCTGGAAAGTCACCGACGCCGACCTGCCTGCCGGCCGGTCGCAGCGACCACTGGTTCGGCAGGATCACCGATCCGTCGGGCTGCGGTCCGGGCGTTCTAGGTCCGGAGGTTTGTGGTCCGGCGGTTCGGGGCCCGGGCTCCGCGGCGCGGAGGTGCGGCGTGCCGAGTACGGCCAGCGCCGCCATGATCAGCCCGCGGGTAAGTGTTCGAAAAGCATGCACGGAATATGCTCCTGTGGGTCTGATCCCTGCCCGACGACCGATTTTGTAACCGTGGGTGACGCCATGGCGACCGCGCTCACGGGAAACTCATACTTCCGCGAGCGGTTGGATTCATGGCTCGCTGATATTCTCTGCCGCGGCGGAAATACGAGGCACGTCTCTCGGCGCAGTTCCCGAGTCTGCCGGTACGCAGTCTTTCGGTCCAGCAGTCTTTCGGTCCACAGGAGGTTGACCCATGCTCACCCGTCGCTCGCTCGTGAAGGCCGGCCTCGCCGGGGTCACCGCCCTGCCCACCCTGGCCCTCGCGGAGCCGGGCCCGGCCGCGCGGCGGCCCTTGCGGATTGCCCACCTCACCGACATCCATGTCCAGCCGGAACTCGAGAGCGCCAGGGGGCTCGCCGCCTGCTTTGCCCACGTGCAGTCGCTGCCCGAGCGCGGCCAAACCGCCGTCGACCTGATCGTGACCGGTGGTGACACGATCATGGACTGCATGGAGGCGGGCCGCGACCGCACACAAACGCAGTGGGACCTCTGGAAAAAGGTGAAGGCCGACGCCTGCGGCCTCGAGGTGAAAAGTGTCGTAGGCAACCACGACGTCTGGGGTTGGACAAAGTCAAAGGCCGGAACCACAGGCGACGAGCCGCTCTATGGGAAGCAGTGGGCCTGCGAGCAGTTTGGCCGGGCCCTCCCCTACGAGAGTTTTGACCGCGGCGGCTGGCACGTCGTCCTCCTCGACAGCGTGTTTCCGCACGAGGACAGTTTCATCGGCAAGATCGACGACGCCCAGTGGGACTGGTTGGAGAAGGATCTCGCGGCGGTGCCGGCGGCCACGCCCGTGGCGATCATCTCGCACATCCCGATTCTCTCGGTGAACCCTCTGGCCGCGGCATCTGCCGGTGATTCGGGCGCCGACGGCAAGCCAGCGTTCAGCGTGTCGGGCGGCATGGTGCACGTCGACCATCCGCGGTTCCAGGAACTCTTCGCCAAGCACCGGAACGTGAAGGCCTGCCTGAGCGGCCACCTCCACATCGTGGAGCGGATCGAGTTCGGTGGTGTGAGCTACCTCTGCAACGGCGCCGTCTCGGCCAACTGGTGGAAGGGCAAGCATCGCGGCACCGACTTCGGCTACGCGGTGGTCGATCTCCACGACGACGGCACGGTTGAGAGCCGCTACGTCCCCTACGGCTGGACGGCCCGGACGTAGCGTCGATGCGGTAGCGTGGAAGGTACGCGGCATGCCCGCATGCCCCCGTTGTGGGCAACGCTCCGTGGCCACGTTGACTGCGTGGTGTCCTTCTGTATACTTCTGAGAAGTCTCTTGACGCATTTTCGTCGAGGTTCTCGTCGCCATGGCCACGATTCCAGCTCCCGCCCCGTCCCGTCATCTTATTTCAGTGGATGCGTTTCATCGGATGGGTGAGGCCGGCGTTCTCGGGCCTGCAGATCGGGTGGAACTCATCGATGGGGAGATCATCGACATGTCGCCGATTGGGGTCATGCATGCCGCGATCGTCGCGCGGCTGGCATCGCATTTCAGTCAGAGGCTCGGGCCGACGGCGGTCGTGTGGTGTCAAAACCCGTTGCGGCTCGACGAGGTCAGCGAGCCGCAGCCCGACATTGCGATTCTACGGCCCCGGGTCGACTTCTACACCACGTCGCATCCGGGCCCAGCCGACGTGCTGCTCGTCATCGAAGTTGCGGACACAAGCCTCGCCTATGACCTCGGCACGAAAGTGCCGCTGTACGCCCGGCATGGCATCCCAGAGGTCTGGGTCATTGACGCGGCCACCCGGCGGACGCGGGTATTTCGCCAGCCGGTTGGCGGTAGTGGGGCCAGCCGTCCGGCTGGCAGCGGCTACGTCGAGGAGGAGAGCGGCGAGCCCGACGAAGCGGTTTCGTGTGCTGGCATTGTCGATGACGCCGGAGGCCGAGTGGTCATCGAGTTGGCTCGGCTGCTACCGCCCGCAGGCTGACGGGAAGAGGCTCGGCCGAGGCGGGGCGAGGGGCTGCCCGTGCCCCGAGCAACGCCGCGTTTGGAGCTGCTTTGCTACGCTGTGGCTCCTTCTGGGCTCTATCAGTCCCACCCGCGCCAGGAAGTCTCATGCCAGCCCCCCGCCCTGCCCCTGAGATTGTTCGCACCAAGGTCGTCGCCACCCTCGGTCCCGCGTCGCGGTCCGAAGAGGCCATCCGCGGCCTCGTCGAGGCCGGCGTCGACGTATTCCGGCTCAATATGGCCCACGGTTCGATTCCGGAGCACCAGGAGTCGCTCGACCGGATCCGACGCGTCTCCGAGGCGCTCGCCCGCCCCATCGGCGTGCTCGCCGACCTTGCCGGGCCGAAGATCCGGCTCGGCGAGCTGCCGGGTGGTTCTGTCGATGTGGCCGAGGGGGATCGCATCCGGTTTGTGAGGGGCGCCGAGGCCAATGGCCCTGGCGAGTTTACCGCCACCTACGAGCCGCTGATCGACGAACTCGGCGTCGGCGACTCGGTCATGATCGCGGATGGCACGATCAGCCTCGTCGTTGAGGAGCGGAACGCGACCCACGCCCTCTGTCGGGTCATCCAGGGGGGCACGATCCGCAGCCGTCAGGGAGTGAACCTGCCCGGCGTGAAGCTCTCGGTACCGGCCATGAGCGCCGCCGACTGGCAGCATGCGGAGTGGGCCGCGTCGGTCGGCGTCGACTTCGTGAGCCTGTCGTTCGTGCGAAGCGCCGTCGAAGTCAAGCTTCTCAAGGAACTGCTGCGGACCCGCGGCTCCGTCGCCCGCGTCGTGGCCAAGATCGAGAAGCGGGAGGCGGTCGAGAACCTCGAGTCGATCGTCGAAGCGGCCGACGCCGTGATGGTGGCCCGCGGCGACCTCGGCGTGGAGACCGACGTGGCGAGCGTGCCGATGGTGCAGAAGCAGATCATCCGCGCCTGCCAGCGGTATCAGAAGCCGGTGATCGTGGCCACGCAGATGCTCGACAGCATGCAGCACGCCCGGCGGCCGACGCGGGCCGAGGCGACCGACGTGGCCAATGCGATCCTTGACGGCGCCGACGCCTGCATGCTCTCCGGCGAGACCGCCATCGGCGAGCACCCACGACTCGTCGTCGAGATGATGCGGCGGATTGCCCGCGAGACGGAGAAGCAGTATCTCGCCGATCGCTGGCGCTACATGGAGGGCCGCTTCCTCGCCGAAAAGGGCTCCGCCGGCGTGCCCGTGCAGGAGTTTCTCCCCGCCCCCGAGTTTCTGGTGGAGGGCCTGCACCCGATCACGCAGGCCGTGGTCGACGGGGCCAGCCGGATCGCGGGCGAACTCGACGCCAAGCTCTTTGCCGTCGCCAGCCGGTCCGGCCTCACGGCGATCGCCCGCTCCAAGCGAAGGGGCGCCGTGCCCACCGTCGGCCTCTCCGACAACCAAGCCTCGCTGCGGCAGATGGCCCTCTACTGGGGCGTGACGCCGCTGCCCATGGAGGCCACCCACGACATCAGCGTGCTGCTCGAACGGATCACCGCTTGGGGCATCCGCGAGGGGCGTTTGCAGCGTGGCGACCGGATTTTGCTGGTGGCGGGTTCCGGTTTCGGGACGGGCGGACACAATATGGCTTTGGTCCACGAGGTGTGAGATGGAAAAGAAATGCGTGCTCGCCTATTCGGGCGGGTTGGATACGTCGGTGATCCTCGGCTGGCTCATCGAGCAGGGCTATGAGGTCGTGGCGGTGTATGTCGACCTCGGGCAGCCGTGCGAGGATCGTGAGGCGATTCTCAAGAAGGCCCGCGACTGCGGGGCTGTGAAGGCCGAGATCGTCGATGTGCGCGAGGAACTCTGCCGCGACTTCGCCTTTCCCGTGATGCAGTGGCAAGCCCGCTACGAAGGGACGTATCTACTTGGCACCTCGATCGCCCGGCCGCTGATCGGCAAGATTTGCGTGGACGTTTGCCACCGTGAAGGGGCCACCGTCTACGCCCACGGCGCCACCGGGAAGGGCAACGACCAGTGCCGCTTCCAACTCGCCGCCGAGGCCATCGACCCGCGGATCACGGTCCTCGCCCCGTGGCGGATGGCGGAGTTTCGCAGCCTCTTCCCCGGCCGCAAGGAACTGATCGAGTTCTGTGAAGCCCGCGACATCCCCGTGAAGGCGTCGAAAGACAAGCCGTACAGCTCCGATGAGAACTGCCTCCACACGAGTTACGAGGCGGGGCTCCTTGAAGAGCTCACCACCGACGGCTTCAGCATCGTCGAGTTCGGGATGACCGTCTCGCCGCAGCAGGCGCCCGACTGGCCCGAGACCGTGCGGATCGACTTCGTGTCGGGCGTGCCGGTGAAGGTCAACGGCAAGGCCCTGAAGCCCCACGAACTCGTGCTCGCCCTCAACGAGATCGGTGGCCGCAACGGCATCGGCCGCACCGACATCGTCGAAAACCGGTTCGTCGGCATGAAGAGCCGGGGCGTCTACGAGGCTCCCGGCATGACGCTTCTCTACGAGGCCCACCGCCTCGTCGAGCAGATGACGCTCGACCGCGACCTCGTCCATCTCCGCGATCGGCTGTCGCCCGAGGTGGCCGAGATGGTGTATTACGGCTTCTGGTACTGCGCCAAGATGGATGCGCTTCTGGCATTCATCCGCGAGACGCAGAAGCCCGTCACCGGCACCGTGGAGCTCAACCTCTACAAGGGCAACGTGCTTGTGAAGAGCCGCACGAGCCCGTTGAGCCTCTACGACGAAGCGATCGCCTCGATGGAAGGGGGCGGCTCCTACGATCAGACCGACGCCGAGGGCTTTCTGCGGATCGTCGGCCTGCCGCTCCGCGTGCAGGGCCGCGTGCGGCCCCGCGGCAAGGCGTGAACGCCGTGGCGACGCCGACGAGCCCGCTGCGCCGGCTGTCTTCGGTCGTGCTCGGGCTCGTACGGATCGATGCCCGGCGGCCCGCCTCGTGGCTCGTGGCCGCGGCGACGCTGGCGGTCGTCGTGCTCGCGCCGGCAGCGCGGCTGCCGGCTGCTGCAGGGGGCGGCGCGCTTCTTGCGATGGCCGCAGTCGGCTCGCTTTTGCGGGCGCCATCGGGCACGGACCTGCTGCCCGCCCGCCTGATGGCGCGGCTCGCGTGGCCGCTGGTCTTCGCCGCGGCGGGTGCGGGGATCGCCAGGCTCGTTGAAGGCGATGCCTCCGAGCGGGTGGTCGTCGCCGCCGCCGTCGCCGCTGGAGCGATGATCGCCCTTGCCGCCGTGGCCACGATGAAGTGGCTCCCGCGAAGCGACGTCCTTCGCGGTGAATTCGCGGCCCGCACGACGTCACCCAGGGGATCTTCGCAGCTCGTGGGCCGATCGTGGGGCGACGCGGCCGCGATGGCGTCTACGCTCGTCGCCATGGCGATCTGCTTTTTCCTCGTGCCGGAATACGCGGGCTGGTATGTCGTGGTCGCGACCTCGTGGTTCACCCTCCTCGCCGTACCCGCCGCCACCTTGGTCGGCGGCGATCAGCGACTCCGCGACGATCTCGTTGCCGCAGGGCCGGGCCGGCCGCGACTGGCTGGCACGCCGGCGGCCGCGGTGCCGACCCTCGCCGCCTATGCGGCGGTCCTCGGTTGGCCGGCCGCGGTGGCAGCCATCGTGGCCCGCGAGCGAGCGTGGGACTGGCGCGACCCGCGCGCGGCCCTCCTTCTGCTGCTCTGCATGACGGCCGTGGCCTCGGGGTTGGCCTGGGCGTCCGCGGCCCGTCGGTGGCGCGAAGAGACAACGCTCTCCGTGATGGCCGTCGCCCACGCGACGGCAATTACCCTTCTTGCCCGGGCCGCCTGGCCTTCGTAGTCCGGGTCGCCTGCGGCCGCTGCCAGCTTTGGCGTTGCCGTGGTGCAGCAGAGCGTGCGAAACTCCGCCAGCCTTCGCAGCTTCGCGGGCCGTCTGCGGCTCCGCGGGACATGACGATTGATCGAGTTGAGAAAACCCTGTGCATCGCACGATATTCAACGCATCGTGTCGATCGTGCGGATGCCGCAAGCCCCATCGAGGAGTCGTCTCGTGCCAGGAACCCTCATCGCCATCGGCCGCCGGCCGAGCCGCCTCCGCACCATCGCCGCGGCCCTGCAGGTGTCGGTTGCGGCGGCCGTCGCCACCGCCGCCGGCTTTCCCGACAGCGAGACGATCTTCCCCGCCACCACTCGCGCCTGGATCAGCGTCACCGACTTCCGGGGTATGCAGGATCGCTTCGAGAAGTCGCCCTACGGTCAGTTGATCGCTGATCCCGCGATGAAGACCTTCGTGGAGCACCTCCGCGAGCAGATGTCGAAGAACGGCAAGCAGCGGCTCGCCAAGCTCGGGCTCACGCTGGAGGACCTCGAAAAGGTGCCGGGGGGCGAGCTCGCCGCCGCGGCGATCGAAGTCGAGGGGGGCATGCTGGCCACCGTGCTGCTCGTCGACACCACCGGCCACGAAGAAGATGCCAAGGCCGTCGTCGATCGGATCGGCAGCCGTCTCCTCGAACAGAAGGCGACCAAAGTGACGGTGCCCAACGCGCCACCACAGCTCACGGTGTACGAACTTCCTGCCGACTCGAACGACGTCCGGTCGGATGTGGCGGGCCGGAAGCGGCGGGTTGCCTTCGCGGTGACACCGCAGGTGCTCGTCGTGGGCGACGATGCGGTGCAGGTGGGCCAGGCTTTCTCGGTGCTGGCGCAGGGCCGCAAGGACAGCCTGGCCACCGTTGAGTCGTACAAGGCCATCGTCGAACAGTGCGGCAGCCAGGTGCCCGCCAACGCCGCGCCGATCCGCTGGTTCGTCGACCCGCTGAAGTTCGCTGCGGCCTACCAGAAGACCAACCCGCCCCGCGAAAAGCGGAAGGGGCCCGACTATGTCGCCATCCTCGGCCGGCAGGGCTTCGATGCGATCAAGGGTGCAGGCGGTGTGCTCGTGTTCAGCGAGGGATCCCACGCGATGCGGCACCACACCCTGATCTACGCGCCGCCGCTGGCGGGCCGCGATCCCGAATCATCCGAGCGGTTCGACCTCGCCGCCCGGATGCTCCGGTTTCCAAACGCCACCGGCGTGGCGCCCGCGGCCTTGGTGCCGCGAGACGTCACCGCTTGGGCATCGCTCCAGGGCGATGTGCAGACCGCCTTCCGCTCGGCCGAGTCGCTCGTGGATGACATCGTCGGCGACAAGGGCGTGTTTGACGACGTGATCGCGTCGCTGAAGGAAGACCCCGATGGCCCGCAGATCGACGTCGAGAATGATCTCGTCGCCTGCCTTGGCAAGCGGGTGAGCGTCATCACCGATCACGTCGATCCGATCGGCACCGACTGCGAGCGGCTCGTGATCGCGATGGAGACCTCCGACGAGGCCCGCGTGGCCGCGACCGTGGCCAAGGTCATGGATGCCGACAGCGACATGCGGAAGATCGAGATCGGGGGCTACGCGGCCTGGGAACTGATCGACCACTCGATGGAGATCCCGAAACTGGAGGTTGAAACGCCCGGCGGCGCGGTGGCTCATGCCGACCACGACTCGAACGACGAGGCCCATCGCCGGCGGCAGCGGCTCCGCGAGAAGGAAGGGCGACTGCTCCCGCACTCGACGGTGACGGTTGCCAAGGGGCACCTCCTGATCGCTTCCCATCGCGACATCCTCGAGCGGGTGCTGTCTGCCGAAGGCGGTTCGGCCTCGCTTGCCGCGGCGCCCGACTACGCCGCCGTGCAGGCCGAACTCGGCAAGTTCGTGGGGGCTGCCACCTCCGCCCGAGGCTTCGGCCGCGAGGACCAGGCGGTGTTGCCCACCTACGAACTCCTTCGCGAGGGCAACATGCCCCAGTCCAAGAGCCTGCTGGGCCAGATGCTCAACGACATGCTCGGCGACGGCAAGCCGGGCACCGTCCGCGAGCAGAAGATCGACGGCAGCACGCTGCCGGCGTTCGACGTGGTGCGGCGGTACTTCGGCACGAACGGCCTGGCGATGGAGACGCGGTCGCAGGGCTGGTACATCGTCGGGCTCGCGCTGCCGCGGTCGCAGCAACAGGAGCAGGAGGTTGCTCGCAGCCCGGCGGAACCAGCCGCCAACCGCTGAGCACCCCGTAGCACAGGTTTTCAACCTGTGTGCCTCTCGTAGCACAGGTTGTCAACCTGTGTGCCTTCTGACGTAGCACAGGTTTTCAACCTTTGTGCCTTCCTGCGGCGCATCAGGCTCGGGTCTGCCCATGCCCGTCGCCGGACGCTCGCTGCGGCCCTCCAGGCCTGCGCTCGCTCGATGCTGACTTCGCTCCGCCATCCATGGCTGCGCTTGTCAGCAACGCCGGCTCCCGGGCACGGGCAGCCCCTCGCTGTCCCCCGTAGCACAGGTGTTCTCGTAGCACAGGTGTTCTCGTAGCACAGGTGTTCTCGTAGCACAGGTGTTCTCGTA
>JBAXOU010000094.1:0-11946 GCA_037133115.1 Planctomycetota bacterium | reverse complement strand
CACGGCTGCCGGGCCATCGTGGCCCCGGCAGCCTGCGGCCGCCCTCCGCCGTCCTCCGGACGGCGTGGGATCGGGCGGGGAGGCCAGTCAGCGATATTCACGAGCCGGGGCGTTCTTCGGGACGCCCCGGTTTTTTTATGGTCGCAGCCAGATCGCCGAGCGATACGAAGCCGTCGGCGCCGGTCGGGTTTGCCACCTTGCCGCACGATGGCGCGACCATCTGCCGCCAGAGGGTGCGGATGAGCCAGAGGCCCGCGGCGACGGCGATGGAGATAGCGATGGTGTCTTGCATCTCACCAGCCTAGGGCCAGGCCGATCCGGTAGATCGCAAACGCACCCAACCAGGCCAGCGCCGTCATGTAGCTGAACGTGACCACGGGCCAGATCCACGATCCGGTTTCCCGGCCGATCACAACCAGCGTGCTCGCGCACTGTGCGCACAGGGCGAAAAACACCATGATCGAGAGGGCCACGGGCAGGGTGAATACGGGCCGGTTCGTGCCGTCCCAGCGGGCTGCCTTGAGCCGCCGCTCGAGCGCGGTGGCCCCCTCGGCCTCCCGGGGATCGACATCGCCGAGGTCGTAGATCACGCCGAGCGTGCCGAGCACCACCTCGCGCGCCGGAAAACTTGCCAGGGCTGCGCAGCCGATCCGCCAGTCCCAGCCCAGCGGCTTCACCAGTGGCTCGATGAACTGGCCCGCCCGGCCGAGGAAGCTGTGCCGCTGGGCGGCCCCCTGACGAGCTGCCGCAAGGCCCTCGGGTGTATCGAGCGCCTCCAGTTGGGCGACCAGGTCGGCACGATCTGGGGCGTCGTCGTCTGCGGCGGCAATCCGCTCGCCGACCGCCATTCGCAGGGCCGCCACGTCGGCGTCGACTGTCTGCTCGTTCCGCGGGTAGGTCATCAGCGCCCAGAGCACGATGCTCAGCGCCACGATCAGAGTGCCGGCATTTTGGAGAAACGACCAGGCCGCCTCCCTGGCCCGCTCGAGCACGACCGCCGGCCGCGGCCAGCGCCAGCCGGGGAGTTCCATCACGAAAGGCTGTGGCGGGCCGTGGAACGCCGTCCGCGAGAGCACCCAGGCCACAACCGCAGCAACCACGACTCCCAGGGCGTACAGGCCGGCGAGGACCGCGGCCTTCAATGGCAACCAGGGCAGCCCTGCGGCGCGGTCAGGAACAAAGGCCCCGCAGAGCAGCAGGTAGACCGGCAGCCGCGCGGAGCAACTCATCAGCGGCGCGACGAGGATCGTCAGCAGGCGGTCGCGGCGGTTCTCGATCGTGCGGGCCGCCATGATCCCGGGGATCGCGCAGGCGAAGCTCGAAAGCAGCGGAATGAAAGACTTGCCGCTCAGTCCCATGCCCACGAGTAGCCGGTCCATGAGATAGGCCGCGCGGGCCAGGTAGCCGCATCCTTCGAGAATCGCGACGAATAGAAACAGGAGGGCGATCTGCGGCACGAAGACGACGCTTCCCGACACGCCGGCGAGGATGCCATGGACGACGAGCGAACGGATCGCCCCTTCGGGCAACAAGGATGCCACGAAGGCCGAAACGTGATCCATCGCCGTCGAGATCAGGTCCATGAGCGGTGGGGCAAGCCAGAAGATCGAGGAAAACATCCCGAGCATGACCCCGATGAAGATCAGCGTGCCCCAGACGCGGTGCGTGAGCAGGGCGTCGATGCGATCCTCCACAAGCGCCGCCGCGCCGCCCCCGCCGACCACGCCGTCGAGCAACCGCTCGATCGCCGCGTAGCGGGCGATCGCCTCGGTCTCGGCAGCCGGCCGCAAGGCCGCGCCGGCTTCTGGCGCCGCGAGTTGCAGGGGCCGTGGCGGAGGCCCGCCAGTGGCGTCCACCACTCGGTCGCGGATGGTCGCGACGCCCTCGCCCGTCGGCGGCGCGACCCGGATGACCGGGCATCCGAGACGCCTCGAGAGTTCGGCGACGTCGATCCGGATTCCTTTTCGGTCGGCGACGTCGGCCAGCGCGAGCGCGACGACCACGGGTACGCCGACTTCCAGCGCCTGCGTGGCCAGGAACATGTTCCGCGGCAGGTTGGTGGCATCAGCCACGACAAGAATGCAGTCAGGACGCGCGACACCCGGCATGCGACCGTGGAGGACGTCAACCGCCACCCGCTCGTCCGGGCTCTGCGGCGCGAGGCTGTAGGTACCGGGCAGGTCAACGAGATCGACCGTTCGCCCGCGGTGCGTGAAGCGGCCGATCTTCTCCTCGACCGTGACGCCGGGATAGTTGCCGACCCTGGTGGGAATGCCCGCTAGCGCCGTGAACAACGTGCTCTTGCCGACATTCGGGTTGCCGAGCAGGGCGACGGTGAGAGGGCCCGGCGTCATTGGCTCCTCAACGTCAGCGGTCGCCGATCGCCACCCGCGCCGCTTCCTGGCGGCGGATCGACAACCGGTAGCCCCGGAGTTCGAGTTCGAGTGGATCGCCAAATGGCGCCTTCCCAACCAGGCGGATTTCGACGCCCGGCGTGACACCCATCTCCAGGAGGCGAATCGCCACGGCATCGCCGCCAGCCACGTCACGCACTCGGACCGTTGAGCCGACCGGAACGTCGTCGAGCGAAACCGCGACCATGGACGAGGCCTCTCAAAACCGTATTTTTCAAGAACGAAGGACGAAGTTGAGATTGCGTCTCAACTCCTGACAGTAGTTTAGAACCTCCTGCTGTCGAAATCAACAGTCGTTTCGAACAAGATCGGAAGACCATGGCCATCACGGGCCTCTTTCTCGCCGGAACCGATACGGACGTTGGAAAGACGCACGTTGCCGCCGCGATCCTGAGAAGCCTGCGATCGGCCGGCAGCCGAGTCGCCGCCTACAAGCCGGTGGCGAGTGGTTTTGCCTCCGTGGCCGACGAGCGGAGCGACGCCTGGATTCTCTGGGACGCTGCAGGGCGACGAGGAGATCCGCGGGACGTGTGCCCGCAGTCGTTTGCGGCGGCCATCGCTCCGCCATCCAGCGCCCGGGCCGAGGGGCGCCGCGTGGACGAGCAGTTGATGCGTTCGGGCTTTGACGCCTGCCGATCCACCGGCGACGTCGTGGTGGTCGAAGCCGCCGGCGGCCTGTTCTCGCCGCTGGCCGACGAGACACTCGGCATCGACCTCGCACTGGAGTTTTCGCTGCCGCTGGTCGTGGTCGATGCCGCGCGGCTGGGAGCGATCGGCAGGACGCTGGGCATCATCCGCGCGGCCCGCGCCGAAGGGCTTCGGCCCGCCGCCGTGGTTCTCTCCCACACGACACCACCGGGTGCCGATGACGGCCCGGCCGCGCCGCGGATGATCGCCCGCGAGGCCGCTGCCGAGATCGCCCGCCGTGCGGGTCTGCCGGTGTCGATTCTCGACCACGGTGCCCAGCAGATGCCGCCGGGTATCGACTGGTTGGCTCTCGCGACCGGCTAGCCGCCGGCATCGCGGAGCATCTCCGCCGACTCCTCGGCCGAGCGGGTCGTGATGTGGCAGCCCGTGCCGATCTCGAAGCCCGCGAACTCCGAGAGCCGCGGCACAATCTCGAGGTGCCAGTGCCAGGAGGCGGCGATGCGGTCGTCGGTCAGTGACCGCGGAAAAGGCGCCTGGTGCAGCCACCAGTTGTAGTGACAGCCGGGGGCGATCCGCTCCAGCCTGCCAACGAGGTCGCGGGTCAGTTCGGCAACCGCCACGACCCGCGCTGGAGACGTGCTATGAAAGTACGGCTCCGGGCATGTGGATACGATCCACGTTTCGTAGGGCTGCCGCGGCGCCGGGGGCACGAGCGCCACGAGATCGCCCCGCTCAGCGATGATTCGCCCGCCGCGCCGGGCGGCCTCGAGCAGCCGCGGGAAGGTTGTCGCGTCTTGACGCACGGCGTTCAGTTCGGCGTCGATTGCGGGCGGCACGACGTCGAGGCCGACGATCTGGCTATGGACGTGCTCAAGCGAGGCGCCCGCCTTCGGGCCGGAGTTCTTGAAGACGGTCACCCAGGCGAGCGAATCGAGGCTGGCCACGACGGCAAGCCGCTGCCGGCAGAGCGACCAGACGTCATGCCACGCATTGGCATCGACGTCGAGAATCGAGCGGTCATGCCGCGGCGATTCGATCACGACGTCGTGGATGCCACCCGCCTCCCGGGGCTCGTCGGGGCCTGCCTGCCGCGGAAGGGGCACCGTAATTGGGAAGGTGTTGGGCACGATCCGCGCCCGCCAGGGTAGGGCCGCGTCGGCCGGCGCTCGAGCTACGTCGGGGGGCGTCCGCGACTCGTTGCCCGCGCAGAATGGGCACCAACCCAGGGGATCTCGCGAGTTGCCAAGGCTGGCGACGAGCGCTCGGTCGTCGGGCTTGCCGCCTCGCTGGGGCGCCACAAACACCGGTCGCCCCGACACCGGGTCGTGGCAGATGCGAGGAATCGCGCGGCGGCTGTGGTCCTGCTGGTCGGCGGTCATCGGGGCCCTAGTATGAAGGTCCGAGTGGTTTGATGGCGCAATACGTGTTGAAGGGGCTTCGGCCCCTCCGTACACTCCGCCCGTGGCCACGATCCGCCCGACACCGTTTCCGTGGAGATTCCAGGCATGCTGACCGTTGGCGACACGTTTCCGCAGTTCTTCTGCCAGGCCTGTGTGGGCACCGGCAAGGACGACATGAAGGTGCTCACCAATGCCGACTACTCGGGCAAGTGGGTGGTCTACTTCTTCTACCCGAAGGACTTCACGTTCGTCTGCCCGACCGAACTGGCCGAGTTCAACAAGCAACTCAAGGCGTTCGGCGATCGCGACACGATGGTCGTCGGGGGAAGCACCGACAACGAGTGGTCGCACCTCGCCTGGCGGCGAGCCCATACCGATCTCACGAATCTCGGCTATCCGTTGATCGCCGCGCAGAAGCTCGCCCCGGAGCTCGGGATCCTCGAGAAGACAGAGGGCTACTGCCTCCGTGCGACGTTCATCGTCGATCCGCACGGCGTGATCCAGTGGGTCGACGTCAACCAGGGTCGCGTCGGCCGTAACGTCGCTGAGGTGATTCGCGTGCTCGACGCGCTGCAGAGCGACGAACTCTGCCCGTGCAACTGGAAGAAGGGCGATCCCTACGTGAAGGTAGGCTGACGGTGGCGACGCCCGGCTGGACGCCGCCGAAGCGATCGTGGCTGCAGAAGTTCGGCGACGCGTTCCGCGGGCTGTTTCACGCCGTGTCCACCGAGTGGAGCTTCGCGGCTCACCTGCCGGTCGCTGCGGCGGCGGTCGCCTTGGCTGCCTGGCTCGGGATCAGCCCCGTGGAGTGGAGCCTCGTGGCCCTGTCGATCGGCGGCGTGATCGCGGCCGAAGTGTTCAACACGTCGGTCGAGTCGTTGGCCCGGGCACTTGATTCGGGCCCCGATTCGCGAATCAAGGATGCCCTCGATACCGCGAGCGCAGCCGTCCTCGTCGCGGTCGGTTCGGCGATCCTGGTGGGGCTCGCGATCTTTGGGCCGCGGTTGCTGGCCCTGCTGCGCTGACGGGCGGCGCGGCTCGTTTTCGGTCGCGATTGCCGTTGACCGTCACGGCCGCTCCCGCCTAGCGTGTTGCCCAATCGGGAAGTCGGCCGCCGGAGGCGGGCGGGGCTCTCCCGCGCATCCTTCTGGAGATCCTTTTCGCAATGACTGGCAAACTTCTCGCCGAGGCGATCGGCACCTTCTGGCTCGTGCTCGGTGGCTGCGGCAGCGCGGTGCTGGCCGCGGCGTATCCCGACCTTGGCATCGGCTTCGCTGGCGTCTCGCTCGCCTTCGGACTCACGGTGCTCTCCATGGCGACGGCGATCGGCCACATCTCGGGCTGCCACCTCAACCCGGCGGTGACGGCCGGCCTCGTGGCCAGCGGCCGGTTTCCGGCGAAAGACATGATCCCGTACTGGATCGCCCAGGTCGTCGGCGGCATCGCCGGCGCCGGCATCCTCTACCTCGTGGCCAGCGGCCTGCCCGGATTTGACGCCGTCGCCAGCGGCTTTGCCAGCAACGGCTACGGCGACCACTCACCGTCGGCCGTGCCCGGCGTGACCGGCTACGGCTGGCAGAGCGCCTTCATCATCGAGGCGGTACTGACGGCGGTGTTCCTGTTCGTGATCCACGGAGCGACCGACAAGCGGGCCGGCAGCATGATCGCCCCGATCGCGATCGGCCTCTGCCTGACGCTCATCCACCTGGTGAGCATCCCGGTCACCAACACGAGCGTGAACCCGGCCCGCAGCACCGCCACCGCCGTGTTCGTCGGCGGCTGGGCTGTTCAGCAGCTCTGGCTGTTCTGGGTGGCACCGATCGTCGGCGGCATCGTGGGCGGGCTCATCTACCGCAGCGTCGCTGACTGCGCCGACTGACACGACCGAGCGATGTTCTCTTTGGCCGCCGGTCGTCCGCGCGAGTCGCGGGCGGCCGGTGGCTTTTTTAGGACACCGCTACTTCGCCCGCACGTCGTAGCAGAGGATCGCGTCGCCCTCGCGGAGGTAGAGCAGGCCGTCGAGGATCACCATGTGGGCCCAGCTCGGCCGCTCGCCGCTCCCGGGCACCGCAAAGCTGCTCACCTCCCGATACTCGGCCGGATCGGCCTTCACGAGCGACACCGTGCCGTCGGCGTAGCGGATGTAGACGTGGCCGTCGGCCGCCATCACGGTGGCGGAGTTCTTGCCGCTGCCCCGCTGCTTCCAGGCGATCTTGCCGGTCATCAGTTCAGCGCAAAACGGGATACCCTTGTCGTCGGAATCGCCGTAGAGGTGGTCGCCGACGAGCACGATGCCGCCGTGCTTGTTGGCGAGGTCGGTGTTGAGGCCGTAGATCTCCTCGATCGTCACGCCGTCGTCGGCCTGCGGCACCTGGCGGAGCAGGGCCCCGCCCCGCCGGTAGCCGGCCGAGAAGAAGACGAGGTCGCCCCGGACGATGGGCGTGGGGATCACGGCCGTCGTCTGATCGATCGGGTAGCGCCAGAGGAGCGTGCCCGTGGCGGCATCGACACCGATCGGGCCGCTCGCGGTCGTCTGCACATAGATCCTTCGTCCCTTCACCTCCGAGACCACGATCGATGAGTGACCGGCACCGCGGAGGTCATTCATCGGGCATGACCAGATATCGGCACCGGTCTTCTTGTCGAGCGCCACCACCGCTGCCTGTTCGCCACCGGGCGTGCAGATGAGCCGGTCGCCATCCACCAGGACCGACTCGCTGTAGCCCCAACCGTCACCCTTCTTGCCGCCGAACCGATCCTTGAGGTCGACGCGAAACACCTCGGCGCCGTCGGCCGCCTTGCAGGCCACGAGCGTTCCGGACGGCGTGATCACGTAGACCATGTCGCCATCGACGGTGGGCGTGCTGCGGGAACTCTGCCAGGATTCCTGGCCGTCGTTCCAGGGCTCGCCCGTCTTCGTCTTCCAGAGCTGGCGGCCGGTGGCTCGGTCGAAGCACGAGAGATACTCGTCCTTGTCGGCGGCGGTCGAGAGCCCGTCGCCGAGCGTGTAGATGTGATCGCCGACGATCGCGAGGCTGGCGTAGCCGCGGCCGGCGCCCTTCGTCTCCCAGACGAGCGGCGGACCTTCGGCAGGCCACGATTCGAGCAGGTCGGTGTCGGGCGCCACCGCCGTGCGGCCGGGGCCGCGGAACGTCGGCCAGTCGGTGGCGAATGCCGACGAGGCCGCCAGCAGGGTGGTCGCGGCGACGAGGGCGAGGGGGCGAAGGACTGGCGTCATGGCGAGGCTCCAGGGCGAATGGACCGCGTCCGACTGCCTCCGCCCGCTGGCGAAAACTGCCGGAAAGCAGGGTGTATAGTAGCAGCCGAGTCGAACCTTTCGCGAGGAGCCGTGTCGTGTCAAGCGCGTCGGAGAGCGAGAACCTGTTCGGAAAGCGGGTGACCGTGGAGCAGGTCGAGGAGGGGGACGATCTGGCCCCCAAGTTCGATGCCGCCGGCCTGATCCCCTGCGTCACCACCGACTATGCGTCGGGCGAGGTGCTGATGGTGGCCGTGATGAACCGAGAGGCGCTCACGAAGACCATCGAGACTGGTGAGGCCCACTACTGGAGCCGGAGCCGACAGCAACTCTGGCACAAGGGGGCCACCAGCGGCCTCGTCCAGAAGGTGGTCGAGATGCGGATCGACGACGACCAAGACTGCGTTTGGCTCCGCGTCGCGATCGCAGGAGGGGCCAGCTGCCACGTCGGCTACCGCTCGTGCTTTTACCGCAAGGTGCCGGTCGGCGCGGAGCGCGCGCAGGGAACGAGCCTTGAGTTCCTCGAACACGAAAAGGCCTTCGACCCGAAGGCCGTCTACGGCGACGCGCCGAACCCGACGCAGCTCTGAACTCGCCGGCCCCGCCGCCTGTGCGTCACGCCTGGATTTGTGTCACGCCTGGATTCGGGGCACGGCCTCGGCGAACGACACCCCCTGCTGGTCCTTCGCCGACACCACCGGCTCGGCCGCGAGCGGCCACTCGATCGCCAGCTCGGGATCGTTCCAGACGATGCACCGCTCGCCGGGGGGCGAGTAGTAGTCGGTCGTCTTGTAGAGCACCTCGGCCGATTCCGAGAGCACCAGAAATCCATGGGCGAGGCCGGCCGGCACCCAGAGTTGTCGGCGGTTCTCGGCGGAGATCTCGCAGGCTACCCACGTTCCGAAGGCCGGCGACTCCGGGCGGATGTCGACGGCGACGTCCCAGATCGAGCCGCGGACGGCGCGGACGAGTTTTCCCTGGGGGCGATCGACCTGGTAGTGGAGGCCGCGGAGCACACGTGCCCGGCTCAGGCTCTGGTTGTCCTGCACGAACGACACGGGGCCGCCGATGGCCTTCTCGAAGGCGGCATGGTTGAAGCTCTCGAAGAAGTGGCCCCGGGAGTCTTCGAAGATCCGCGGCTCGACGACGAGCACGCCCGGGATCGCGGTCGTAGTGACGTTCATCGGCCCTCCTCGTCCTTGAGTTCGAGGAGATAGCGGCCGTAGCCGCTCTTCGCGAGTGGTGCGGCGAGCCGCTCGAGTTGGGCGTCGTCGATCCAGCCGTTCCGCCAGGCGATTTCCTCAGGGCAGCAGATCTTGAGCCCCTGCCGCTTCTCCAGCGATTGGATGAACTGCCCCGCCTCCAGGAGGCTGTCGTGCGTGCCAGTGTCGAGCCAGGCGTCGCCGCGGCCCATCACCTGCACATCGAGCTGGTTCCGCTCGAGGTAGACGCGGTTGACGTCGGTGATCTCGAGCTCACCGCGGGGGCTCGGCTTCATGGTCCGCGCGATCTCGACCACTTGTGGGTCGTAGAAGTACAGCCCAGTGACGGCATGGCGGCTCTTCGGTTCTTTCGGCTTCTCCTCGATCGATCGGGCGCGGCCACTCGGGTCGAACTCGACCACGCCGTATCGCTCCGGGTCGGCCACGGGATAGGCGAAGACCGTGGCTCCCGTCGTCTGCCGGTTCGCCATCTTGAGCCGCTCGCTGAGGCCGTGGCCGTAGAAGATGTTGTCGCCGAGCACGAGCACCGAGGGGCCGCCTCCAAGAAACTCGGCGCCGATGATGAAGGCCTGGGCGAGGCCGTCGGGGCTCGGCTGCACCGCGTAGCGGATGTCGATACCCCACCTGGCGCCGTCGCCGAGCAGCTCCTGGAACCGGGGCGTGTCCTGTGGCGTGGAGATCACGAGGATCTCACGGATGCCCGCGAGCAAGAGCACGCTCAGCGGGTAGTAGATCATTGGCTTGTCGTAGACCGGCATCAGCTGCTTGGAGACGGCGAGCGTGACCGGGTGGAGCCGGGAGCCGGCGCCGCCGGCGAGGATGATGCCTTTGCGTGTCTGCATGCGGAGCGATCCGGTCATCAGGAGGAGGATTCGGCGACGATGGCGGCGACGACGGCCGGCACATCATCCTGCCACTCCGGCAGCCGGATGTTGAGGGCAGTTTCGAGCTTTGTCGTGTCGAGTCGCGAGTTGGACGGCCGCCGGGCGGGGAGTGGATAGTCTGCCGTGCCGATTCCGACCACTTTTTCGGGGGGGCAGCGGAGCGGCACGCCCTGTTCGCGGGCCGCCGCGAGGATCGCCCGGGCGAACCGGCACCAGGTCGTCTCGCCGTGCGGAGCAAGATGGTAGACACCCGAGGTGGGAGGCGAGCCGGTCGCGAGCCGGCCGATGCAGGCCGCCGTCACCTCGGCGATCAGCCGCGCCGACGTCGGCACACCGAACTGATCGTCGACCACGCGGAGTGAGTCCCGCTCTCGGCCAAGCCTGAGCATGGTACGGATGAAGTTGTGGCCATGGGCGGCGTAGACCCACGTGGTGCGGAAGACCCAGTGGCGGCAGCCCGCCGCGGTGACGGCCCGCTCGCCCCCGAGTTTCGTGGCCCCATAGACGGAGAGCGGGTGTGGCTCGTCGGTCTCCACGTAGCGGCCCGGCTTCGTACCGTCGAACACGTAGTCGGTCGAGTAGTGCACGAGCGTGGCGCCGAGATCGGCGGCCGCGTGGGCCAGCGCCCCGACGGCGACCTCATTGACGATTCTGGCCCGGTCGGGTTCGCTCTCGGCCTTGTCGACCGCGGTGTAGGCCGCGGCGTTGACGATCACGTCGGGCCGTTCGCGGCGGAGGAGGGCCAAAAGTTCGTCGGGCCGCTCGAGGTCGGCACCGGCGCGGTCGAACGCCGCCACGTCGCCGATTGCGGCGAGGGGCCGGAGGAGTTCGTGGCCAACCTGCCCTCCCTTGCCGACGAGCACGATTTTCATGAACGTCGGTTCCGGGTCAGCCGTAGTGCTTCGCGATCCAGTCGCGATAGTTTCCGCTGGTCACGTCGGCCACCCAGTCCTGGTGGTCGAGATACCAGCAGACCGTTTTTCGCAGCCCGGTCTCGAAGGTTTCCGCCGGCTTCCAGCCGAGTTCGGCCGAGATTTTCCGGGCGTCGATCGCGTAGCGGCGGTCGTGGCCGGGCCGGTCCTTCACGTAGGTGATCAGCGAGGTGTACGACGTTCCGTCGGAGCGGGGCCGTTCCTTGTCGAGGATCGCGCACAGCGTCTTCACCACCTCGATGTTCGGCTTCTCGCTCGACCCGCCGACGCAGTAGACCTCGCCAAGCCTGCCGGCCTCGAGCACGCGGCAGATCGCGGCGCAATGGTCGCCAACGTAGAGCCAGTCACGGACCTGCATGCCGTCGCCGTAGATCGGCAGCGGTTTTCCGGCGAGGGCGTTGGCGATGATCAGCGGGATGAGCTTCTCGGGAAACTGCCAAGGCCCGTAGTTGTTGGAGCAGTTGGTGGTCAGGACCGGCAGCCCGTAGGTGTGATGGTGGCCGCGAACGAGGTGGTCGCTCGCCGCCTTGCTCGCCGCGTAGGGACTGTTGGGGCGGTACTGGTTCGTCTCCGCGAAGGGCGGATCGGACGCGGAGAGCGTGCCGAAGACCTCGTCGGTGGAAACGTGCAGGAACCGGAACGCCTCCTTCTCGGCCGGTGGCAGCGCCGACCAGTACGCCCGGGTCGCCTCCAGGAGGTGGAATGTGCCCACGATGTTCGTATCGACGAAGTCGCCCGGGCCGTGAATCGACCGGTCGACGTGGCTCTCGGCGGCGAAGTGGATGACTGCCCGCACCTGGTGCTCGGACAGGAGCCCCTCGACGAGGCTGCGGTCGGCGATGTCGCCGCGGACGAAGGTGTGCCGTGGGTTACCGGTCAGGCAGTCGAGGTTCCGGACGTTGCCGGCGTAGGTGAGCTTGTCGAGGTTCACGACCCGCTCGCCGGAGGCGGCGAGCCAGTCGATCACGAAGTTGGAGCCGATGAAGCCGGCGCCGCCGGTGACGAGAATCATGGTGCGTTGAGTGGAGTGAGCGACAATGCGGCTGTCCCGAACGCCGGCTCACGGCGGCCGAAAACGATCATGGCCGACCCGCGACGGCCCGGCTGTGAGGCTATTATGTAGCGGAGATCCGCCGGACGTCCCACCCCGGCCGCCGTGTGCCGGCGTTCGGGACAGCCGCATTGTCGC
>JBAXOU010000093.1:0-11953 GCA_037133115.1 Planctomycetota bacterium | reverse complement strand
CGCCGCTCGGGGCTGCCCATGCCCGTCGCCGGACGTTCGCTCCGGCCATCGTGGCCTCCGCTCACTCGATGCTTCCCACGCTTCGCCATCCTGGCTCCGCGTGGGAAGCAACGCCGGCTCTCAGGCACGGGCAGCCCCTCGCTCGCTCAAATAGCACAGGTTTTCAACCTGTGTCGGATGTGCCGCAGGTTGAAAACCTGCGCCCGTATGCGGAGTGAAAGCCGACTGGCCGTAAGGCCGCGGGCGCACCACGCTGGCCGCGGCGTCTGTCATGGCCGCCCCCCACGCCTCACGGCGTTGGGCTCGGACAAACGGCTCAGTGTGGATGGGTGTGGCCGCCAACCTGGCCGACATACCGCTTTCCGGCGATCTCCACGTTGAGGCGGCCCGAAGAGCCCTTCGCGTCGAGGAGCTTGCAGAGTTGCTTGCCGGTGGCGGCGAAGGCCGACGATGAGCCCTCGGGGTCGGCTGCCTGGGGCTGGGCGGCGAGCGGGAACTGCTGCGCCGTGCCGGCCGCGCGGATGTTGAGCATGAGCTGCTTGGCGGCGATGGGCACCGCCTTTGTGGCCGCGGCATCGAGGATGTAGATCGTGACGGTATCGGTGGTGTCGTCGTGCACGAGCTCGGCGTGGTAGTCCTCCTTGCCGAGTTCGATCAGCGACCCGTGGTGCGGGCCCTCCGTCGGATGGGCGTGAGCGTGCGCCGGCGCACCGGCGGAAGCCGCCGTGGCGGTGGCCACGCCGCCACAGGCCACCAGTCCAGCCGTCATTGCCACCACCGCCTGTTGAACGAAACGCATTGGTTTCTCCCTGGGTCTGAAGGAACGGTCAATCATCCGCACTGAGTTCATCGTGATCCGCCGACGTCATCGCCTTCTCAGCCTGCCCGCGGCCAAAGCACCAAAACAGGGCCGGATGAACGAAGAAGTCGAGGAGGGTCGAGCTGATCAGTCCGCCGAGGATCACGGTGGCGACGGGATAGAGGATCTCCCGGCCGGGCTCGCCCGCGGCGAGCACCAGCGGCACCAGTGCGATGCCCGCGGTCAGCGCCGTCATCAGCATCGGGGCCACCCGCTCGCGGCCCGCCCGCTCGACCATCTCGGGCGTGAAGCCCTCCCCCTCGTGCCGGACGAGGTGGAGATAGTGGGCGATCAAGAGGATGCCGTTTCGCGAGGCGATCCCCGAGAGCGAGATGAATCCGACCATGCTGGCGACCGTGAGCGACTGCCGGGTGAGCACGAGGGCCGCCACCGAGCCGATCGCCGCCATCGGCAACGCGGCGAGCACCTGCAGGGCGAGGTTCGTCGAGCCGAAGAGGGCGTAGAGAGCGAGGAACATGCCCACGAGCGACACCATGCCGAGGATCCCGATCATTCGGGTGGCCTGCCGCTGGCTCTCAAACTGGCCGCCATACTCCACGAAGTAGCCCGTCGGCAGCTCCGCCTGGATCGGCGCCAGCCGCGCCTGGATGTCGGTGACGACGCCGGCGAGGTCGCGGCCCGCCGTGTTGCACTGCACCACGATCCGCCGCCGCACGTTCTCGCGGTTGATCGTGTTTGGCCCGCTCCCCTGCCGGATGTCGGCCACGGTCTCCAGGGGCACGCGGCCGCCGGCGGGGAGGCTGATCGAGAGCCGACGGAGGGTGTTGATGTCGATCCGATAGGGCTCGTCGAGCCGCACCACGAGATCGAACTTCCGTTCCCCGTCGACGATTTCCGACACCGTCTTCCCGTGCATCGCCGTCTCGATGAACTCGTTGACGTCGTCGGCGGTCAGCCCGTATTGGACGAGCCTCTCGCGGAGCAGCCGGATCTGGAGCTGGGGAATCTCCGTCTGCTGCTCGACCATCAGATCCTTCACGCCGGGCACGTCGGCGATCGCCCCCTTCATCCGCTCCGCCGTCCGCCGCAGCACACCGAGGTCGTCGCCGTAGATCTTGATGCCCACCTGCGCCTTGACGCCCGAGAGCATGTGGCTGATGAGGTGGGCCAGCGGCTGCTCGACCGAGATCACGATTCCCGGAATCTCCGCCAGCTCCTCGCGAAGTTCCTCGAGCACCTCCTCGCGGTCGCGCCCGGCCGCCGGATCGAAGCTCACGATGATCTCCGAGGCGTTCACGCCCTCGGCGTGCTCGTCGAGTTCGGCCCGCCCCGTCCGCCGGCTGAAGGTGGCCACGCCGCGAACCTTGCCGATGCGGTCATCGACCATCGCAGCGATCGCGGTGGAGGCGTCGAGCGAAGTGCCCGCCGGCAGCAACACGTTGACCTGCACGCAGCCCTCGTTGAAGGGCGGCAGGAAGTCGCGGCCCAGCCCCATCGCGACGGCCACGCTCGCCCCGACCGCGACGGCCACCGCCCCCAGGATCGGGGCCGGATAGCGGATCGAAAGGCGGATCGCCCAGCCAGCGAGCGACTTGAGGATCCGCAGGAGCAGGCCGTCTTTTTCGTGCTCCATGAACCGTGCCTTGGGCAGAAGCCAGTAGGAGAGCACGGGCGTCACGGTGAGGGAGACGACGAGCGAGGCCAGGATCGAGACGATGTAGGCGATGCCCAGCGGCGTGAAGAGCCTGCCTTCCATCCCGCCGAGTGCAAAGAGCGGGACGAAGACGAGGACGACCAGGATCGTGCTGAAGACGATCGAGTTGCGGACCTCGCTGCTGGCCTCGTAGACAACCCGCAGCGCCGGCTTCGGCTGGGAGAGATGGGCGTTTTCGCGGAGCCGTCGAAAGATGTTCTCGACGTCCACGATCGCGTCGTCCACCAGTTCGCCGATGGCCACGGCCAGGCCGCCGAGGGTCATGGTGTTGATCGACATCCCGAGCCACTTGAAGACGAGGCCCGTGATCACGATCGAGAGCGGAATCGCCGTGAGCGTGATGAAGGTGGTGCGGAAGTTGAGCAGGAACAAAAAGAGCACGACGACCACGAGGATGCCGCCGTCGCGGAGGGCCTCGATCACGTTGCGAATGCTCAGGTCGATGAAGGTCTTCTGCTGGTAGAGCTCGGGTTGCAGGAGGATGTCGGCGGGGAGCGCAGGCCGGAGTTCGTCGAGGGCCCGGGTGACCTCGTCGGTGAGCCGCCGCGTGTCGGCCCCCGGTTGCTTGGCGATCACGAGGATCACGGCCGGCTTGCCGTTGACCGCCGCGTCGCCGCGCTTCACCTGCGGCGCCTCGGCCACGCGGGCCACCTGCCCGAGCACTACGGGACGGCCCCCCGAGGCTTTCACGACCACCGACACGAGATCGTTCACGCCCTGAATGCGGCCAAGCGAGCGGACGAGCAGTTCGTTGCCGCCCTGCGTGAGGTAGCCCCCCGTGGCGTTGGAGTTGCTGGCCTGCACCGCCGCCTCCACTTCGCGGAGCGTGAGGCCATACTTCAGGAGCAGTTCCGGATCGACGAGCACCTGAAACTGCTTCCGCCCGCCGCCCATCGTCACCACCTGCGCGACGCCGGGAATCGTCAGCAGCCGCTGCCGCACCACCCAGTCTGCCAGCGTGCGGACTTCCATCGGGGGCGTGGAGCCGTCTTGGCTGGACATGCCCACGTGCATCACCTGCCCCATGATCGAGGAGATGGGCGCCAGCTGCGGACGGATGCCCCGGGGCATGCGGTCGAGGGCGACCGCGATCTTCTCGGCGACGACCTGCCGGTCGATGTAGATGTCGGTTCCCCAGGCAAACTCGACGTTGATCACCGACAAGCCAACGCCGGATGAGCTGCGGACGGCCTGCACGCCCGTGGCGCCGTTGAGCACCGACTCCAGCGGAAACGTGACGAGCGTCTCGACCTCCTCCGGGGCGAGGCCCGGGGCTTCCGTGAGCACGGTCACCCGCGGCCGGTTGAGGTCGGGAAACACGTCGATCGGCAGCTGCCAGAGCGTGATCCCACCGTAGACAAGGGCCACGAGCGCCAGCACGATCGTGAGCAGGCGGAACCGCAGGGCGTTTCGGATGATGGCGTCGAGCATGGTGTGTGGTGCGTGCGGCGGGCGAACGGGTCAGTGGTTGTGGCCCGCGTGCGGGTCGATGGCTCCGCCGGACTGGTTCTTGATCGCCAGCTGAAGCTGCTGGGCGGCCGACATGGCGATCCGGTCTCCCGGGAAGAGCGTCCCGTCGTTGGCGAGCACGACCCAGCGGGGATCGCGATGTTCGACGTGGACAGGCTCGCGGTCGAAGTGGTCCCCGTTGACGCGAAACACGTAGCTCTCGATGCCGTCCTGGGCGACGGCCTCGGCCGGCAGCACGATGCGCTCGGGCCACTCCTCCACCGGCACCTCCAGCTGCATCCGCTGGCCGGGCTTGTGCCGCCATGTCAGGAAGCGGCGGCCGTCCTCGACGCGGGGCTCGCCGAGCACCTCGTTGGGAAGAGCGACATAGAAGTGGAGCGTTCGCGAATCGGCTGCGATCCGGTCGGCCACATAGGAGATGCGCAGTCCCTCCTCCTGCCGTCCGGGGCCGGCCTTCGCCTCGAGGATCGCCGTGATCGGCGTGCCGGTGGCAGCCGCAGCGGTGATCTGGGCGAGGTCCTGCTCGAAGGCCTCTCCTTCGATGAGAAGCGTGGCGTGATCGACGAGCGTCGCGAGCAGTTCGCCGGCCGTGACGTGCTGGCCACGCTCGACCGCGAGTTCCTGCACGACGAGCGTGCCGCTGCCGCCGTCCTGGGCGGCGGGCGATGGCGCACGCACGGTGAGCGTCGCGAGGAGCGTGCGGGTGTCGATGATGGTGTCGACCTGTTGTTCGCTGAGACCGTGCAGCAGGAGGGTCTGCCGCTGGGCGAGCAGCACGGCCTCGAGTTTCTGAAGTTCGTATTTTCGTTCGAGGATGGTCTTGGTCGCGATCAGGCCCTCGGGACCGATGCCCTGCAGCCTGGCGATTTCGCGGCGGACGACATCCACCTCCGCCGTCGAGCGGAGGAGGTCGGCCTGGGCCTGCACGAGCTCCTCGTGCGTGAGCCGGATTTCGAAGAGCGGCTGGTCGGCCGCGATGCTTTCACCCTCGGTCACGAGAATCCGCGTGAGGATGCCCGTCATGGGGGCGACGATGGCAAACCTCGATCGCCCGCGGCGCTCGACGACCATCCCAGGCACGGTGATCGTGCGGCGAAACGTGGAGAGCGCCACGTCGCCCTCCGTGATCCCGATGCTGCGGCGGGCCTCCTCGCTCAAGGCCAGGGAGTTGGCGTCGGCGTGGTGGTCGTGGGCATGCTCGTCGGCATGCCCGTGGTCGGCCGCGGTGTCATCTGCGGAGTCGGTCGCGCCGAGGGGGGCGCCGCCCAGCGAGCGAACAGCCCAGTCGCGGACCGGCTGGGGCCAGTGCGAATGCAGGGCGATCGCTGCGATGATGCCGATCGCACACGCGGCCAAGACTGAAGCTGTGATTCCAGACGTGGTTCTTGCAGTGGTGGCGGAGGACATGGTCGATGCTCGAAAGGCGAATGGGTGGAGACTGGGCGCCGCGGTGCAGGCCCGATGCGGGCGTGCACGGGTCTGTGGGTGGCAACACGCTCAGACGCGTGGGGCGATCACGACGCGTCGGCAGCGGCCGCGTGGAGCGTCAGACGAGCAGGCGCTCGGAGAGAGGATGCCGCTGCAGCATCGGCGGCGGATCGCCATCACCGGTCGGCCAGCGGGCCGCGCACGCCGCCACGAGGTTACGGGCATCGAGGGCGGCATGGAGACTGGAGTCCAGGGGCCGCCAATCGGTGCTTTGATCGGCTGCCGTGGTGTCGGCAACGCAATGGCACCCACCGCAGTCGTGCCCGTCGCAGTCATGCCCCGAGGCGATGCCAGTCCCTTCATCGGCCGTCATCCGCTGGCCGTGTTCACCCTCGTCGTCGTGCCCGTGACAGTCGCAGTCTTCCTGGGCCTGGGCAGCGTGCCGGCCCTCGGCGGCATGCGATGGAACGCGGCCGCAGGTATGCCCAGCCCCGGCATGGGAGATGTGCAGGCAGCAGCCGAAGGTGAAATGAATCACCGTGGCGAAGGCCGCGAGCAGGCTGACGACGATACGCATCTTGGAGTGCATCACTACTCCATGGTATCGGTTCGTCGGAACGGGCGCTCCAGAATCTTGGTGGTATCGCCCGCTGCAGCATCGATGGCAGCCATGGCCATCATGGCAAAGGCCATTTCGGTTGCCGAGAAAGATTGGGCGCTTGTGGCTGGCGGGGCTGTCGCGGGCAAATAGGAACCCGCGTCGTAGAGGTTGGCCGTCAACAAGTCCTGGACGTCCAGCACGTCGACGACGTTGTCGTAGTTGAAGTCTCCTTGGGCCCAGCCGGCCGGGAGGCCCGAGTCATAGAGCCCCGACGCCAGCAGGTTGGTCGCATCGAGGATGTCGATCCTGCCGTCGAGGTTCATGTCGCCCACCGCCGCGAAGGCGATCGCCAGGCTGCCGTCAGCGTTCCCCGCATAGCCGACGCCGCCACCGACGAGCGATGCCGCCGTCCGCGACATGATGCCCGACGTCCCATTCCAGCTTCCGTCGCTACGGCCGGCGATCAGTCGCGACCGGATCACGCTTTCCGTGAAGCCGCCGGGGGCGATCGTCATCCGGCCGTAGCCGAGATCGATGAGGCCGCCGGCGTCGAGCGTGAGCGCCGCGACACTGAGCCCCGCCGTACCGACATCGAGCGTGAGCTTGGCACCGGCAGACACCCAGAGAGGACCCGATCCCAGGGCGGCGACGTTGCGGACCACGACCTCGCCGGCCTCGATCCTCGTCCCGCCGGTGTAGCTGCTTGCGCCAGTGAGGATCAGCGTGCCGCTGCCCCGCTTCACGAGTTGCACGCTGCCCGAGTAGGACGTGCCGTCGGTCACGGTCTGGCCGGCCGGCACCGACACGCTGGGATCGAACGTGATCGCGGTCGAGAGCGTGGTGCTGAGGTTGTTGGCCGCGCTGCCGTCGTTGGCCTGCGCGGTGAACGCGGCGGTAATGCCACTGGCCGGCGCCGTATAGGTGAGCGTGGCGAGCGCCGCGTTGAGCAGGCTGACGCCCCCCTTGAGCGTCATCGTGGAGCTCCCATTGGCTCCGGCTGTCACCGTCACGTGGCTGGTGAGCACGCTCGTGAGATCCACTGAGAGCGTGCCGGCCGTCACGGACAGTGCGATGCTCTCCTCGTCGGCGGCGTCGACGTCGGACACGGCGATTGCGTTGGCCCCAGTGAATGCCAGCGTGCTGGCGTGGGGCAGCGAGACGCCCACCGGCCCGGTCACGACCGGGGCCACGTTGGTGGCCACGTTAAACGCCACCGTGACCGATTCCGTGATCGCGTTCACCTTGCCCGATCCGTTGGGCTGCCCGTACATCTGCCGGTTGACGATGTAGGGAAAGATCGGGTTTCCGGCGGTGTCGATCGGGAGGAAGTAGGCGTAGGTGCCGTTGGGAAACTCGGGCGTTTTGCACCAGCGGCCGCAGTACTGGTCGAGGTCGCCCGATCCAGGTACGTAGGCGTAGTCTTCGCCGTAGCGGCCCAGCGGATAGCTGGCGCTCACGGCGGGGCCGGCATACTGCGCCTGCTGCTGCGTCGTCATCGTGTAGGTGCCGTCGGCGGCGGTATTGGTCGCGGCGGCGCCGAGCTTGTTGCCGGCCAGTTGGGCCGCCCAGCCGGGGAGCGTGGTGCGGTCGGTGATCGAGCGGAGCGCGTAGCTCGGCTGCATCCGCTTCACGCTGCTCGTCGGATCGAGCGGGCTCGAGGAGCCGTAGGGGCCATAGATCGGATAGCCGTCGAACATCCAGCCGATGATCGGCGAGTGGTGCAAGTTGGTGGTGTGCTCGCGGAAGTCGCCATCGGTTCCTTCGCCCTGGTGCAGCAGGTAGATCGCCGGGTCGTACGGGAAATAGTCGGTGGTGCCAATGTAATCGACGTTGTCGCTGAGCTGGGCGCGGAGGGCGACGGGATTGGTGTGGTAGTGGTACTGGCCATTGCCCGGCTGATGGCCGTTGCCGACGTCGAACGTGACCGACTCCACCGCCTCGGCCATGCGGTTGAAGAGGCCGTCGCCAGCCATGCCCACTTCAGTGCCCGAGGCGTGGCTGTAGGAGAAGGCGTCGCCCGCGTTGTAGATCACCACGCCGTTCACCGCGAGCGCCACGGCCCCGCCCCCGAGCACGCCGTGGGTTGCCTGTGGGTAGGTGGTGTTGAGCGTGATCTTATAAATCGCGTTCTGGTCCTTGGGCAGGTTCATGAAGGGCTGCGTGTGGGCGGCGTTGCCCCACCAGGCACCCATCACGTAGCTCGCGAGGTCGGGCGTGTTGACGTAGACCGTGTTGGTCGTGGTGGAGGCACTGATCTTCTGTACGTCGCCGAGCACGGGCGTGGTCTGTCCGGTCCAGGTGGTGCTCGGGCCGACCGTGGAGCCGCCCGGCTGTCCGATGATCGACTGGGCAAACTCCCCCTGCCCCGACACGAACCAGGAGTTGAGCAGAGCGGAAGAGACGGCGAGCATGCATCGCGGCTCGAGCGGTTCGCAGCAGGCGAGCCGCTCGAGGGCTCGCGCACGACGTCGGAGGTGGGTGGGTGACGCCATCAAACGCTCGCAAAAAATCGCTCACTGCCCTGGCTGGGCTGGTCGCCGCCCCGCCAGCCCAGGGCTGAATGTAGGCTGAACGGCCCCAGGGAAACAAGGTTTCGGTCGCAGTTGCCGGTAACCCCCGGTGTCACCCGGTTCCCACATCTCTCCGTAGCACAGGTTGTCAACCTGTGCCTTCCCCGCGCCGCTCAGGGCTACCCATGCCCGTCGCCGGACGTTCGCTCCGGCCATCGTGGCAATCCTGTTCGGCACGGCAGATGCAGGACGGGTCGACCCGCATCTGGCCTGACTCGGAGTTCCCCCGTAGCACAGGTTTTCAACCTGTGTCAGTCCATCGCGGCGGCTCGGGGCTACCCACGCCCTCTCGCCGGACGTTCGTCTCGGCCCTCCAGGCCTCGACTCTCTGCATGTCCGCTGCGCTTCGCCGGGCACCGATCCGCCGTAGACGGATTGGTCGTGGCTGCGCTTGCTCCCATAGCCCGCTCGAGGGCACGGCCAGCCCCGAGCCTCACGGCGTTGGGCTTGGACGGAACATGGTGAAAGCCGACCGGCCGTGAGGCCGCGGGCCAATCACGCTGGACGCCGCATCAAACACCGCCGCGGGCGGCACCCCGTTGGATGCCGCCCGCGGTCGGGCTTGCGTCTCGTTCTTCCAAGTCACCGGGTCTTCCGCTCCCGGGGCCGTTTATCGCTCGGCCAGAGCGTTGACAATCAATCCCGCGAAACGATCCTCACAGGACTCAGCACGCGGTGGCGTCGCTGTCGCAGCCGTTCCGCCGCAGTTTCCGCATCCGCCACATGCCCAGAGCCGAACCGATGGCAGCCACGGACACCATCTGCGTGGGCTCGGGCACGAGCCGAACCTGCATGGCATTGGCATACGTAGCTGGGGTCGGACCACCCGGGCCTGGGCCCACGCTGAAACTCTGAGTCGTTGCGTCGGCGATGAACTGACCCAGGATCCACTGACCCAAGCCGCCATTGGTATCCGTCGTGTTGACATCGAGGGTCTGTGAGCCCACCGTGACGGTTCTGGCCCCAAACTCGGCTCGAGGGTCCTGGACCCAGAACTGAACGGCATAGGTGCCCCCGATCGTCAGCCCGGAAACCGTGGCTTGCGCGGCTGTCTCTGTGTACGCAAACGGGGAGAGGATGTTCCTGTAGTCGAGAGGAAGGTCCACATACGGGGACGTGGTTGTTGCGGGCGGTGAGTAGGTGAAATCGTTCAAACCACCGGAGCTCGCCAACGTGATGTTCCCAACGGTGGTCGAAGTGCCACTGACAGAAAACGCGTCGAAAACGACCCCGTTGACGGTTGCGTTGGAGCCAGGACCGAAGTTCGCCGAGGCAAAGAGTGTGCCCGTGGTGTCGACGTCCACCGCGCCCGAAATGGTGGTAGGCGAACCCCAGTTGATGACCGCGGCCTTCGCCGGATCGATGGCAGACGAAAGCGCCAGGGCGGTGACGGTGACCGCGGCAAAGATGTTGAAGGACTTGCTCATTATCAAAAACTTTCTACTACGAGGAAAACAAACGAGACCGGAAGAAGAACGCAATGATTTGTGAAAGGTGAGGGCTGAGGAATCGCAAAACAGGGTGTTCGTGCCGTGGGGATTGGGGGTTAACCGATCATCAAGACCGCGATGGCAATCACGGCCGCCCCGATGCCCACTGGCAGCGTCACGAAGGGCTTTGATCCGTTCGAGCCGAACTCACGGGCCCGCTCCTCGGAGGGCAGTCCGAGCAGACGCTCGAGGTCGGCCAGGCTGATCGGGTGCGAGAGGGTGACGTCGGCGCCGGCCTCGGTTGCTGCCACGGTGTCGACTGCATTCCGACGGCCGCGGGCGGCGTCGACCACCATCGCGACGGGAGCCTCGCTGGCATCACCCTTGAGCAGTTCCACCAGATCGTGCCCCGACATGTCGTCGAGTTCCGCCGCCACGATCCAGGCATCGACATCAATCCGACGGCTGAGCCGGATGGCATCGGCGCCGGACGAGCGGAGGTGGAGCTGCAGGTTGCCGAGCCGCGCACTGGCCGCGAGCGTGGCGTAGGCATTGAACTGCGGGTCTACGACCACAACGCTGGGCAGGTTGCCGGCGTGGGCATCGAAGGGGGCTGCAGGACTCATGGGTGCGACTCCGTACGTAACGAATCAAGAACGGGGGTGTTTTCAAATCAACTGGAAGAACGTGGACAACTCAGCAGACGCTGGCGTCTGAAGGCATTTCGATCGGCATCCGCGAAGCGCGGATCACGTCGAGCGTGATCGGCCGGACGAGGTAGCCGGCCACGCCGGACGCCAGGGCCCGCTGCTCGTCCTCGAGGCGATAGGTATCGGACACGATGAAGATGCCGGACCGCATGCCGTGGCCAACGCGGTCGAGCGAGATCCTCGAGCCAGAGAGGAGCGGGTCGACGTCGCCCTGCATGACGTGGGGCGACAGCATGTCGAGGAGGTCGAAACCCGACATGTCGGGCAGCTCCGAAGCCACCAGCCACGCATCGGCACGGAACCGGCGAGAGAGCCGAACCGCCGAGCGGCCGTCGACGCAGAAGTGGACACCGACCTCGCCAGACTGAGCCGCCAGGACGAAGTCGCCGTAGCGCTCGCAGGTGGCGTCAACGATCACGATTTCGTTGATGCCGGCAGAACGGAGCGATTCGAAGGCTTTGTGGAGTTCCATGATCGATTGCCCTTTTGATTGGTCGGTTGTGCTGAACGATGACCAGGACTGGAAGTGACGCAGAATGATCGGAAGTGACTACCGGGCGGTCTGCATTGACAGCGGCAGACGATTGAGGGGGAGCGACGGGCGAGCACCAACGAGCCGGCCCGACATCGGACGAGTCACCGGGCTGACAGCCGGCCCCATGTCGCCCACGAGGAGCGGCAGCACCGCAGCCGAGTTGGCAAACACATCGCCGCTCACGAAGAGCGACTGCGAACGATTGGTTGCCGGCACCGAAGCTCGGAGGTGTGTGTCGGCTGAATCGCTCGAAGCCCTGGCGTACGTCGGGATCGCCGACTCGTGGCGCTGCATGGCAGCGATCTCAGCTAAGGGCTCGAGGTCATTCATTCGGGCCAGGTCGCCGATGACGCTGCCACCAGTGAACGACGGCGGCAGATCAGCCGCACCCGCACTGCCAGCAGCGATGCCGAGGACGGCGAGTGTCGAGCACGAGTTATGAAGGAAGGACTTCAAGAACGACCGCATGACTTCACCTGAAAAAGTTACGAACGAGGGGCTGTGTGAGGGGACACCAGATTCAAAAGCACCAAGAAGGTGCCGCCGCTATCGATCGGGGTTAGCCGGCCACGACCGCGATCACCGCGATCGCCGCCATCACGCAACTTGCGAGCAGCGAAGACATGACGCGGGCTGTACGAGAACCGGACGACGACAGGGGGGAGATCATTGAAT
>JBAXOU010000092.1:0-12148 GCA_037133115.1 Planctomycetota bacterium | reverse complement strand
CAGGAGAGGGCTGCGTCTAGCGTGGTTCGCCCGCGGCCTTACGGCCGGTCGGCTTGTACCACTACCGCGCGGGACCGCTCGGCTCGGCTGCGATGCGGCGGGGCCGAGGTTGATCGGTCAGCACCTCGCTCATGGCCGTGGCGATGTGCACCGAGGCGGCCGAACCGGTGGACCGGAACCGCTCCGTGCCGGTGGCGTCGAGGATGATCACCGTGGGGAATGCCTGAACGCCAAACTGCCGGCAGGCGTCGGCATGACGGTCGGCATCGACGGCCATGCAGATGAAGCGTCGCGAGAGCCGCACGACCCGCGGGTCGGCCACCGCGGCCTGCACGAGTTCGCCGCTCCAGCGGCACCAGGCCGCCCGAAAGACCACGAGCATCGGCAGGCCCGACTCCATGGCACGCCGTGAGCCCGTTTCGTATCCGTCGACGTAGTCGATGGCGGGGGTCGCGAGCGGAGCGACGGCCCCACCGCCGATCAGGCCGCCGGTCGGTCGGGACGGGGCCGCGGCCCACCATCGGCCATCGCCGCTGGCCGTCGCCTGCTCGTCGCGCACGGTGCAGCCCGCGGCCGCGGCCAGGAGGGCGGCGGCGAGGGCGGCGGACGCGAGGCTCGGCGAGGGGGATGGCATGTCGAGCGGGGTGGTAGGTGGACGACCTCCGGGCCACAAGGCCTGTTCGCGCGCGGCGGCAAACTTGGGGGACGGCGGGATTTCGGCAGGCTCCAACACGCCTGTCGACCGTCGGCCTGGCCCGCTACTGTCCGATGGATCTCCACCGCTTGATTTCGAGATGGCGCCACCACGCTCCGCAGCCGTTGTCTTGGCCGTCGCGACGCTCGTCGCGACGTCGGGGACGGGGTGCAGACTCGTGCAGCGGCGCGGGCCGGTGGCGCCGGAAGTCGCGGAGGCCAGGCGGCTGTGCAACGAGGGTCTGTCGGCAGCCGATCACAGCGACCTCGTGCGAGCCGAGGGGCTCTTGGAGCGGGCCGTGAAGAGTTGCCCCGGCGACATCGATGCCCGCCGCCACTACGCGGAGGTGCTCTGGAAGCGCGGCGAGCGCATGGAGGCCGTGGCGCAGATCAACGAGGCGCTGCGACTCTCCCCGGAAGATGCCGAACTCTGCGTGCAGGGCGGGGGCATGTATCTGGAGATGGGTCTCTTCGACGACGCGGACCGACTCGCCCGCGAGGCGGTTCGCGCGGCACCGGGATCGGCAGATGCCTGGCACCTGCGAGGCCAGGTGTCGCTCACTCGCGGTCAGGCCGCACCGGCGCTTGCCGACTTCCACAGGGCCCTCGCGATCGATCCATCCGACCGGAGCGTGCTGATCGACACCGCGGAGGCCTACCGGCGGCTCGACCGGCCGCAGCGGGCCCTCGCCACGCTGGCCGTCTTGAGCGAGACCTACGGGCCGAGCCAGACACCCGCCAATGTGCTCGTGCTCGAGGGCCTGGCGCAGGAGGCGCTCGGCCGGCCAGCCGATGCGATCGACAGCTATCGCACTGCGATCGCCCGCGGCGGCGGGCCGACCGACGCGGCCGAACGGCTGGCTGTCCTGGAGGGTGCGGGCGCCGGGGCGACCGCCTCCCGCTCCGCCGGGCCCACGACGCGGCGGTGAGCGTCACTCGCCGGTGGTGGTGCGTCCGGTGAGCAGGTCGAAGGCGGCGATCGACGGCACGAGCAACGCGAGCGTGGCGAAGCCGTAGGCCGCAAGCACGACGAGGAGCACCTGCAGGCTGCTCCCCTGCAGAAAGCTGGTGATCGCCACGAACGTGAGCGCTGGCAGCAGGGCCGATGTCCAGCCCACCGCGGGTGACGGGTTGCGGGCGGAGAGCGCCGCGTAGAGCCCGACCGCGCCCCCCACGATCGCGGCGAGGAACGGCGCGAGTTGCAGTTCAAAGCTGCCGCCGAATGCCACCATGATCCGCATGGCGGTGGCCACGCCCACGAACAGGAAGGCCACGATGCCGAGGGCCACCGCAATTGCCCGCCTCGAGGCGACGTGCGACAGCCCGGCGTAGACGCCGAGGACGGCCACGAAGAACGTGAGCACCGCGAGGCCGACGGCCAACTCGCCGCCATGTTCCGGCGTGGCGATGCCCAGGGGCACCAGCGCCAGGCACAGGCCGATTGGGAGCACCACCATGTCGGCGGCTGCCCCGAGCACCCCGAGGATCTTCCCCCAGACAAACTCCTTCGGCTCCAGATCGCTGACGAGCAGCAGATCGAACGTCCCCCGGTCTCGCTCTGTGGTCACGCTGGTGACGGCCAGCGCGGTGATGGCCAGCAGGCTTGCCACCACCATCGGCACCACGGCGGTGGCGATGCCGATCCGGTCGGGCCGCGGAGTCTTGGTCTCGGCGACGATCCCGGCAACCGCCGCGGCGAAGAGCAACAGCCAGGCGATCCGCACCGCGAGCATCGCCCGACCGTGGGCGCGGGTGCGGAGTTCCCGCCAGAGAACGGGATTCCGCCAGACCGTCCGTGGCTCCCTCCGGGCGCCAGTCGTCGCGCCGCCGGCTTCGTCCTCAAATCGTGGCCGCACCTGAACTCGCGTGTTCCAGGCCCGGGCCCGCGCGATCGCCCAGCCGGTTGCGATCACCGCGATCGCGCCGCACGAGCCGAGCAAGGGGGCGAGGATGCTGCTCCCCGCGGGCGAGAGCGCGGCAAACAGGCCGCGCACGGGCGAGATCGCTGCAGCGGCGTCGCCGCCATAGACCGCGGCCACCACCTCGCCCGCGGCCAGCCAGGCGACGATTGCAAACAGCGTGATCGCCAGCGACTGGAATGTGGTGTCGCGCCAGAAAGCGATTGCGTTGGCCACTGCGGCCGCCGTCGCCGCCGCCGCCGCGGTCACCACGAAGGCCCGCGCCATCTGGGCGGGCGTGGCGCCCCCGAAGGCCGTGGCCAGCGCGAACACGGGCACCGCGGCCACCAGCAGGAGGCCGGTGCGAAGGAGGCTGCCGGCGAGCTTGCCGAGCACGAGCTGGGCGTCGTCGAGCCGGCTGACGAGGAGCAGCTCGAGCGTCTTGCGGTCCTTCTCGACGCCCACCGCCACCACGCTCGTGAGGGCGGCCGACATCATCGCCAGGGCGAGCTGGAGGGGGCCGAGAATCCGCAGCAGCGTGCCGCCGAAGCGGGCAGTGTCGCCCACGGTGGTGATCGGCCGGGTACCCGACACCAGCAGCCAGCAGGTGGCGATGATCCCCAGCAGCGTGCCGGCATAGACGGCCCTGGCCACGAACAGGCCGCGGGCCCTCGGGGCCACCAGCACCTCCCGCTCGCAGACCGCTCCCAGAAACATCGCTCGCCGCCGGATTTGGGCGGCCCATGGAAAAGGGGAAAATCGACGTATAGAGTAACCGAACATGCGGGTTTCGGGATTGGCCCGCGGATCCACCGGCTTTACCACGACTCATCCTTCCAGGAGTTTTCGAGCATGGACTACGGCTTCAGGTTTACGTTCCGTCGCCTGGTGGTGGCCTTGGTGGTCATCGCAGCTGCAGCCGGTGGCTCGGCGGTGCAGGCACAGATCACCGCCCAGGCGCTGATCGGCAACGCCGTCTCCGACGACGCGATGAACAAAGAGATCACCAACGCCATCGCGCGGTTCCGCGACCGCGACATCGACGGCTGCCGGGCGATCCTCGAGCGGTCCAAGAGCAACAATCCCAAGCTGCCCCCGCCGGGTGTGATGATGGCGACCCTCTGGATGGCGGTGAACCAACTCCCACAGGCACGGGAGGAACTCGAGAACGCCGCCGTGAAGTTTCCGACCGATCCGGAGTCGTACCTCAAGCTCGGCGACCTCGCCTTCGGTGAAGGGCGGATCACCGACGCCGACGTCCTCTTCGCGAAGGCCGCCGAACTGACCTCGGCCTACAACGAAAACCCCAAGCGCCGTCGCGACTTCGACATCCGCTGTGCCGCGGGCACCGCCGCCGTCGCCGAGCGCCGCCGGCAGTGGGAAAACGCCCAGAAGCAACTCGCCAAGTGGATCGAGCTCGATCCCGACAACGCCGGCTCGCGGCTGCGGATGGGCAACGTCCTCTTCCAACTCGGCAAGGAGCCGGAGGCGCTCGCCGAGTTCAAGGAGGCGAAGAAGATCGACAAGAACTCGCCGCTCCCCGAACTGGCGATGGCCCAGCGGAACGACGAGGCCAAGAAGCGCGACGCGGCCAAGAAGTGGATCCAAGATGCCATCAAGGCGGCTCCGACCGATCCCGCCGTGCAGCTCTTCGCAGCCCGCTGGTATCTCCAGCAGAGCGACCTCGAGGCGGCCAAGGCCGCAGCCGACACGGCCCTGAAGCTCGACGCCAAGAGCCTCGAGGCCAAGTTCGTTCGGGGGCTCGTGGCCCGCGTGGGCCGCGACTACGCCACGTCGCAGAAGTTCCTCAACGAAGCCCACTTCCAGTCGCCGGGCAACTTCGATGTGAGCAACTCGCTGGCCCTGGTCCTCATCGAGAGCGACGATGAAGAAGCCCGTCGCCGTGCCCTCGAACTGGCCGACACCAACGTCGCCAAGTACCGGGAGAACACGCCGCAGCAGATCCCGGCGGTGACGACACTCGCCTGGGTCTTCTACAAGCTAGGCCGTCGCGAAGACGCCGAGCGGATCCTGGAGCAGGTCCGCCGCAGCAACGCGCTGTCGAGCGACGGCGCCTTCTATGTGGCGAAGATTCTGGCCGACCGCGGCGAGAAGGACCTGGCTCAAAAGATCCTCGAGGAAGTGATCGCGAACGAGCCGATGTTCGCCATGAAGTCCGAGGCGGCCGACCTGCTCGCCACGCTCAAGAAGGAATCGGGCGACAAGAAGTAAGCGCCCCGCTCCCACGGTTTCACGAGCCGGTCGGTGGCGGCGTCAGTCAGCCACCGGCCGGCTCGTTGTCTTTGGTTTGTCGTCGTTCTCAGTGGGCGCCGCCTGCGGCCGTGGCGCTGGGATTGGCTCGGCCACCGGTTGGGCCACTGTCTCTGGCATAGTCGTCGTGGGCATCGATCTTGAGGGCATCGATCTCGTGGGCATGGGGCGGATCGTCACGCTGCCCACGGGCGTGCCGGGGCCGACGCGGACGGCCGAGCCGGTCTGCATGGCCCGCCGTCGGGCGCGGATCCGGTCGCTCCGTAGCGGGATGCCCGGGTAGGCCTCGATCGGCACTTCGAGGTTGGGCAGCCCGATTCGGCTGCCGTCGCCGTAGAAGGTGAACATCTCGATGGCCCGCGACTCGGCCGCAAGGATGGCGACCGCGACGATGGCGACGAGGGAAATGCGGCGCATGGGGAGACTCCCGGGATCGTGCCGCGATGGGGCCGCACGTGGACCACATGGCTCATCGTCCTCGCGCGGCCGCCACGTGCACCGCGGCCGCCGCAGCCCGCCCAATCGTCATGATCGAACCCCACGGTGGTAGCCTGTCGGCATGCCCGCAGCCGTCGGCCTTTCATGTGTCGCCGCCCTGATCACCGCGGTGGCCGCCTGCGCCGGGGCCTTCCTGGCCCGCGGCACCACGGCCGTGCCAGCCGCCTGGTGGGCCTGCGGGGCTGCGGTCGCCTTCGCGGTCGAGTCGGCGGTTCGCGCGAGTGGCGGCCTCGTCGATCCGGCATCGCAGGCCTCGGCCCGGCTTGCCGTGGTGGCGGTCTCGCTCTGTCCGATCATGTCGCTGCTGGGGGCCAAGCGGCCTCAGCATGGTGTCTGGCAGTTCATCGTGGCGTCGCTCGCGGGAATTGTCGCGCTGCCGGCGGCGTCGGCCGCGCTCGTGCGGCCGGGATCACCGCCCGACGTGCATGCCCTTCAGCGCTGGTTCATGCTCGCGCTGGTGCTCGTGGCCGCGATGAACTTCGCCGCCACCCGCCATGGCGTGGCGGCAGTGATGGTGGCCGTCGGTCAGGTGATCCTGATCCGGCAGTTCCTGCCGTTCGTCGAGTCCGTGGGGCAACAGGGGGCCACACTCGACGCCGTGGCCGCGTGGCTCGTCGCCGGCGGCGCGATGGTCGCGGCAGCGCAGTCGTGGCTGCGGCAGGCTCAGCGACGAGTTGTCGGGAGCGAGGTAGCTCAGGTGGCCACGCGGCATGACGGTCAGGCCGATCTGGCTGCATTCGGTACGGCGTACCTCGCCCTGCGGGAGACGCTCGGCGCCGCCTGGACGCTGCGGATCGCAGAGCGATTCAATGGGGTGGCCGAGTCTCGCGGCTGGCCCTGCCGGCTCCGCTTTGACGGCCTCCACGTGGGCGGTGATCCGGCCGATCGTGAGTGGCATGCCGATGCCATCCGGACGGGGCGGGCGCTCCTGCGGCGGTTCGTGTCGCCCGCCTGGATGCGGCGGCACGCCGCCAATGTTGAAAACGTGTGAGAATCGCCGCGGCGAGTAGTTTCCCACTCCGGTGGTGGATAGACTCCGAACTTTCTCCCACCAACGGCCGTAGGGTCGTTATTCGGGGTTTTTCGTATTTCCGATTTCTCCATTGGAGTTCACGCCATGGCCGATGAAGCCCAGAACCAGCCGATGCCGGTGCCCGTCGACGAGTCGCACATCGTCGCCACCTACGCCAACTTCTGCCGCGTCACCGGCACGCCAGAGGAGTTGATCGTCGACTTCGGCCTCAACAAGCAGGTGGCCGGCACCTCGCCCGAAACGATCCAACTCACCCAACGGATCATCGTCAACTTCTTCACCGCCAAGCGGCTGGCCTACGCCCTGTCGATGGCGGTGGCTCGCCACGAGCAGGCGTTCGGCAACCTCGAGACCGACGTGCAGAAGCGGGTCGTCCACCAGCAGTCCACGAAGGCCTGACTCTGTTCTCCTGCCAACCGGTGTGGTGACGGGCTCACCCCGTCACCCGCCGGCGCGCAGGGGTGAAAGCGGGACGGCGCCACGAACTCATGACGACCTACGACGAGACCGAGGAGTTTGAGCGGGCCAAGCGGGAAATCAGCGACTTCCTGTCGAAGCTCGAGCAGATGGCCCACCGCGATGTCGCGGCGGGCGAGTTCTTCGGGTTCCTTCGCGATGGCGTCCACCGGCTCATGGAGTCGGTGGCCGAGGTTGTTTGGCTTGTCGGAGAGACAGGGCAGGTCGAGCCGATCGTCCATGCGGGCATCGAAGCCACCGGCATTCAGGGAACGCAGGCGGGCATCGACTCGCACAACGCGGTCGTCGCCGGCTTGTTCGGGAGCGGCACGGGCCTGCTCGTTCCACCGGGAGGCTCGATCGCGGGCCCTGATGGAGCCGCGGTTGCGACCAATGGCACGTCGCTGTTGGTGATCGCGGCGCCGATCGACTCCACCGCCGGTCGCGCGGGCTTGATCGAGATTCTCCATCAGCCCAACCACGAAGACGTCCAGCGGGGCTACCTGCGGTTCTCCGAGCAGGTCGCCGGCCTGGCTGCGATCTACCTCGACCGCCAGCGCAACGCCCAGCAGGTGGCTGTCCAGCGGCAGCAGCTCGTGGAGGTCGATGCCCAGCAGTCGGCGCTCTCGCAGGTCGAGCGGTTCAGCCGGGTCGTGCACGAATCGCTCGATCCGATCGCGACCGCCTTCGTGCTCGCCAACGAGGCCCGGCGGATCATCGGCTGCGACCGGGTGAGCGTGCTGGTGAAGCGCGGCCGCACCCTGCGGCTCGAGGCGGTGAGCGGCCAGGAGTCGGTGGAGCGGCGGGCGTCGGCCGTGCAGGCGATCGAGGCCCTCACGCGGGTGGTGGCGCGGGCAGGGGATCCGCTCTGGCACCCCGATTCGCAGGCCGAGGTGCTGCCGCAGATCGAGGAAGAACTCGAGAACTACATCGACGAATCCCATGCCACGGCGCTGGCGATCATCCCGCTGGCCAAGCCGCGGCCCACGGCCGTGGTGAAGCCGGGGGGCGTGGATGCCGTGGCCGTGGCCAAGGCGGAAGCGGCACCCGCGGAAACGCCCGAGCCGATCGGGGCGCTCGTGGCCGAGTGGTTTTCCTCGACGGCGTTTGACGGCGGCAAGCGGGCCCGCGTGGAGCTCGTCGCCGAACACGGCAAGATGGCCCTGTCCAACGCCCTCGTCCACACCGGCCTGCCGCTCTATCCGCTGCTCAACTTCCTGGGCAAGTCGCGGGTGCTCACCACCGCCCGCAATCTTCCCAAGACCGTGGGGGCGGCGCTGGCCACGCTGGCGGCGCTGGCCGCGCTCGTGCTCGTGCCCGCGGAGCTCCGCCTCGAAGGCAAGGGCACGCTCGAGCCGGTGCATCGCCGCGAGGTGTTTGCCCAGATCGACGGCGTGGTCGAGAAGATCGAGCCGGGGGTCGAGGGGGGCGCCGACGTGAAGGCCGGCCAACTCCTCGCCACGCTCCGCAATCGCGACCTCGAGGTGGCGATCGCCGACGTGCTCGGCAAGAAGGCGTCGAGCGAGGAGCAGCTGGTGTCGACCCGGCGGTCGCTGCTCGAAGACGACAAGATCTCGGCCGACGAGAAGCTCCGGCTCGCGGGCCGGCGGGCGCAGCTCGAGCGGGAGGTCGAGAGCCTGGCGGCCCAGCTCGCCCTCTACGCCGAGAAGAAGAAGGAACTCGAGGTCCGCAGTCCGATCGACGGCGTGATCGTCACCTGGCAGGTCCGCGACCTGCTTCTCCTCCGGCCGGTGGAGAAGGGGCAGGTGCTGATGAGCGTGGCCGACAAGACGGGTCCCTGGGAACTCGAGATCAAGATGCCCGACGACCGGCTCGGCCACATCAACCGGGCCGCCACCGAGGCGCAGGCGGCCGGCAAGGAGTTGGTGGTGGACTACATCCTCGCCACCGACCCTGGCACGCGGCACCGCGGCAGCGTGAAGGAGATTCACGAGCAGGCCGAGGTCCGCGGCGACGATGGCAACACCGTGCTCGTGCGGGTGACGATCGACCCGAGCCGGCACGAAAAAGAGGAGCTCGGGGCGGGCGCCAGCGTGACGGCGCGGGTGGCCTGCGGTCAGCGGCCGCTGGGCTACGTGTGGTTCCACGACGTCCTCTCGTTCATTCAGACGCAGGTCCTGTTCAGGCTGTGGTGACCCGCGGCACGCGGGCGGAGGTGGATTCGATGAAGCGATGCATGATGGTTGGTATGGTGTGGGCGATGCTCCTGGCGGCGGTGCCCGCCATGGCCGCCGAGGTCACGACGGGCCCGGTGCTCGAGCGGTGCCTGGTGTCGCTCGTGGACGAGGCGAAGCTCTCGGCCGGTGAGGCGGGCTTGCTGATCGACGTGGACGTGAAGGCCGGCGACCGCGTGACGGTGGGCCAGGTGATCGCCCGGATCAACGACGACCAGCCGCAGATGGCAAAGCTTCGCGCGCAGGCGGAGCACGACCAGGCGATCGCCAAGTCAAAGAGCGACGTCGACGTTCGCTATGCCCAGAAGGCGCAGGCCGTGGCCCAAAAGGCCTCGGAGAAGGCCGAGCAGTCGCACAAGTCGGTGCAGGGCTCGGTGACCGACGTGGAGCGCGACCGCCTCCGGCTGGAATGGGAGAAGAGCGGCCTGCAGATCGAGCAGGCCCAGCTCGAGCGGCAGCTGGCCGACCTTGCCGCGAAGGTGAAGGGGGCCGAGGTGGAGACGGCCGAGATCGAGATTCGCCGCCGGCTCGTCACCGCCCCGCTCGACGGCGAGGTGGTGGACGTTCAGGGGCACAAGGGCGAGTGGATGCAGGTCGGCGCACCGCTGGCCCACATCGTTCGCACCGACAAGCTCCGCGTGGAGGGCTATGTGGACGCCGCCCGGTGGGACCCCGAGCAGGTCCGAGGCCGTCCGGTCACCGTGGTGGTGCCGGTCGCCAACAGCCGCACGGAGACGTTTGAGGGTCGGATCTCGTTCGTCAGCCCCTTGGTGGAGAGCGGCGGCGACTACCGCGTGTTCGCCGAGGTGGCCAACCGGCAGGCGAACGGCACCGGCGAGTGGCTCCTGCGGGCCGGCCAGACCGCCACGATGACGATCCACTCCGACCAGCCCGCGGCCCCGTAGCCCGCCCATGTCCACCGCCGACGCCTTTCGATCGAGCACGACCCGCGGCGTCACCCTCCGCCGCCGCGGCGACCTCGTGGTCAACCGGCAGGTCTACCAGGGGCAGGCCTGGTGGGTGGTGAAGGACCCAATCTCGCTGCACTACTTCCGGTTTCGGCCGGAGGAGTATGCCCTGCTCGACATGCTCGACGGTCGTACGAGCCTCGACGATCTCAAGGAGCAGTTCGAGGCCCGCTTCCCGCCGCGGCGGATCACGGTGGACGAGCTCTCGCGGTTCATCGCCACGCTGCACCGCTCGGGGCTCGTGATCGGCGACCGGGCGGGGCAAGGGCCGCAGCTCTTCGAGCGACGGCGGCAGCGAATCTGGCGGGAGTGGATGGCCTGGCTCTCCAACATCATGTCGATGCGGTTTCGCGGCATTGACCCCGACTGGCTGCTGGAGCGGCTCGACCCCTGGTTTGGCTGGCTGTTTTCACCGCCAGCGATTGTGGCGGCGCTCGTGTTCGTGGCGAGCGCGCTCTTGCTCGTGCTCGTCAACTTCGACATCTTCCGGTCGAAGCTCCCGGAGTTTCACCAGTTCTTCGCCGCCGGCAACTGGCTCTATCTGGGCGCGGCCCTCGCCGTCACGAAGGTGCTCCACGAGTTCGGCCACGGGCTCTCCTGCAAGCACTACGGCGGCGAGTGCCACGAGATGGGGGCGATGCTCTTGGTGTTCACCCCCTGCCTCTACTGCGACGTGTCTGACAGCTGGATGCTCCCCAGCAAGTGGAAGCGGGCGGCGATCGGCGCGGCGGGGATGTATGTGGAGGTGATCATCGCCTCGATCGCCACCTACCTCTGGTGGAACTCGCACCCGGGCACGTTCAACCAGCTCTGCCTCGACGTGATGTTTGTCTCCAGTGTGTCCACGATCCTGTTCAACGCCAATCCGCTGCTCCGCTACGACGGCTACTACATTCTCTCCGACGTCCTCGAGATTCCGAACCTCCGCCAGAAGGCCAACACGATCCTCCAGCGGATCGCCTCGCGGTGGTGCCTGGGGATCAAGCAGCAGGACGACCCCTTCCTGCCGCAGCGGAAGCTCGGGCTGTTCGCGCTCTACGCGGTGGCCTCGAGCTTGTATGGCTGGGTCGTGACGGCGTCGATCTTCCTGTTCGTCTGGAACGTCTTCAAACCCTACCGGCTGGAGGTGCTGGGGCAGATCCTGGCGCTTGGCGCCGTGTGGGGTTTGGTGATCCGGCCGCTGCAGGGGATCATCAAGTTCTTCAAGGTTCCCGGGAGGCGCGACGAGGTGAAGTCAAAGAACGTGGCGGTGACGGCGGTGGCGGCGGCGGCCTTGCTGAGCGGCATCGCCCTGATCCCGCTCCCGCAGCGGGTGTGGTGCGCCACGGAACTGCGTCCCCGCGGCGAGGAGATGGTCTACGTGCCCGTGCCGGGCAGGCTTGAACGGCTGGCGGTGAAGGCCGGGGCGGTGGTGAAGAAGGGTGACGAACTCGCTCGGCTCGTAAACGTCGATCTCGACCTGGAGATCGCCGACCTGGAGGGTAAGGCGAAGCAGTATGAAAGCCGCCTGAAGAGCCTGGAGCGGGAGCGGTTTTCCGATCCAGCCGCCGGCCTCGAGATCGGCACCGTGAAGGAGTCGCTGGCGAGCATCCGCGATCAGCTTGACCGCAAGGTGAAGGATCGCGGGGAACTCGTGCTCCTGGCGCCGCGGGATGGTGTGGTGATGCCGCCGATGAGCCTCAAGTCGCAGGGCGAGCAGGGGGGCAAGCTCCCGGCCTGGAGCGGCAACGCGCTCAGCGACCGCAATCTCGGCGCGATCTTCCAGGAGGGCACGGTGCTCTGCATGGTGGGCGAGCCGGAGCGGTTTGAGGCGGTGATGGTGGTGGACCAGACGGAGGTGGAGTTTGTGGCGGAGGGCCAGCCGGTGGACCTCAAGCTCAACTCATTTCCGTGGCAGACCTTCCGCGGCACGGTGGACCAGATCGCGGAGACGCACATCGAAGCCGGCTCGGAGCGGCTGTCGGTGAAGGCGGGCGGCAGCGTGCCGACGGAGACCGACCCGTCGGGCCGCGAGATCCCGATCTCGACGAGCTACGAGGCGCTGATGACGCTCGACGACGCCGACAAGGTGTTTACGCCGGGAATGCGAGGCACGGCCCGAATCCAGGTGGGCAGCCGCACGGTGGGCCAGTGGCT
>JBAXOU010000091.1:0-12214 GCA_037133115.1 Planctomycetota bacterium | reverse complement strand
CCCCCCACGCAGGAGTTCGCTTCACCCCGACCGGCCGTGAGGCCGCGGGCGTCCCCCCACGCAGGAGTTCGCTTCACCCCGACCGGCCGTGAGGCCGCGGGCGTCCCGCAGGCTCCGGCCGCACCTACGCCTCGCCGCGGCGGCGGGCGAGGGCCAGCCGACAGGCCTCGGCCACCCGCGGGGCCGCGGCCTCGTCGAACGGCCAGATCTCGTGGCTCGACCGCGTCTCGACGTCGTCGCCCAGCCAGTCCGCGAGCGTGGCGGCGACGGCGTCGTCGGCCGCGATGACGCGGTCGCTCGACCCGAGCGCCGCCACCACGAGCCGCTTGAGCGACGGGCGGGCCGCGGCGGCCTCGAGATCGGCCGCCGACACGTGCACCACCACCGGCGCCCCCGTCTCCACGGCGAGGTCGGCGAGGATCCCGGCATGGAGCACGAAGATCGCATCTGGAAAAATCGCGTCGGCCGCCTCGGCCACCATCTGCCGCGCCGTTTCGCGGGCGAGCCCAAGCACCCGCGACGGCACATGGGCGGTCGCCCGGAGGAAGGCCTCGGGGCTGCCTTCCCGGACGGCCGCCAGGAACTCGCGGGATGCCGCGGCGACGTCGTGCAGGTGGATGCCGTGGATCCCGGGAGGCTGCTCCTCGAAGGCGTTGACCGTGGAGGGGCCGCAGATGGCGACGGTGCAGCCTGCCGCTTCGAGCGTCTGGCGGAGCCCGTGGATCCTCGTGCGCGGGTGGTCGCAGCAGCCGTGATCGACGAGGAGGATGCGCATGCCGCCGTCGTCCGCCGGAGCCGGGGGTCTCAGATCCAGTGCTGCCAGCGGGCGATCACCAGGCACACGGCGGTCCAGGCCGCGGCACCCCAATCGTCCGCCATGATCCCGAGTCCCGTAGGCAGCCGCTCCAGTTGCCGACAGGGGAAGGGCTTGCCGATGTCGAAGATCCTCAGGAGCACGAAGGCGACCGCGAGGAGTTGGGGCGTGCGGTCCAGCGGCGGAATGACGAGCAGGGCCAGCGGCATGCTCGCCACCTCGTCGAGCACGATCGCCCCCGGATCCTTGCGGCCCATCAGGGCGGCAGCCCGCGAGCAGACAGGGATCGAGATGCCGCAGATGGCCACCACCATCGCGGCTTCGACGGCGGTCGCGGCGGCGGTGTCGCCAGCCATCCTGCTGGCAAGCCAGCCGGTTGCGAGCGAGAGCGGCAGCCCGAGCATCGCGCCAAACGTGCCGGGAGCGAACGGGACGCGGCCCACGCCGCAGGCCGTGGCCAGAAAGACCGCCGGCGCGAACCACGGCACATGGGCCGTGGCCACGAGGGAACCGCCTGATTCAGCCGGATCGGGCATGCCGACATCGTACCGTGCCGATGGGGCGGTATGATTTGCCATCCTGTCCCGTCCGCAATCCGAGTGACTTTTCGATGGATTCCGCCCGCGTCGCCGACTCCGCCGCCATCGGCCCGCTCTCGCTCGTCGAGTTTCCCCATCCGGCCCTGCTGCGGCGGGCCAGCCCCGTCACCCGCCTCGACGCGGGCCTCCGCGATGCCGCGGCGCGGATGTTCGACATCATGTACGAGGCCCAGGGCATCGGCCTGGCCGCTCCCCAGGTGGCGCTTCCCTACCGGCTGTTCATCGTCAACTGCGCGGGCCGCCGCGGCGACGGGGAGGAGCACGTGTTCATCAATCCGGTGCTCTCGCGGCCCCGGGGCACGGCGGTGCAGGAAGAGGGCTGCCTGTCGCTCCCGGGCGTGAGGATGGACGTCCGCCGACCTCAGAAGATCGTGGTCGATGCGTATTCCCTCGAGGGTGAGCCGATCCGCATGGACCTCGATGGCCTGCTCTCACGGGTTGTGCAGCACGAATTCGACCACCTCGAGGGCCGCCTGTTCACCGATCGGCTGCCCGAGGCGGCCGCGCTCGAGGTGCGGCGCGACCTCGAGACGTTTCGCGAGGTCTTCTTCGGCAAGCAGTCGCGGGGCGAGTTGCCCGTCAACGAGACCTTGCTCGCCGAACTGGATCGCCTCGAGTCGGCCCGCTGCTGACGCCCCGGGATTCCCACGTGGGACCATGCCGGTGAAACCGCTTCGCATCGTCGTCATGGGCACGGGGCCGTTCGCGGTGCCGATGTTTCGCGCGCTGGTGGAGTCGCCGCACGAGATCGTGGCGGTGGTCACGCGGCCGGACCATGCCCCGCCAGGCCGCCGCCCGCCACCAAACCCGATGCGAGAAGCGGCGACTGCCGCCGGGATCGGCATCCTCGACCCGGAGAAGGTCAACGAACCGGCGGCCGTCACGATGCTCGCCGCCCTGCGGCCCGATCTCTTCGTGGTCTGCGACTACGGGCAGATCCTCTCCCGCGACCTGCTGGGCGTGCCGCCACTTGGCGGCATCAACCTCCATGGCTCGCTCCTCCCGCGACACCGCGGCGCGGCGCCCGTGCAGTGGGCGATCCGTGAAGGGGATGCCGTGAGCGGCGTGAGCGTGATCCACATGACGCCGGCGCTTGACGCAGGCAACGTGATCGTGGCCCGCTCGACGCCCGTCGGCGGCCGCGAGACGGCGGCGGAACTCGAGCCCCGGCTCGCCGACCTTGGCGCGGGCGCCGTGATCGACGCGGTGGAGCGGATGCAGGCGGCGCTGGCCGCGACCGGCACGGTGGCGGGCATCGGTATTCCCCAGGACGCCGCGAAGGCCACGCGGGCGGCTCGTCTCTCAAAGCAGGATGGCATCGTTGACTGGTCGCTGCCTGCGGTGACGATCGAACGGCTGCGGCGGGCTCTCGAGCCCTGGCCGCGGCTGACGACGTTTTTCACGCGGGGCGACGGCCAGCGGCAGCGGCTTGTGCTGGAGGACGTCGCGGTGGTGGCGCATCCGGAGGCCGCCGCAGCCGCGCCGGGCTCGGTGCTCGACACGTCGGGCGGCAGGATTGTGGTGGCCTGCGGCGGCGGAACGGCGGTGGCGATCACGCGGGTTGTTCCCGAGGGCCGCCGCGGCATGACAGCGGCCGACTATCTCCGCGGCAGTCCGCTCCTGCCCGGCGCGATGCTGGGGTGACGCGGGCAACGGCTTATGCAGTTGCCGTACAAGCCCAACGCCGTGAGGCGTGGGGCGAACCGCCACCAGAGGTTGCGCCCAGCGTGATTCGCCCGCGGCCTTACGGCCGGTCGGCTTATGCAGTTGCCGTACAAGCCCAACGCCGTGAGGCGTGGGGCAAGGCTTCGGGGCACGGGCAGCCCCGAAGCAGGTGGCGGGAAAACACAGGTTGAAAACCTGTGCTACGAAGAAGGAAGAGGGTCGTAGTAGAATCCGCGGCATGACGAAGCGGCTTTGGATCGAGACCGTCGGCTGCCAGATGAACGTGCTCGACAGCGAGCTCGTGGTGGCGGCGCTCCGTCGGCAGGGTTGGGAGATGGCCCCGGCCGCCGACGCCGCCGACGCCGTCTTTTACAACACCTGCTCGGTTCGCCAGCACGCCGAAGACAAGATCTATTCGGCGCTCGGCCGGATCCGGAGCGTGAAGGCCAAGCGGCCCGACGTGGTCGTGGGTGTGCTCGGCTGCATGGCCCAGAAGGATCAGGAACTGATCCGCAAGCGGGCGCCGTGGGTCGATCTCGTCGTCGGCCCCGGGCAGTTGCACCAGGTGCCGTCGCTCGTGGACGAGGTGCTCGCCGGTGGCGGCCCGCGGATCGAGGTGAGCCTCGACCGCAAGGCGGGGAGCCGCGACGCGATCGCGCGGAGTTTCGAGAGCTACGACCCCGATCGCGATCCCTCGATGCGGCCCACGCCCTTCCAGGCCTTCATTCGCACGCAGACTGGTTGCGACAAGTTTTGCGCGTTCTGCGTGGTGCCGCATGTCCGCGGCCCGGAGCAGGCCCGCTCGCCCGCGACGATCGTTGCCGAGGCGCACAAGCTCGTGGCCGAGGGCTGCCGCGAGATCACGCTCATCGGCCAGACGGTCAACAGCTACAAGTGGTCCGACGGCGGACGGACCACGCGGCTCGCCGACCTGCTCGCGCTCCTCGACGCGATCAACGGCCTCGAGCGGATCAAGTTTGTCACCAACTACCCGCGGGACATGACCGACGATCTGATCGCGGCCGTCCGCGACCTGCCGAAGGTCTGCCATTACCTCCACGTGCCCGCCCAGCATGGCTCCGACGACGTGCTCGGCCGCATGAAGCGGGGCTACACGATCGGCGAATACATGGAGATGTACGGCCGGATCCGCGCGGCGATCCCGCACGCGGCCGTGACGAGCGACTTCATCGTCGGGTTCTGCGGCGAGACCGATGCCGAGTTTCAGACCACGCTCGACCTCGTGAAGACGGTTGGTTTCAAGAACAGCTTCATCTTCAAGTACAGCCCCCGGCCCGGCACGAAAGCCTTCGACCGCCTCCCCGACGACGTGCCGGAAGACGTGAAGAAGGAGCGGAATCGGCTCCTTCTCGATGCCCAGGAGGAGGCGAGCCTGGCGGGGAATCGCCGGTTCGTGGGCACGCGGGAGCAGGTGCTCGTCGAAGGGCTCTCGCCTCGCGATGAGAAGCGGGCCGTCGATCCCGGCCCCGATGGCGTGGCCCAACTCACGGGCCGCACGATGTGCGACCGGATCGTGGTCTTCGACGCCCCCACGCGGCTCGTCGGGCGGCTCGTCGATATCGACATCCTCGCCGCCGGCGCCTGGTCGCTCTCGGGCATCGTTGCCGATGGCCTCGCTGACGCGGTGCCGCTCGACGCGCTTAGGTACTCGGGCGAGGCGACCCCGCTCTACGACATTTCCCTTCCTCACCCGAAGCCGCAGGCGGCGACTTCCGAACCCCCACGGAGCTGACGTGGCCGCGGCCATCGACGTGGCGAGGCTCCTCGGCGATCCGGAAGCCGCGGCCGCGTGGGGTCGGTCCGTGGGGCTCGCCGAGCCCGCTGGGGCCGCCAGGGCACTGGCGGGCATCGCCCAGGCGGGCGTGCCGCTCGACCTGCTCGGTTCACTGGTCGGACGGCTGACGGACCTGCTGCCGACCGTCGCCGATCCGGACCGCGTGCTCGTGTCGCTCGAGCGGTTTGTGGCCGCGGTCCGCAGCCCGCTGGCGACCGCGACCCTCTTCGAACGCGATCCACGGGCCCTCGAGATTCTTCTGGGGATCTTTGCGGCGAGCCCTCATCTCGGGGAACTGGTGATCGCCGATCCGGAGGCCTGGGAGGAGATCCGCGTCGGCCGCGGCCGGCCCGAGAAGAAGGAGGCGCTTGCGGCGGCACTCGCGGCCGAGGTGGGCGGGGGCGATGCGACCGAACGGGTGGCCCGCGCGATCCGGCGGTTCAAGCGGCGGCAGACGCTCCGCATCGCCTACGGCGACATCGTGGAGAAGCAGCGACTCGAGACGGTCGTCCAGCAGATCTCACACGTCGCGGACTGCGTGATCGATCTCGCGGTGCGAACCGCGGTGGCCCACGTCACGCGGCAACGGGGCGTGCCCCGCGGGCCGGACGGCCGTCCAGCCACGATCGCCGCGATGGCGCTGGGCAAGCTCGGCGGGGGGGAGCTGAACTACTCGAGCGACGTCGATCTCGTCTTCGTGCACTCCGCCGACGGACGGGTCGAGGGACCGCGTCCGTGCACGAACCAGGAGTTCTTCGACCGCGTCGTGCAGGACGCCGTGCGGCTCATCGCCGATCCCACCGAGCACGGCGCCGCCTACCGCGTCGATCTCCGGCTTCGCCCCCACGGCAGCACCGGGCCGGCCTCGATGGCCTTGGAACCGATGCTGCACTACTTCGACCAAGCGGGCCGCACCTGGGAGCGGCAGGCATGGGTGAAGGCCCGGTGCGTCGGCGGTGACCTCGACCTCGGCCGCCGGCTGCTCGCGGCAGTCGAGCCCTGGATCTGGCGTCGGTGGCTGACCCGGGCCGACATCAGCGGCATCAAGGCGCTCAAGCGGCGGATCGAGCAGCGGGCGATCCGCGAAGGGGGCGACGCGACCGACGTGAAGAGCGGCCGGGGCGGCATCCGCGATGTCGAGTTCACGATCCAGTTTCTGCAGCTCCTCAGCGGTGGCGACACGCCGCGGGTCCGCACCGGCACCACGCTCGAGGCAATCCGTCGCCTGGCCGAGGCCGACGCCCTCACCGACCAAGAGCGGGAGATCCTCGAGCGGACCTACACGCTGCTGCGGACCGTCGAACACCGGCTCCAGATCCTCTTCGATCGGCAGACGCACACGCTGCCCACGTCCGACGACGAACTGACCCGGCTGGCCAGCCGGCTCGGCTACGGAGGCGACGCGGCGGGTCGCGACCGGCTGCAGCGGGAACTCGCCGAGGCGACCGCCCTCAATCGCCGCATCCTCAACCACCTCTTGCACGACGCCTTTCCCGACGACGCCGCGCCGGAGCCGGAGGTTGATCTCGTCCTTGATCCTGAGCCGGACAAGGAGACGGTTCGCGACCTTCTCTCCCGGCACGGCTTTCGCGACGTCGCCGCCGCTCATCGGGCGCTCGTCTCGCTGGGCGAAGAGAAGGTGCGGTTCCTTTCGACGCGGCGCTGCCGCCATTTTCTGGCGGCGACCGCCCCGCGGCTCCTGGCCGCGATCGCCCGCACACCCGATCCCGATGCCACGCTCGTCACCCTGGCGGCGGTCGCCGACTCGCTCGGCGGCAAGGGCGTGCTCTGGGAACTCTTTAGCTTCAATCCCCCCTCGCTCGACCTCACCGTCCGCCTCTGCTCATCGAGCCCGTTCCTGGCGAACCTCCTGACCACAAACCCGGGCATGATCGACGAACTGCTCGACAGCCTGCTCATCGAGCGACTGCCGACGGCCGAGGCGCTCGAGGCGAGCCTCGGTGAACTCTGTCGCGGGGCGATCCACGTCGAGCCGATCCTGCAGGCGTTCAAGTCGTCGCAACAACTCCGGGTGGGCGTTCGCGACATGCTAGGGCGGCAGGATGCCGAGGCCACGACGGCCGCGCTCACCGGCATCGCCGAGGCGCTCGTGAAGCAGGTCGTGGCAATCGAGATGGAGACGCTGGCGGAGCGGCTCGGGCGGCCCCAGGCGGCCGATGGCGAGCCCGCCGAGCCGGTCGTGCTCGCCATGGGCAAGTTCGGCGGCCGTGAGATGAACTACGCCAGCGATGTTGACGTCGTCTTTCTCTATGACCACGACGGCACGACGGTGCCGGCTCGCCGCGGTCGCAGGCCAGCCGAGGGCACGAGCAACTCGCATTTCTTTGGCGAGCTTGCCCAGCGAACGATGCGGGTGTTCAACGCCTTCGGACCACAGGGACGGCTCTATGAGATGGACTCGCGGCTGCGGCCGAGCGGCAGAAGCGGCCCGGCGGCGATCTCGCTGGCCGAGTTCGCCCGCTACTTCGCCGAGGAGGGCCCGGCGGCCGTGTGGGAGCGGCAGGCGCTCGTGAAGGCACGGCCCGTCGTGGGCAGCGGCTCGGCTGCCGCCGAGGTTCGTCGCATCATCGATGCCGCGACCTACGGCCGCACGTGGCGGCCCGACGAGATCGAGGCGATCCGCCGCATGCGGTTTCGCATGGAGGAGGGTGCCCGGCCGGCAAACCTCAAACGCGGCCCCGGGGGCGTGGTCGACATCGAGTTCGTCGCCCAGATGCTGCAACTCGTGCACGGCGGCCGCGAGCCGCGGCTCCGGATCAGCGGCACGCTGCCGTCGCTCACGGCGCTGCGCGAGGCGGGCCTGCTCGGAGAAGAGCGGTTTGCGTTTCTGGAACGCGCGTACCGCACGCTGCGCGCGATCGAGGGCCGACTCCGCCTGCTCGACGCGGCCGCCCGCCACGACTTCCCCGAGTCGGGCGATGAGCGGCGAAAGCTCGCCCACCTGCTCGGCTACGTTGACACCCCTGCCCTCGTGGCCGACGTGGAAGAGACGACCAGCCGCGTCCGCGCTGAGTTCAACGCGGTGTTCGACGACGCGGTGGCGACGTAGCCGCAGATTGGCAGCCTGCGGTGAACAAGCCCCTCGCCGATTCAGGTGCAGGTTGCCAACCTGCACCTACGTAGCCGCAGGTTGGTAACCTGCGGTTCCGCACCGGTTGAAAACCTGTGCTACGTGCGGCGGGCCGACCACATTTCCCAGGCGAGCGGCAGCACCGACACGACCACGATGCCCACCACAACGAGTTCGAAGTTCTCCTTCACCACCGGCATGTTGCCGAAGAAGTAGCCGGCGAGCGTGCAGATCAGCACCCAGGCGATGCCGCCGACGACGTTGTAGAAGAGGAATGTCGAGTAGTTCATCTTCCCCACGCCCGCCACGAACGGGGCAAAGGTGCGGACGATCGGCACGAATCGGGCGAGCACGATCGTCTTGCCGCCGTGCTTCTCGTAGAAAGCCTGCGTCCGCTCGAGGTGCTCGTGCTTGAGAAACCACTTGTCGATCGTGAAGGCCTTCGGGCCCAGCCAGCGGCCGATCGAGTAGTTGAGGGTGTCACCGAGGATGGCGGCCACGGAGAGTAGCCCGAGGAGCAGGGCGATGCTCAGATGCTCGGGCTTGATGGCTGCCATTGCCCCGGCGGCGAACAAGAGCGAATCGCCGGGCAGGAAGGGCGTGACGACGAGACCAGTTTCGCAGAGGATGATTGCGAACAGGAGAACGTAGGTCCACGGTCCCCAGGCCTCGAGAACGCCGTGGAGCACCTCGTCGAGCTTGAGGAAGATGTCGAGGATCGAGCCGGGGGCGTCCATCAGGGGCTCCGTCGTAGCGATCGGGTCTGGGGCGGCAGTGTAGCCCGTCAGCCGGCGGGAATCTCGCCCACGTCGTGCCGCCGCACCGCAACCACCGCCGCGACCGCCGCCGGTACCGCCAGGGCGGCGACCGCCACCCACTGCAGCGAGTCGGCATCTCTCCCGAGTGCGCCGGCAAGGCTCCAGGCGAAGGCGATCGCCAGGTTGGCGGGTGCCGCAGCGGCGAGGAACGTCGGAAGCGTCATCCCCGCCGCTCCCGCCATCAGGGCCACCGCTTCGGCGAGGATCGGCAGGGGCCGCGAGACCACCACCAGCAACGGGCCAAGAGTCTGACGCCGCGCCTCGAGAATCGCCTGTTCGCGTTTGCCGAGTGCCGCAACGCTCCGCCGGCCAGCCGCCCGACCGAGCAACCAGCCCGCGAATGAGCCGATCGTCAGGCCGGCCCAGCCGCAGGCGGTGCCGGCGGCCAGGCCGAGGCTCGCCCCGCCGAGCGTGGCGACGAGGCTCGAGGGGACGGGGAGAAGAATGTCGGCGGCCAACACGCCGATCTCCGCGGCTGCGAGCACCGCCGGTGGCGGAGGTGGATCGAGCCACGCGGCGACGGCGTGATCGAGCCGCGTGCCCCAGAGCAGCCAGGGGATGACCGGTACGGCGATCGCCGCGGCTGTCAGGCAGAGCAGGAGACCGACCGCCTTGGGCATGATGCCGTTGGTTCCATGGATGGCCGGTGGATGAGAACACCGCTGAGATGTTCGTGCCCCGGTGTCATGAAAAGATAGGCCGCGATGGGGAGGATCGCCAGATGGGTGATGCCGTGGGCAAGGCCGCGGCACATCGTTATGAGGTGGGTCGATGTCGGTGACGGTGGGACTGCTCGGCGATCTCGAGCCCCACGAGACCGCTCCAGGCATCGAGGATCGCATGAAACACCGGCCCGGGGCGGCCGGTGCCGACACGCTGGCCGTTGAACCTCGTCGCGGGCAGGATGCAGGAAGGTGTGCTCGTGAGCAGGATTTCGTCGGCGGTCGCCAGATCGGCGGCGGTGAGCGATCGTTCGCACCATCCGATCCCGAGTGAGGTCGCAAGCCGCATCGCGCAGGCGAGGCTCACGCCGCCGAGCGCGTCGCTCACAGGAGGCGTCGTCACGGTCCCATCCTTGACGATCGCCACGTTGGCGGTGGAAGTCTCGCTGATCCTGCCGTCGGCGTGTGCAAGGATCGCGCGGGCCCCCGGCTCCACGGCATGCGCCTCGCGATCGGCGAGGTGGTAGTGAAGCCGGCTCCGGACCTTCGCCGTGAGCGGCCAGCAGGACTCGGGCACCTGGGTCACCGACACCGTGCGGACCGCGACACCGCGATCGAAGGCGTCGGCCCACAGGCCAAAGGCGAGCGGGAACGTGTGGATCGCGACCCGCGGCGGGCCACTCCGGCCTTCGTGCTGCGCGGCGAGGTCGCCCGGGGTGGCGAAGATCACGAGCCCGAGGTCGTCGGTGGCCGCCCGCTGCCGGTGGTTGTGTGTGGCGATGTCGGCGGCCGCCGCGAGCAGGTCGGCGATCGGCCAGGCGAGGTCGATCCCGACCACCGCCAACGATTCGTCGAGGCGGCGGCCGTGATCGTCGGGCAGGAACAACTCGCCCCGGAACGTCCGCAACTGCTCGGTGACGGTGGCACCGAGCACAAACCCGGCATCACCGACGGGGAGCGAGAGCTCACCCCTGGATAAGAACCGGCCATCGAGCCACGCCAGCTCGTTCCGGATCGCCTCGGCCACAGACATCGTTTCGATCGAAGTGGAGGATAGGGGATTCGAACCCCTGACCTTCTGGCTGCCAGCCAGACGCTCTCCCAATTGAGCTAATCCCCCATCGTCGGCGGCCGGTGTGTGCACCGACCTGAGTGGGGCGATCGAAGGGAGCCTGCGTGCCGAGGCGTCAACTTGCTACAGAAAACGGTATCGGCTGCCGGGAGGCATGTCAACGCGAACGGCTGCCGACCCGTGAAACCGTCCGGGCTGCCGTGGGATTCCCGCGGCACTGGCGAGGGGCTCGGCGGCCGATCACACTCGGCCGCATGTCGCACGACACACGAACCGACGAGGCCCGGGACCGAACGGACCAGCCGTCGGAGCCAGTGCGCGCCGGCGCGACCGTGGCGCTCGCGGCCTATCTCATCGGGCTCGTGCTCGCCATTGCCACCAACTCCCTGAGCGGGCCGTCGGCACTGCTCGGGACGTTGAAGTCGCGGATCTTCGCGCCGCTCCTGACGCCGGCGTGGCTCGACCTCGGCTACGACCATCGGTTCACATATGGGCTCGACGAGGACGCCGACCACGAGATCGAACTCGTTTCGCACGGGAGCGAAGGCGAACCACTTCACCTACCCGGCCCGATCGCGGGGGAGCGGGCGGCACGCTGGCGGCGGCTGGCCCGAACGATCGCCGTCGGTGGCCTCGATGGCGACGGCAGCACGGTGGCGGCAGGCGTCGGCCGCGGCGGGTTCACCAGCCTGGGAACCACCGACGTCGATCTCCGCGTGTTTCGCCTACCACAGCCGGAGCGGATCGCCGCAGCCGACGATGCCGCGGAGCAGGTGTATGCGGCGCGGGTCCGCCGCGTGGCCGATGATGTCCAACTCATCAGGCAGGAGCCACGGGGCGAGGTCGCGCCGCTCGTGCGTCCGCAGCCGCGTGCTGCGGCGGAGGATTCACCATGAGATTCGCCACGAACGGAGCCGACTCCAACTCGGTGCGGCCGACAACCATCGCTGAGACCTGGATGCGGTTCTGGTTTGCGCCGGCGCCGCTCAGGCCGCTCGCCGTCGTCCGCATCCTCACCGGCGTCCTTGGCCTCCTCCTTGCGTGGTCGTATGCCGACGACCTGCAGGCGTGGTTCGGGCCCGCCGGGATGATCCCCGACGATGTGGCTGTCGCATGGCGGCCACCGTGGGGCGCGTCGCTCTACGATGCCGCAACGACGTCGGCGTCGGTCATGGCGCTGTTCGCCGCCACGCTGCTCGCCTTTACCTGCCTCCTCGTGGGCTTCGGTTCCCGACTCGCCGCGGTGGCCGCCGCCGTGCTCTGGGCGTCGCTGTTGCACCGCGGCCCGATGCTCGCAGGCCCGGCAGACGACTGCCTCGCCGTGCTGCTCTGGTGCCTCGCCGCGGGCCCGTGCGGCGGCGACCTGTCGCTCGATCGGGCGCGTGCGGCGCGGGGTGGTCGCGTGCCGCCGGCCACGTCACCGTGGGCCGGCATCCCCCTGGGGCTACTCCAGGTGCACGCCTCCGCGATCACGCTGGCGGCCCTGCTCGCCCAGCTCAAGGGCGACGCCTGGTGGAACGGCACGGCGGCGTGGTGGCTGGCCTCCCGGGCTGGGGCGATCGATCTCCGCGGCGGCTATCAGGGCTCGGAGTATCTGATGAATCTCGTCACCCACGCGATCGTGGCGTTTGAGATCCTGTTTGCGGTGGGCATCTGGTTTGTGGTCACGCGGCGGACGGTCGCCAGGATCGCCCTCGT
>JBAXOU010000090.1:0-12230 GCA_037133115.1 Planctomycetota bacterium | reverse complement strand
GTGCACAAGTCTCACCGGCTTCTGCGCGTGCCTCCGATCCGGCTGCTCCCCCTTCATGGAATCATATGCGAGGGATGTTGCGAGGGGCTGCCCGTGCCAATCGAGCGGCGTAGGAAACCGAGCGAAGCCTGGAGGGCGAAGTGAGGTTTCCTTCGAGTGAGTGAAGGGCAGGATGCCCGGAGCGAACGTCCGGCGAGATGGCACGGGCAGCCCCGAGCCTCGTGAACGCCTCAGGTTCAAGTGACCCGTAAAACATGGCAACTCAGCCGCACGACCCCAATCTGGCTGCGGGCTCGGTGCATGTTGTCTCGCGGGGCAGGATCGCCCCATGCTCGCCATCCTCGCACCGATCCCTTCGCCTGCCGTGGCGGCCTGGGCCGTAGACTGTTCGGCATGCGATTTCTGCACACCGCCGACTGGCACCTCGGTCGCGTCTTCGCCGGATTCGACCTGCTCGACGCGCAGTCGTATGCCCTCGAGGGACTCGTCCGGATCGCTGCCGAGGCGAAACCCGAAGCGATCGTCATCGCCGGCGATATCTACGACCGCGGTGTTCCCCCCGAGGACGCCGTTCGCCTCTTCGACGACATCCTGAAGCGTCTCGCCGAGGTTGCGCCGGTGCTCGCGATCGCCGGCAACCACGACAGCGGCGGCCGGATCGACTTCGGCCGCGGGCTCCTGCGGCAGGCGGGCGTGTACCTGGCCGGCACGTCGTGGGATGGTATCGAGCGGGTTGACATCCACGACGACCATGGCGTCGTGGCCTTTCACCTCATGCCCTATGCCACGCCGGAGCAGGTGCGGTACGAACTGGGCCGCGACGACGTGCGGTCGCACGACGATGCGACCAGGGCCCGGATTGCATCGGCCGCCGTCGCGGGTACGTCGCGGCACGTGCTCGTGGGGCACCTCTTCGCGCAGGGCGGTCGCGAGACGAAGGAGTCTGAGCGTGACATCGCCGTCGGCGGTATCGCCACGGTCGATCCGGCCGCCTTCTCCCTCTTCGCCTACACCGCGCTTGGCCACCTCCATCGCCCGCATCGCGTCGGTACCGACCGCGTCCGCTACAGCGGGTCGATCGCCCGCTACTCGTTCGCCGAGGAGGACCATGAAAAGGGGGTGAGCCTCGTCGAGATGGACGCCGGTGGCAGCGTGGCCGTGCAGGCCATCCCCCTGCCGCAGAAGCACGGCATGCGAACGCTCCGGGGGTCGTTTGAGGAGCTGCGGCAGCAGGCCCTCGCGGACGATCGCCGCTCGCTTGATCTGGTGCGGGTTGTGGTCACGGATCCGATCATGATCCCTGGCAGCCACGATCGTCTGCGGCAGTGCTATCCGCAGTTGCTCGAGTTCCATCACGAACGACCGCCGGCTGAGGGAGGGGTGGCTGACCAATCGGTGCCTCTCGCCGTGCGGCGGAGCGAAGGTGAGTTTCTCAACGCGTTCTTCGCCGCTCGCTATCCAGGCGAACTCGGCGACGACGTTCGCGTGCTCGCCCGCGAGTGCATGGAACAGGCCATCCGCCAGGAGGATATGGCATGAGGTTCCACGCGCTTGCGATCAGCGGATTTGGGCCATTCGCCGGCGATGAGGCCATCGACTTCGACCGGCTCGGCTCGGCCGGCCTGTTTCTGCTCGCTGGTCCCACCGGAGCGGGCAAGACGACGGTCCTCGACGCCCTCTGTTATGCGCTCTTTGGTGAGACCACCGGCGAAGGGCAGGCGAAGGGCTCGATCGACGGTCGCAGCGGCGCCGAGCTACGGTGCACCCGCTCGACGGCCGACCAGAAGACGAAGGTCGATCTTGCGTTCAGCGTCGGCGGCCGTACCTATCGGGTCGAGCGCAATCCGGAGTACGAACGGGCGGCGCTCCGAGGTGGCGGCATCGCGAGGGAGGCGGCCAAGGCGGTGCTTTACCGCCGGACCGATGCGGCGGTGGAGACTCCCGGTGAATGGGAGCCGATCGCGACGAAGGTCCGTGACGTCAACGAGAGGGTGCACGAAGTCACCGGCTTCACCGCCGACCAGTTTCGCCGCGTGATCGTGATCCCACAGGGCCGCTTTCGCGACGTGCTGGTCTCGTCCGGTGAAGCCCGTGAGGAGTTGCTCAAGCGGATCTTCGGAACCGACTCGTATGAGCGGTTCGAGTCGATCGTCAGCGGTCGGCGGACCACTGCACAGTCGGCTCACGACACGGTGCGCCGGGAACGAGAGGTGCTCCTTCAGGGGCACGACTGGTCTGCCGGCATGGATGACGCCTTGGTGGCGGCGGCACTTCTCGAGCGCACTCAAGCCGCGGCGGAGAAAGCCGCGGCCATGGCGGTTCGGCTTGGCGATGTGGCCCAGCAACACACTGCGGCGACCGAGGCGCTGGGGCAGGCGAGGGAGATCGAACGGCTCGCTCGGGCCCTGAAGGCCGCTCAGGACCGCGACCGCCGCGCGAAGGAAGAGTTGGCACGCCGCGCTCCCGATCGAGCGACACTCGAGGCGGCGATCGGTGCGCGTGAGCCGGCGCGGCTGCTGCACGAGTGGAGGATGCTTGCCGGGCAGCATGCGGCGGCCGTCGCCGCCGAGCGGGAGCGGGAAGAGGCCGCGGCCGCGGCGGCGGTGATCGTGACAGGCAGAACGACCACCCGCGACCAGGCGGAGCAGGCCCACGCGAGGACGGCGGAGATCGGCCAGCGCCTGGGTGAAATCACCGCAAACCTTGCCGACGCAGAGACGGTCGGCGAGAGGTTTGCAGCGGTACAGAAGGCCGTCGCCACGGCCGAGGCCCGCGAGGGCGCAGCCTCGAAAGCGTCTGTTGTGGCGGCTGCCGCGGCCTGCGCGGCCGCAGACGAGCTGGAGCATACGGAGACGAATCTCGTGGATGCCACAAGCCGTTACTTGGCCGGCACCGCGGCTCGACTTGCCGCGGGGCTTGCCGACCACGCGGCCTGCCCGGTGTGTGGCAGCCTGGAGCATCCCTGGCCTGCCGAGCCGGCGGAGCACGCGTTGACCGAGGTGGCCCTCGAGGAACTTCGCAACCGGCAGCTGGCTGCCCGCACGAAGAGCGATGCGGCCACCAAGGCGGCTGCGGCCGACCAGGCAGCATTGGCCGCCGCTGAGGCTGCCACCAAAGCCGCCCGCACGGCGCTGGCTGCCACACCTCCTCCGCCGGACGTGACGGCGCTCGTCGAAGAAAAGCTGGCACTGGAGAAGACTCGCGCCGACCTCGACGCGACACTGCGGAAGGCTCGCGCCGCGCTCGACGAGGCTCTCGCCGCAGCCAAGCAGGAGGATGAGAAGCTGGCGGGCGCACGGGTGGCCGCGGGGCTATTTGGTGAGAAGGCGACCGCGGCTCGCGGGCTGTTCGATACGGCGCTTTCCAACTCCCGTTTCGTCACGGCTGACGATCTCGCCGCCGCGGAGCGCGATGAGGCGACGATCGAGTCACTCACGGCCGCGCTCGCGGCCGCCGACCGGGAGGTGACGGCCGCGAGCGACGCGGTGACAGCCGCGGTGGCCGCGGTCGACGGCCGGCCTGAACCCGACGTCGCGGCGGTCGAGGCCCGCCAGCGACAACTCGCCGAGGAACTCGAGCGGGTCCGCTTCGACGACGAACTGGCCCGGGCCCGGTTGCAGGAGGCGAGGGACCTCGGTGAAAGGCACGCGGAGTTGGCCGGGCGGTCGGCTGCGGCGGAAGTCGCCTTTCAAACGGCGCAACGGCTGCACCAGATCGTCTCGGGGATGGCCCACGCCGAAGACAAGGTCTCGCTGCACCGCTGGGTGCTCGGGGCGGTGCTGGAGGAGGTTGTGGCAGAGGCGACGGTCATGCTCAGAGATATGACCCGCGGCCGTTATGAACTCGTGCGCGCGGAGTCGGCCGGCGATAAGAAATCGCTGGCCGGACTCGACATCGACGTGCTCGACGCCTGGAATGGCACGCGCCGGCCCGCCCGCACCCTCTCCGGCGGCGAGACCTTCCTCGCATCGCTCGCGCTCTCATTGGCACTGGCGCGCACGGCGGAACGGCACCAGGGCGGCCGGCGGCTGGAGACGGTGTTTATCGACGAAGGATTCGGCTCGCTCGACGCGGAGACGCTCGAGTACGCGATGGCGACCCTCGCATCGCTCCGCGATGAAGGCCGAGTGGTCGGCGTGATCTCGCACGTCGACGAGATGCAGCGTGCGATCCCCGCCCAGTTGCGGATCGTCCGCCGCGGTGAGGCCGTGCACACCGAGATCGTCGGCATCTGATACGGCTCACACGTGATGCTCGCGCGTCGTAGCGGCACCGCAGCCGGCCGGAGACATGCTCGGCGCCGGCGGGACTTGTGAGCTCTCTGCTCAAACGCTTCGGAGCACCCTTGCGGGGCACAAGTCTCACCGGCTTCTGCGCGTGCCTCCGATCCGACTGCTCCTCCTTCCGGAATCACACCCGAGCCCAATGCGAACGGGGAATACACACAGGTTGAAAACCTGTGCTACGAGAGGCTGCGAGGGGCTGCCCGTGCCCGGGAGCCGGCGTTGCTGGCCGAGCGAAGCCAGGATGGCGAAGCGAGGGCAGCATCGAGTGAGCGCAGGGCAGGATGCCCGCAGCGAACGTCCGGCGACGGGCATGGGCAGCCCCGAGCCTCGTGAACGCCTCGCCTTCACGCATGAGCCGTATGGGCCAGTCCCCGGCCTATGGGGATGGCATTTCCCAGGCGGTCTGGAGCGAGACGCCGTTGTCATCGGCGCGGAGTGTCGTCGCGCCCACGCCGAACATCCCCTCCATCTCCTCGTCCCTCGGCAGGAGTTTCTGCACGCCCGCGAGCAGGTCGCGGTAGGGCTCCTCGACATCCTCCGGCACGAGCGACAGCACCATGTCGCGGAGCACGCCCAGCGTGCCGCCCGCCCGCGAACTGTCGCTGGCGCCGAACACCCGCGCCGGCTCGAGCGGCAGCAGGTCGGCGGCCCGGCGGGGCACGTCGCTCTCGCGAAGCGACGATTCGCCGGCGGGCGGATTGCGGATCGCGGTCAGCGTCTTCTCCAGGGAGTCGGCGCCGATGCCGACGACGAGGTGGTCCTGGCCAAGGAACACGGCTGGTCCGTCGGGAATGCGGACGCCGCGAAACCCCTGTTCCTCCTGGAGATCACCGCCGGCCATGCCCGCGAGCCGCTGCAGGATCTTGCCGAACGGGGCGTCGTCGGTGATCTGCCAGACGACCGCCACGCGGTCGGCAATCTGCCGCGCCTGCTGGCCGCCGTCCCGACCGCGTGCCCGACGTGCCTCGGCGAAGGCCTCGGCCACTCGGGGCGGATAGCTCACGATCCAGTGGCGGCTGCCGAGCGACGTGAGTAGCCGGGGCAGTTCGACCCCGAGCCATCCCTGAGCCTGCATCTCGACGGCCGCGAACATGTTGGCCGCCTGCTCTCCATCACGCTGGCCGACGGCAAACTCCTTCACCGTCTCGTAGGCTTTGCCGAGGTCGAGCGAGATCTGCGTGAAGTCGATCGCCTCGCGGGTGACAAAGGACGGCACCTCGGAGGCATCGCACTCCTGGTCGAGGATCCGCATCAGGCTGGTGCGTGGGGCGGGCAGCGACGCGAATATCCCGCTGCGATAGCGGCCCTCGTCGAGCGTCTGCCGCCAGGCGATCGGCCCCAGCGTGTCTGCCCCGATCATGGCGAGCCCGGCCTTGGTCGGTTCGTCGCCGAAGGTCATGAGGACGCGCGGATCGATGACCACGTCAAGCAGCGGCAGGCCTGAGGGAAGCGTCCCAGCCATGCCGGGAGTCTCGAGCGCCTCCGCGAGCGGTGACCGACCCGTGCCTGCATGAGCGGCGAGGAATCGCTCGAAGGCCTCCTTGGCCTCATCGGCTCCGCCTTCGGCGTCGAAGTCCCGCTCCTCCGCCACGCGCCGTGCCGCGGCGGCCGTTGCCGGGAGCGTCTGTCCGACGGCGAGGCGGCCTCCCAGCCGCGCGAGGAAGCCGTAGGTGTGTCCGGTCTTCACCAGCTTGGCGTTGCGGACCCGCTCCTGGAGTTCTGTAAGCCGCTTTTCAATCGCCTCCTCGTCGTTTTCGTCGATCTTCACGTCGCCGAGGTCGAGCCCGGTCGGGTCGATTCCCATCACCGGCTCGACCATCCAGAGCACCTCGTGGCCTGCCATCTCGAGATCGACCCGCCTGGTCGTGCCGGTTTCGTCCTTGACGATGTCCTCCTCCAGTTTCCGCTGTGCGGCCGTGACCATTCGGGCCGCCGTCTCCTCGCCCGGCTCGAGCCACATGAGCATCATGACGAGCGGGGGCAGGCCGGCGTCCCGCTGGCGAAGCACGAAGCCGGCTCCGACGTCTCCTCGAAAGGCGGCCGGAAGGTCCTCGGTGCGCAGGTCGTATCGACCGAGGGCCTGGTCGAGGTCCTCGAGGTCGTCGGCCGCTCCATCTGCGCGGAGCTTCTCCAGCAAGATCTTCCCGAATCCCTGCAGCCGCGTTTCAGACAGCGCCGCAGCGCCGAACTTCGTCCGCGCCCGGATCGCCTCGAGAAACTCCGTTGGCTGCGGCATGCGGAGCATCACCGCGGTCCCCTCCGGGAGGCATTCCCAACTGGGCCGCAGATCTCCGGCGCTGACGAGCGCGGAGGTGGCGGCGAGCAGGAGGACGACGGACGTGAGCCAGCCGGCGCACAAGCGCATGACGGATCCTTTCGCAATGGAGAGATCGCGGGCCGATGAAGTCGGCCGGCCCGCTACGGCGACACTTTCGCCCCCTCGGCCGCCGTCCCATCGGCTTGATGCGGAGGAGGGAGGTAGGTGACGCCGTTCTGGGGCTGCGACTCGTCGTAGGGATACGTGTCGCGGTGGACGATGAAGTCGATCAGTTCGTTGGCGGGGATGCCGAACGCCAGGCCCTCGAAGACGGCCGCCCCTGCGCAGGCGACGGCGACCACCTCACCGCGGGCGTTGAAGATCGGCCCACCGCTGTTGCCCGGGTTGATCGCCGCGTCGGTCTGGATGAGCCGCATCTGGTCGATGGTCCGCGTCGTGCTGCTGACGATGCCCTGCGTCACGCTCCGCTCGAGGCCTGCCGGGTTGCCGATCGCGAACACGAGGTCGCCGACGCGGAGGTCGTCGCGGTCGTTGATCACGACCGGCTCCGGCAGCCGCCCCTTGGTCTCCTCCGGATCAAGCTGGAGGATCGCAAGGTCGCGGAGCGGCTGCAGGGCGACGATCTTCACCTTGCGAAACTCGGTCTTCTCGAAGCCCTTGTCGGTCTTGCGGAAGAGCGTCACCTGGATTCGCGTGTTGTTTTCGACGACGTGGTAATTGGTCACGAGGTGGCCGTCCGGGCTGATGAGGAATCCGGTGCCGAGGCCGCCGGGATTTCGGACCATGACCACCGCCTCGCCAAACCGCTTGACCAGTTCCGGCACCTCGCGGGCCTCGAGCCGACCGGTGCGGAAGATGTCGTGTTGGCTCTCCTGCCCTCCCTCGGCCTCCGGCGCTTCGGATCGGACATCGAGCAGCTTCTTGGCGGGAATCTGCAGCACGTCGAAGCCGAGGTCGAGGACGACGCCGTCGTCGTTTCGCCGCAGGAGCGGGCCTGTCACCCGGCTTCCGCCGACGAGTGTCACGGTCACCATCTCAGCCGCACTGACCCAGCCACACCAGGCCACGGCCACCAGAAGAAGCCATCGCGTGGTCATCGTCCTGCCTCGCCTTGTTCCTCGGGGCGATCCTCAGCCGACAGATAGACGACAAGCCGATCCTGACTGATCATCGCCAGATCACGATCGCCGTCGCCGTCGGCGTCGAGCCCGGCGATTCGCCGCGGCTCCGGCACCATGTCCTTCGACTCGCCCCCGTCGTAGGGATACTTCCGGTCCTCGAATACCTTCCATGTCACCGACCGCTGCAGGCCTTCGGGCCGGCGGAGCAGCGCCGTGAGTTGGTGCTTGCGGTCGTCGCAGAGGGCCACATCGTCGGTGCGGTCGCCGTCGAGATCGCTGGCCAGAATCCGGTGGATTGTCGACTCGCTGACGCCGCTCCGGCGGCCGACGCGGCCGTCGATACTCTCGAGGAGCTTCAGCTCCCAGGGCTTGCCTCGCGAGAGCCGCACGACGCGGTCCTGATCGACCAGCAGCAGGCCGAGGACGGGATCCCATCGCAGGCCGGTTCCGGCGGGCGGCTTGACGCTCGCCGCGACTCGCATCACGCCCGCCTCGTCGGCCGCGAGCCGATGGAGGAATCCTCCACCCTGCTCGAGCCCCCAGGCCTCGGTTGGTTGGCCGGTGACCGCAGGAAGCGGGAGGTAGCTGGCGATCTTCTGGCCTTCCGTCAGCATCACCTGATCAACCGGGTGGAGGTCGTCGCCGAGCCACTGGAGCACACCGTCGGTGAGCCGAGCCTTGCGAAGCCGACCGTCGACTTCCAGCAGCAGATACTCGGAGAGATCGACCTTGGCGAGCAGCGCAGGAGTCTTCACGTCGGGCTTGCCATCGACGAGCGTCACGAACTTGCCGGCCGTCGCGTAGGCATCCTGCACGAGCAGCGCATCGCCGCCCAGCCATACGACCTGCTCGACCTTGGGGCCGAGGCCCGGGTAGTGGATGACGTCGGGTTCCGGCTTGTCGACGGGCCAGACGAACAGGTCGAGGTCGGAGCCGACGCGCTGCGCCCACCAGACGGTCGAGCCGACCGAATCGAGGGCGAGGATCTTGCGGTCCTTGCCCTCGCGCTCCCACGGCTGCGGGTAGGTCAGCCGGCCGTTTTCCCAGCGGCAGCGATGCAGATCCGAGGCATCCTTCGCCCAGACGAGCAGCGTACCAGGCTGACCAGCCGGCGCGGCCAGCGACTTCACGCCGCCGATCGAGGGAAACGATTCCTCGGCGAGCCAGCCGCCGGCACCGAGCCGGTGCATGCGGAGCCTGGGCTGCGCGGCATCGACGGCGACGATCGCAGGCACCGCCGCCCCGCCCTCGCCCACCAGCATGCCACACCAGCTGTGGCGGGCGGCACCGGCGAGCGGGAGCGCCTCCTGCCGGCCGACATCGGTCGGCTCGCCTTCGGCGACCTGATACCGCCGCAGCACGCCCTTGTCTGAGCCACCGAGGAGGTAGACATCGGCTGGCCCGGATGGGCGGGATCCGACCTGGAGCCCTTCGATCGGCTGATCGTGGAGGGTCTGCGCCGGCAGGAGACTGCCGTCGCCACCGCAGGGATACCAGCGGACGACCTGCCGGGCCACGCTCGACCATTCCACGAGATCCTTGTCGCCATCGCCGTCGAGATCGGCGAGGTGCCAGTCGAGGCGGCCACGACTCTCCCGCGGCGCGAGCCACACCGCCCGGCTGCCGCGGGTGAGCGGTAGCTGCTGGATGCCCTGCTCGCAGCTTACGAGCAGTTCGTGCCGGCCACCGGATAGGTCGCGGACGAGCAGGCATCCTGCCTTGCCGGTCGGCGTGGCAGCGAGCAGGTTCCAATCGCCGGTCTTCTTCCAGGCGGCCTTCGCATCAACCGCCTTGTCTGCCGCCTGGGAATAGATCGAGAGCCGGTTCGACGGGGCGGTGAGCACGAGCAGTTCGGGCCGGCCGTCTCCATCGACGTCGTGGGCGACGGCATCGATTGGCATTTCGTCGATCGACACTTCGCCATGCGTCCAGTCGGTCGCCAGCGGCAGTTCGTTGGGCCGATCCGGATCGCCGGCGGTGTCGCGAACCCTGTCGGCCTCCGGCAACCAGCTGTAGAGGTCGAGTCGTGACTGCCGCGGGTTGACCACGATCACGTCATCGCGGCCATCGGCGCCGAGATCTGCGACGATCAGCCGCTCGGCCCGACCCTCAAGCGGGATCACCCGCATGCCCTGCCAGCCCTCGAAGGCATGGGCCACGGCCGTGCCTGGACACACGGCCGCGGTGGTGATCGCGAGGAGGGTCGCCGCCATGCGAAACGGAAAGCTGTTCATGCCGCCAAGAATACCCCCACGACAGACCGGCTGCCACGAAGCCCGGGCTGGGTCATTCGAGCTCCGGGAGCATTTCCTCGGCGAGGGCTGCCTCGCGGAGCTTCTCCAGAGCCTTGGCCTCGATCTGCCGCACCCGCTCCTTGGTCACCCCGAGCGCCGACCCGACTTCTTTGAGGGTCTGCGGCTCGTGCTGGTGGTCGAGGCCGTAGCGGCGAACGATGATCGTCTGCTCGCGGGAATCGAGCCGGTTGAGGAACTTACCGACCTGAGCGAGCCGGTCGCTGGCCGCCATCCGCTCCTGGAGTTCGTCTGACCGCCGGTCGGCGGCCGACTGCAGGAGCTCCATGTCGGCGGCCCGGAACCGATCGCGGTGCTTGTGCTCGTCGGGGATGGAGCGGGCGTAGTTCTTCATGATCGCCCACGACGCATAGGTGCTGAACTTGTTGCCACGGGCGTAGTCGAACTTCTCCACGGCGCGGATCAGCGACATGTTGCCGTCGCTGACGAGGTCAAAGAAGCTGTCGCCGGGGGAAACGCGGCGCTTGGCGATCGAAACCACCAGGCGGAGATTGGCCCGCACGATGCGGTTCTTGATTTCGACGATCTCGGCGTAGATCCGCTCGATCTGATCCATCAGCCGGGCGCTTGGCTGTTCGACATCCAGCTGTTCGCGGAGCGCCATCGCCTTGTGCTTGAGGTAGTTGAACTTCCGGAACAGCCAGACCTCCTGCTCGCGAGTGAGCAGTGGCACCTCGTACAGGCTTGCCAGGTAGGCGGGCAGCCCGCTGGGACGCCTGACCCGTTTGGCATCGGGGACACCTGGAAACGGCTGGTCGACCACCTTCTCAGCGCTCGTCCTCGAGAACAGGGCGTTGGGGATGTTGTCGAGCGGCAGCTGGATCACCTGCTCGGCCCGTTGGGCGAGGATCACGCGGTAGATGCTTGCCTTCGAACGGTGATAGCGGCGGGCGATCGACTCGACGGGCTCGCCGGCAAGGTGGTGCTGGTAGATGCGGGCGCGGCTCTCTGGACGCAGGTGGCCGTCGGCCGTCGGAAACACGGCGGTGTCGGGGTGCTCCTGGTCGTACCGCTTGAGCGTGTAGCGGATCGTCTCCACGCTCCTGCCGAGCCGTTCGGCGATGCGACGATGCACGTCGGCTGGGCAGGCCCCCGCGACCGCGAGCCGCCGGGCCCACGAGACGATCTTCTCGTGCTCATCGTCGTTGAGTTGGCTGAACCTGCTGCCCCGCTCGATCCGCAGGGGATTCTCGCGGATGAACTGTTCGACGGCGCTGGCGAGGAAGCCGACCCGCCTTCGGCCGTCGACCGTGTAGCGCTGGGCGACAAGGCCATGGTCGCGCCACCGAGAGATCGTCTTCGTGGACACGCTGAACCGCCCGGCCAACTCCTCGATGGACAGCACGTGCTCGCCCGCCTGGACGTCGCCGCCCGGTGCGACCGAGGGATGCGTGTTCGCAAGACCATCGGCGGTCACGTCTTCGAACAGTCGGATGAAGTTCTCACTGGTAGCACTGGAACGCATGATCATTCTCCCGCCAGCAGCCGTGCCAGCCGTTGTGGCGAAGCATGGCAACTGCGCGGGCTTAATGCCCGGGCACCCACCCCGCTCCGACCGAGTTGTGATCGAGACACACCGTCCCACGCGTGTGGCGGACATCCATGACCGCCGTCCGTGCCTGAGGACGTGCTCTTTATACGGAGGGGGGGCCGAACAGGTTCATGGACAACTGGGATTCTTGAGGCTTTTTCAATTGACACCCGCGGCTTTGTGGTCCGATTTCGATCCTAAGTCGTTTCCAGCAAGCGACTTACAGATTTCTCGGAAGGCCACGAGATTCTCGTTTCCGGCCAGCACGTGGGCATTCGGACCATAAAATCAGCGGCAAAGTTTCACGAGACACTTTCGCGTAGGCGGGTTGGCGGCGGTGTCACGGAGAACTTTGGCATGCCGCTGCCCCGTAGCGACGAATGTCTCCCCGATGAGACGAAAAAGAAGTTTGCCGGCCACGGGGGCCGCTCGACGAATACAACGGGGGGAGACAGATGGCTGTGACATCGATGACCCGGGGGCGATCGCTGGCGGTCGTGTTGTTCACCGCGGCCTTGCTGGGGTGGGCCGCTCTGGTGTGGGCGGACGAAGAGGCCGCGGTCGACAGCCCTGTGACCGTGAACGAACCGATCGATGAGGTCGAGGACGTCCCCGACGCGGCGGCCCAAGCACCGGAACCTACCCAAGCCGACGCTTCCCAGGCCGAACAGGACTCTCGCGAACCCGACGAGTCGGGTGAGT
>JBAXOU010000089.1:0-12241 GCA_037133115.1 Planctomycetota bacterium | reverse complement strand
ACGTGGTGACCAACCTTGGTCACACCGCCCGCACCCGCGACACTGCGATCCGCCCACCGAAACACACGTCCACGTCGCCCCCCGCCACCCGCGGCCGCTCGTGGTAGCTCGACTCGTAGGCCCAGCCCTCGTCGGTGAGCCGGTAGCCGAGCCCAAACGGCGAACCGTCCACCACACACTCCACCACCTCGGGGTCGGCTGCAGCCGCCGGAAGATCCGGGAGGTTCACGTTCCAAAACTCGCCCGACACCCGCTCGCGGCCTCGGATCGCCCCGAGCACCTCCGCCACCCAGCGGGCAGACCGATCCCAGTCGATCGTCGTGCCCCGACGGTGATACTGCGATGCGGCCACGGCCGGCAGTCCGTGAAGCGCCGCCTCGCGGGCCGCCGCCACCGTGCCCGAATGGTGGATGTCGGCGCCGAGATTGCCGCCGGCGTTGATCCCCGCAATCACGAGCGCCGCATCGGGTACGAGCCGCGCCAGGGCGATTCGCACGCAGTCGGCGGGCGTGCCCGCCACGCGAAACTTCCCCGGGGCGATCTCGTCTACGCGAATCGGCTGGTGAGTCGTCACGCGGTGCCCGCAGCCGGAATGGCACTCCGCCGGCGCCACCACCACGAGCGTCGCCCCGAGCACGGCCGCGGCCCGCTCCAGCGCCGCCAGCCCCGGCGCGTCGACGCCGTCGTCGTTGGTCAGCACGATACGCATGGTCGTCCTGCCGCGCGGGCCGCGAGAGTCTCCAGGATCGCCCACACACCCTCGGCGGCCGTGGCCGCCATCCGGCAGACATCTTCCGCATCGGTGTCCACATGCGTGAGCGCGTCGGGCTTGGCCACGTTGGTCGCCACGGAGCAGACGGTGACGTCGAGACCCATCCGTGTGGCGGCCACCACCTCCGGCACCGTCGACATGCCAACCACGTCGGCTCCCATCCTGCGGAGCATCCGGTATTCCGATCGCGTCTCGTAGGTCGGCCCCGAGAGAAACGCATACACCCCCTTGCGGGCGACGACATCGGCCCGCCGCGTGGCGGCGAGCGCAAGGTCGGCGAGTGCGGTGTCGTAGTAATGCGTCTGCGGCGGCACCTCACCGAGGTCGTCGGGCTCGAGCGCATCGCCCCAGGGCCGCCGCACCATGTCGATGTGGTCGGTCACGATCACGAGCTCGCCGCCGACCATGTCGTGCTTCAGGCCGCCCGACGCATTGGTGAGCAGCACCTGGCCGACGCCGAGCGCCGCGAGCAGTTCGATCCCCCGAGTGAGCGTCTCGGGAGGAAAACCTTCGTAGCCGTGCACGCGGCCCTGGAGCATGGCGATCGGCACGCCGCGGAGCGTGCCGCAGACGACCCGCCCGGCGTGGCCGGTGGCGGTCGATTTCGCGAGCCAGCCGGTCTCGGTGGAGGGCATCGCCCACTTCCCGGTGAGCCGGTCGGCGAGTCCGCCGAGACCGGTGCCGAGCACCACGCCAATCGTCGCCGGACAGCCGCCGCCCGCCACGACTCGCTCGGCCGCCTCGAAGGCTCCGATCCGCGGCCGCCCCATCCGCAGGCCTGGCCGGCCGCTTGCGATCATCCCATTGCTCATGCGCCGCCACCTCGACGAAAGCCGCCCGGGGTTTGCCGCTCCCGGAGAAAAACCCTATCCTCGCGCCCCTCGCCGGAATCGGCAAGCACGACAGCTTTCGCACCGCCGGCCACGCCCTCCGCAGGATCCTCCCGATGCCCACCCGAGCCGAGAAGTTCGCCGGCCTCTCCGTCGCCATCGTCACGCCGTTTCGCGACGGCAAGGTCGACTCCGCTCGCCTCAAGGAACAGATCGACTTCCAGGCCGAGGCCGGCACGACCTGTATCTGCCCCGTAGGCACGACGGGTGAGTCCCCAACCCTCACCCACGACGAGCACGAGCGGGTGATCGCCGAGAGCATCGCCGCCGCCGCGGGCCGCCTGCTCGTGATGCCGGGCACCGGGTCCAACTCCACCGCCGAGGCCGTGCGGCTGACGAAGTTTGCCGCCAAGGCCGGCGCCAACGCCGCCCTCGTCGTCGGCCCCTACTACAACCGGCCCACGCAGCAGGGCATCTACGAGCACTTCAAGGCGCTCGTTGAGGCGGTGGACATCCCGATCTGCGTCTACAACATCCCCACGCGGACCGGCCGCAACATCGAACCCGAGACGATCATCCGCCTCGCCGAACTCCCGGGCATCGCCATGCTCAAGGAGGCGACCGGCTCGATGGACCAGGCCTCGCAAGTCCTCGCCGCCACCGACCTGACCGTGCTCTCCGGCGACGACAGCATGACACTGCCGCTTCTGGCGGTCGGCGGCCGCGGGGTGATCTCGGTGGTGGGCAACCTCGTGCCGCGCGACATGAAGGCCCTCTGCGACGCCTTCGACGCGGGCGACATGAAGAAGGCCCAGGCGCTGCACACGAAGCTGTTCGTGCTCTGCCGCGACCTGCTCGGCCTCGCGAGCAATCCGATCCCGATCAAGGCCGCGATGGCGATGGTGGGCCGCGACACGGGCGACATCCGGCTGCCGCTTGTGCCGCTGGAGCCGCCGCTGGCCGACAAACTGCGGCAGGTGCTCGCCGCCTACGGGCTGCCGGCAAAGGCCTGACTGGCCTGACCGGCCTTCACTCGATCACGCGGAGCACAGCCCCCTGGGTGTCAAACTTCGTGATCACCATGTCGTGGTGCCGGCCGAGGCCCAGCGACTCGAGGCGATCGACGAGCGAGCCGGCCCGGTCGAGTGACTCGCAGCAGGCCATCACCGCCGGCCCCCAACTCGATTGGGCACAGCCCGGAGCGCCCAACTCCGAAAGCAGTTCGATCAGGTCGGCCGTCGCCTTGGCGTAGGGCAACTTCGAAGACTCCGTCTCGAAGGGCTTGCCTGCCATCGCGCCGTAGTTGCGAACCGCGAGTGAGAACTCGATGAACTTGCCCTCGACGGCCGCCGGCAGGAGTTCCACCAGCGCCAGCCGCGAGAGTTCCGCGGTGATCTCGCGGGGCGTCGGCGGAAGACGCTTGAAGGCCTCCCGCTCCGCCTCGCCCGAGATGCCAGCCGCATCCCGGGCCACGAGCAACACGCACCGCCACGCCTGAGGCAGCCGCACGCGGGCGACCATCGGGGAAAAGGAGCGGGTGACGTTGTCATCCGCATCGGCCTCGTCGCGGATCATCCGACCGGCCTCGACGATCAGGCCACCCCGGCTAAACCCGTAGACCCCCACGCAGGAGCGTCGGCCGCGGCCCACCGCGCGGGCAAGCTCCATCGAATCGCGCGTGTCGAAGAGCCAGTCGTGCTCCGTTGGCTGGAGTTCCTCCTGCATCGGATGCGGCGTGGCCGCGGGCGCGTGAGCCTCGGAGCCGAGCGCGAAGAGGTGCCGCATGCCGGCCGCCACCGCGAGTCCGAGCTGCGTGCCGGTGCCGAGACCGACGTGGGCGGCGGGCGCCGTCACCACCTCGATCGCACAGCCCACGTCGCCGAGCCGCCAGGCGTCGACACAGGCCTTCGCGTAGCGGAGAGCCCGCTCGGCGTGGAGGCCGCGAGCCTCCAGTCGGCCGGCCCGCCGGAGCCGCACCTGGAGCGGCGGCCGGTCGAGCATCACGCCCACGCCGCCGAAGGACCGCACGTCGCGGTGGCCGAACGACAGCATGCCGAGGTGCACCCGCGCGGGCGTCCGAATCTCGACGGCTTTGGGCGGCAGCTGAGTGGCTAACGTGGATGGATCGGGCATCCCGCCAAGCATACCCAAGGCCGGCCGAACCGCACGCGGTCCGCTCAACCCGCGGCCGCGGCCGCCAGCAGGGCGAATGCCTGCTGCTCCCGAGGCCCGCCCGTCTTGTCGACGAGGACCCGCAGGTCCTCGATCCTCCGCCGCACCTCGTCGCGGCCGATCAGGTGGACCCGCGTCACCAGGATCGCCGCCTCGACCACGCCATGGGCGGCGCGGTTGAACCCCAGGAACGGCCGGACGGCGTGCTCGGCCACCACCCGCGCCGTGATCTCGAGCCGCTCCTGCGAGTCGTCGATCGCGTCCACCGCCAACTCCCAGGCATGGCAGGCGTCGAGCAGCACCCGGCCGGCCACGGCATCGGCGGGCCGTGACGGTGGCGGCTCGTCGAGGCGGCCGGCCACCACCCGGGCCAGCAGCAGCACGTCGTCGCTGACGTGAAACACGCCGCACCGCTCCCGCACCAGGTTCACGGCCGTCTGGCTCGACGCAAACGGCTTGAGCACCAGCCGCGTGAGCCGCCCGGCGGCCCGCTCGCCGTGGTCGATCCATGGCCCCATCGCGGCAACGTGGAGCCGGCCGTCGGCGGCGGTCGTGGTCACGAGTCCTTCGAGGATCATCGGCGGCCCTGATGCGGCGGCAGGCGGCGGGAAACGGGAGCCCGCATGATAAACTCGCGGCACCGTCGCCCCGCGAGCCCGTCCTTGTCTGCCGACCGTCCCTGCATCCATTTCGTCACCGGCCGGCTCGCCGAGCACTCGCTGCGGCAGGTCCTCGAACGGCTCGCGCCGCGGGCCGGATTCGACTGGACGGTGCAGGCGATGCCGATCACCGTGGCCGCCCTGATGACCACGCCCTGGATCGCGAAACGGCTCGAGGTGCCCCCCGGCACCACCCGCGTGCAGATCCCCGGCGCCTGCCGTGGACCGCTCGAGGCCTTCGCCGAGGTCACGCCCGTGCCGGTTGAGCGCGGCCCCAACGACCTCCGGGCCCTCGACGAGTTCTTCGGGCAGAAGTCGCGCGACCTCTCCGGCTACGGCCGGCACGACATCGAGATCATCGCCGAGATCAACCACGCTCCGCGGCTCGCCGCGACCGACCTGCTCGCCGCGGCCCGCCGGCTTGTAGCTGCCGGCGCCGACCGCATCGATGTGGGCTGCGATCCGGGCGAACGCTGGGCCGGGGTCGGCGATGCGGTGCGGATGCTCGTGGCCGAGGGCTTTCGCGTGTCGATCGACAGCTTCGACCCCGTCGAGGTCGCGGCGGCCGCCAAGGCCGGTGCCGATCTCGTGCTCTCGGTCAACTCGACGAACGCCGCCGCCGCGGCCGACTGGGGCTGCGAGGTGGTCGTGGTGCCCGACGTGCCTGCCACGCTGGAGGGTTTTGAGGCGACGATCGAGGCCCTGGCCAGGGCGGGCGTGAAGCACCGCCTCGATCCGGTGCTCGAGCCGATCGGCTTCGGCTTCGCCGCGAGCCTGGGCCGCTACCTCGACGTTCGCCGCCGGCATCCAGATGCCGAGATCATGATGGGAATCGGCAACCTCACGGAACTCACCGATGTCGATTCCGCCGGGGTGAACGTGCTGCTTCTCGGCTTCTGCCAGGAGGTCGGCATCCGCTCGGTGCTCACGACCGAGGTGATCCACTGGGCGGGGAGCAGCGTGCGGGAATGCGCGCTGGCCAGGGCCCTCGTCTGGCACGCCGTCACCAACCACACGCTCCCCAAGCACGTCGAACCGCGGCTCGTGACACTCCGCGGCGGGAAGCCGCAGGTCCACGGCAGCGAGACGCTCGATCGGCTTGCCGCGGCGATCCGCGACCCCAACTTTCGGATCTTCGCCGAGGGAGACGCCGTCCACGTCGTCGGCGCTGGGCTGCACCTCGCGTCGCCCGATCCCTTCGCGCTCTTCTTACAACTCGCCGACGCGGGCCGCGACGATGTGGACCCGAGCCACGCCTTCTACCTCGGCTACGAGATGGCGAAAGCCGTCACAGCGCTGACGCTCGACAAAGACTACCGCCAGGACCAGCCGCTCGACTGGGGCCACCTCACGCGCGACGAGATCGGGCACGGCCCGTCGCGGGCCGCCGCCCGCGCGGCGGAAACCTCTCGCCTCCGCGATGAAGGCCCCGCACCGCCGGAGCCCACGCCCGCCTCATGACCACTCCCGGCCCCAGCCATGCTCGTGCGGCGCCGCCCGCCCGGCCCGATCGCCCCAATCACCCGTGGATCGCCCGCACGTGGATCACGCCGTCCGGCTGTCTCGTCGCCGAGGCGGCGGCGGGCATCGACCCGGTGACGGTCTTCCGCCATGCCAGCCGGCTGCCGCACGCGATCTTTTTTGACAGTGCCGTCGTCGATCGGCCTGATGCAGCAACCGCGCCGGCGGCCCCGGCCAACGATCCGCCCGTGCGGCTCGGCCGCCACTCCTTCGTGGCCGCTGACCCAATCCGCTCCTGGCTGGTGCGCCGCGGTGGCGACTGGGATGAGTGCCGTCAGCAGATCACCGCAGGGTTTGCCGTCATCCGCGAGGTGCTTGCCGACCTCGCCTGCACCACGATCCCGGGCCTGCCGCCGTTCCAGGGAGGCGTGGCGGGGCTCGTGGCGTACGACTGCGGTCTCGCCCGCCTGGGCCTCGAGCCGCCCCCCGACGCCGGCCCGGATCCGGTGCTCTCGCTCCACGTCTACGACGTGGTCTTCGCCTACGACCACGACCTCGGCCGCGGCTGGTTCATCTCCCAGGGCGTGCCCGCGCGGGGGCCCGTGGAGCGGGCGCGACGGGCGACTGAGCGGCTCACGGCGTTTCTGACCGAGCCCCGCACCGCCGAGCCCACGGCGCCGACCGTATCGCATGCCGCTCCCGCCGCCGCCCATCCGCTGCCGGGCCGGCCGCAGGTCCGCTCTACGCACTCGCGGGACCGCTATCTCGACATGGTTCGCGCGGGCATCGAACTGGTGCATGCGGGCGACATCTTCCAGGCCAATCTCGCCCAGCGGTTCGAGGTGGCCGCGAACATCGATGGCGTGACCCTCTACCTGCGGGCCCGCGAGGTGAATCCGGCCCCATTCGCCGGCTATCTCGACGCCGGTGACGTGCAGGTGGCCAGCATGTCGCCCGAGCGATTCCTGCAAGTCTCCCGCGGCGTGGTCCGCACGCATCCCATCAAAGGCACGCGGCGGGTCACCGCCAGCCCGGAAGCCGATCTCTATGCCTCGGCCGATTTGGAGGCGAGCGAAAAGGACCGCGCCGAGAACGTGATGATCGTGGACCTCCTGCGAAACGACCTCTCGCGGGTCTGCACGCCGGAGAGTGTCTGCGTGGAGGCCCTCTGCCGGCTCGAACGCTACCGCTACGTGCAGCACCTGGTGTCGGTGGTATCGGGCCGGCTCCGCCGCGGCTTGGGCGCGATCGATGCCCTGGAGGCCGCGATCCCGGGAGGGAGCATTTCGGGGGCACCGAAGCACCGAGCCTGCGAGATCATCTCGGACCTCGAGCGGGTGGGCCGCGGCTGCTACTGCGGCTCGATCGGCTACATCGGCTTCGACGGCACGGCCGACTTCAACCTCCTGATCCGCACGCTCGTCGTCTCGCCCGGCTCGATCGCCTTCGCCGCCGGCGGAGGGATCACGGCGGCGAGCGATCCAGCCGCCGAATACGCCGAGTCGCTCGCCAAGGCCGAAGGCATGCTGCGGGTGCTCGATGCGCTGGGCATCGGCGGAGGCACACCATGATCGTCGTCGTCGACAACCGCGACAGCTTCGTCTTCAACCTCGCCCGGCATTTTCAGCTGCTGGGTGTCGAGACGGCCGTGGTGTCGAGCCATGAGGCGGCGGCGGAGGCCATCCTCGCCGCGCGTCCGGCGGCGATCGTGATCTCCCCTGGCCCCTGCACGCCGGCCGAGGCCGGTTGCTCGCTCGACCTCGTGCGGCTGGCCATCGGCCACGTGCCGCTGTTCGGCGTCTGCCTCGGCCACCAGGTGCTCGCCGCGGCGGGTGGGGGCCGGATCGTGCGGGCGGCGCGGCCCACGCACGGCCGCACCAGCCAGGTGCACCATGACGGCGTGAATCTCTTCGCCGGCATTCCCAGCCCGATGACGGCCTGCCGCTACCACTCGCTGGTGGTCGAGGCTGAGTCGCTTCCCGACGGCCTGGTGGCCGTGGCCCGCGATGAGGAAGGCACGATCATGGCGATCGCCGACGAACGCCGTTGTGCCTACGGCGTTCAGTTTCACCCCGAGTCGATCCTCACCCGACACGGCTTCCGGCTGCTGGCAAACTTTTTGACCGCGGCGGGTATCGCGCACCACGGCGAGGTGGTCGATTTCCTCGACACCGAGATCGCCCGACAGGCGGCTGCGCCCCTGCCGCACGATGCCCCCACCGTGGGGCCTGTCGTCACCTTCTGACGTCCCGCAGGAAGCGTAACGCCGTCAGGCGTACGGCCGTGTCCGACTGCCTGATCTCGCATCAATGACTGCCCGACAATCGGGCGGGCGGCACGGGCCGACGGCGCTTCATCGGTGTGAATTGGGTGGGCTCCGACGCCGCCCCCATGCTCCGCCAACCGCATGGCAAGCCTGGAAAACAGGGTATTTCAGGATGCCTGCCGGACACGCACCGCCCTCCCGTCGCGCCCGTGAGACAACGGTTCTGGCACGGATTTTGCCTATGTGTCCAAGCAGTCGTGGAACCTTCCACGACATCATCTAAAAATCATGAGGCGGAACCCATGACTTTCTCTCGCATGACGCGCTGTAGCGCCGTCGCGGCCGTGTTGACGGCAATGCTGTTCGGTTCGGTTGATCACTCCTCTCTCGCCTTCGCGCAAGGCGAACCCGCGGCTGCGGCCGCGACTCCTCCGCACATTGCGGGCACGTACGACACCGGGTCGATCGCCTGGATGCTCGTGAGTGCAGCGCTTGTGTTCCTGATGATGCCGGGCCTGGCACTCTTTTACGGTGGCATGGTTCGGGCCAAGAACCTCCTCAACATGTTCATGCTGGTGATGGTGTGCGTGCCGCTGATCACGCTGGAGTGGGTGGCCTATGGCTACAGTATGGCCTTCGCCGTGCCGTCGGCCATCGCTGTGGACGCGGGCAAGGATGCCGCCGGCAACGCGCTGCCCGCCCACAGTTACCTGGGCTGGGATCCGAGCCTCGTGTTCATGAAGGCGTTCGCCGAACTCGGCGTCGACGGCCCTAATGCGTACGAGCGACTCGTGACCAGTGGCGACACGGTCGAAGCGGCCCCGAACGGCGTTCCCGAACTCTTGTTTGCCATCTACCAGATGATGTTCGCGATCATCACGCCGGCACTCATCGTCGGGGCCGTCGCAGAGCGGGTGAAGTTCAGTTCTTGGTGCGTCTTCGCGCTGCTGTGGGCCACGCTGGTCTACAACCCGGTCTGTCATTGGGTATGGAACGTCAACGGTTGGCTATTCCAGAAGGGCGTTTTGGACTTTGCCGGCGGCACGGTGGTTCACGTGCTCGCAGGCGTGTCGGCCCTTGCCCTCTTGCTGATCCTGCCCAAGCGGCGCGGATATCCGAGTGCCCAGTTCGTGCCCCATAGCGTGGGCTGGACGCTGATCGGAGCCGCCTTACTGATGGTGGGCTGGTTCGGGTTCAACGCCGGATCCGCGATCGCCGTCGGCAAGGAGTTCCTGCCGGTCGCTGGTCCCGTGGCGGTGCTCGCGTTCGCCACCACGGCGATCGCCGGCAGCGCCGCTGCAGGCTCCTGGATGGTGGCCGAGTGGCTCAAGGTGGGGAAGCCGACGGCCCTTGGGTTTGCCTCCGGCATGGTGGCAGGACTCGTCGCGATCACGCCCTGTGCCGGTCATGTCAGCCCCGGGAGCGCCATGGTCATCGGCCTTCTCGGCGGCATCGTCTGCTTCCTCGCGGTACAGGCGAAGCCGATGCTCGGCTACGACGACTCGCTCGACGTGGTGGGCGTCCACGGTGTGGGCGGGGCCCTCGGAGCCCTGCTCGTGGGTGTGTTCTCGATCCGCCCCGTCATGGGCGGCATGGACCAACTCATGATCCAGCTTCAAGGGCTGCTCTGGAGCGGGGGTTATGCCTTCATCGTCTCACTCGTGCTCGGCCTGATCATCCACAAGACGATGGGCCTCACGGTCGATCCCAATGCGGAGGACCAGGGGCTCGACGTCGTCGAACACGGCGAGTCGGCCTACCACCTCACGTGATCCAGAAGGATGCCCCACTGGCTTGGGCGGGCAATCCGCCTCGCCCGCCCAAGCCGGGGCATTTTTTCGAGTTCGACCGAGGCGGAACCAGTCAACTTCTCACCTTTGGAGGCGGAACGATGCTTTGGTCTCGCATGACGCGTTGGAGTGCGCTGGCGGCCGTGCTGGCCGCGGTTCTGTTCGGTCCGGCTGATTTCTCGTCGCTCGCTTTGGCCCAAGAGGCGGCAGCGACGGCCGACGCTGCTGCTGCGACAGCTGCGGGCGAGCCCGCCCCCTACCAGCCAAACCTGATGTCAGTGGAGCAAATGGTCGAGAAGCTCTGGACCGGGGCTGACACGGTCTGGGTGCTCGTCTGCGGCATGCTCGTGTTCTTCATGAACCTCGGCTTCGGCTGCGTCGAAACCGGCTTCGCCCGTTCGAAGAACTGCGTCAACATCCTCTCCAAAAACTTCGTGGTCTTTGCGGCGACCTCGGTCGCCTTCTGGCTGATCGGCTGGGATCTGATGTTCGGCAGCGGTGACGGCGGCTGGATCGGCCAGTCGGGCACCTGGATGGTCGGCGGGTTTTCGCCCGAATACGACAACAGCCCGATGATGGGCGACCGCTACAAGGGCGTGTACAGCTCGATCAGTTGGACGCACGTGCCGCTCTACGCGAAGTTTTTCTTCCAGCTCGTGTTCGCCGGAACGGCCGCGACGATCGTGTCGGGCGCGGTCGCCGAGCGGATCAAATACCACTCGTTCATCATCTTCTGCTTCCTGATGGCGATTGTGATCTACCCGGTCGTCGGCCACTGGATCTGGGGTTTCGGCTACCTCGCCAAGGAGTGGAACTTCTGGGACTTCGCCGGCTGTGCCACCGTGCACTCCGTGGGTGGCTGGGCCGCTCTCACCGGTGCGTACATCCTCGGACCTCGCATCGGCAAGTACGGCGCGAACGGCAAGATCAACGCGATCCCCGGACACAACATGACTGCCGCCTTCATCGGCACGCTCGTGCTCTGGTTCGGCTGGTTCGGCTTCAACCCGGGCAGCACGATGGGCGTGGCGGGCGATGGTGGTGCCCTTGCGTCGATGGTCGCCGTGAACACCAACGCGGCCGCGGCGGCTGCGACGCTCACCGCGACGCTGACCGCTTGGCTGGTGCTCGGCAAGCCTGACATTGGCATGACGCTCAACGGAGCCCTTGCCGGACTCGTGGCGATCACGGCCAGTGCGGCCTACACGAACGTGCCCTGCTCGTTCCTGATTGGGGCGATCGCCGGTGTGTTGGTGCTCTTCTCCGTCATGTTCTTCGATCGGATCCGCATCGATGACCCGGTGGGTGCCACGAGCGTTCACCTTGTCTGCGGCACCTTCGGCGCGCTGTGCGTCGGGTTGTTCACCACGTCGGACCTTTCCGGCACGGTGCTCAACACGCCGTTCGGCACGGCCGCCGCTGGCGGACCCACGGCCGGCCTGTTCTTCGGCGGCGGCACCAAGCAACTGATCGCCCAAATCGTGGGCGTGCTGATGGTGGGTGCCTACGTCGTGCCGGTGTCGTCGATCTGCTGGCTGCTGATCAAGGCGCTCGTCGGCCTGCGGGTCTCGCCGCAGGAAGAGATCGAGGGCCTCGATATTGGCGAGCACGGCAACGAGGCCTACCACGGCTTCGTGATGGTTCGCACGGAGTAACCGTCCAGAAGGATGCCCCAACGGCGTGGGCGGGCAATCCGCCTCGTCCGCCCACGCCGGGGCATTTTTCAAATCGAGGAACGCGAAGCGGGTGCAGGAATCCCCAATCGCGTGGGCGCTGGGGAACACTCCATGCCTATACTGGGCCCGCTCGCTGCTTCGAGCCACACCCCAGGTATCGTCATGAAAGACCCAACCGTCCGCGGCGTCGTCCACCTGATCGAGGAGACCAAGACCTTCGGGCAGAAGGGGTTTCGGAAGCGGCTGGTGGTGCTCGAGCAATCGAAGGGCGCGTTCACCAACTACATTCCGGTCGATTTTCTCAAAGACGCCTGCGACGAGGTGGACGGCCTGAGCGTGGGAGACGAGATCGAGGTGACCTACCGGCTCAGCGGCCGCCGCTGGCAGCGGGATGAGGCGAGCGAGGTCAAGTTTTTCCTCAGCGCTGAGGCTCTCTCGTTTCGGCAACTCTCGGGGGGCAAGGGCCCGGACCACGGCGGGGTCAACGGCGTGGATCCCAACGACGCCCTCGCCGAGGCCGCCCAGGATGACGTGCCGTTTTGAGGCGCGGCCTTACGGCGGGTCGGAAGCGTCAGAGCGCTCGCGCAGGTCGCCCGCGGCCTTACGGCCGGTCGG
>JBAXOU010000088.1:0-12323 GCA_037133115.1 Planctomycetota bacterium | reverse complement strand
GCCGGCTCGGCGCTGCCACCGCGGCCTGCTGTGTGACGAGGGCCGGCGCCACGGCAGGGCTCCGCGATCTGACGGAAACGATGCGGCTGGCCGGCTTGTGAGTGGCTCCCGACAAGGAGTCGGTCCGCGCTGAGGCGTCGGTCCGGTCCGAGGCGACCACGCGCCGCTGGGCTCCGAACATCACGTGCCGGTCACGGCGATGTCGTGCCGCTGGCCCCCGGCCTTGACCTCAATCGCGAGCCCGGAATCTCGGGGCGAGAGGTATCGTTCCGGGAGCGGCACATAGGGTCGAACTGTGCCCGCGGTCGGGGCAGCCACGACCGGCCTTGGCAGTGCTCGCACCGCGATGCGAACCGTGCCAAGCGGCACCCCGCCAGCCTCGTAGGCCCCGTCGAGAATCGGCGCCGATGCAGCACCCTTCAGGCCAACGAAGTTGACGATCCCGTAGTCGAGCGGCACTCCATCGACAGACACGCTTCCGGACACCTGCCCATGCCGCTGCCCGCACCCCAGTGCCGCGATAGCCAGAACGACAGCCCCCCAACGGTATCCCATCGCTAGAGGCCTCCGAGGCTCTCACCACCATCGATGGTGAGTGCTGATGCCCAGATGAGCGGATCAGCATCTCCCCCAACGTTCCGCACGCTGCCATCGCCGGCGCAGATGTTCATCGTGCTGTGCGGAGTCTGCGCTACGCTCGGGTCGCAGCTGCTGTTTGCCCTAAGCGGGTTTGCGGGTGAGACCTGAAACATCGCGAAGGCCCACAACTCACCCGTCGTGGAGTTGAATGGTGGGTTGTAGGAGGCAAAAGCCGGCTGACAGTTATCGAGATAGTCCCAGCGATTCCAGACGCTGGCACCGGCCTTCAGGCCGCATACCGAGTACTTCTCCGCGAAGCACACGGTCTTCGACAATCCGTCCCGGATCTTGGCAAGCTTTTTACGGCCTTCCCAGCGAGCCCGTGCCGTGTCGTTAAGGCACGTCGCTCGTGTTTCGGCATAGGGCTGAAACCGGTCGCGTCCGAACACCTGAAAGTTGCCTCCGTAACTACAGCCCGCCCAGCCCGGCCAGTCAAGGGCCGTGTCGTAGGTGGCGTCGCTCGGGCAGCGAAAGGTGTCGATCAGTGTTTTTTGAATCACGTCCTTGCGGGAGTCGTACGTTCCAGGAACGGTGGTGAACGAACCGCCGCCGAATGTGACGTTCGTTGCAGCGCTGACGATCGCCGACTGATAGAGCGGGTTTCGCTCGAGGTAGGGAAGAAGGTGAAAGAACACCGTCCCAATCCCACCGGTGCTGTTCTCTCCACTCCAGCCAAACTGGGGTGGAAGGCGTCGCTGGGCAGACTCATAGCCGAGTGCAGCGAGCCCTACCTGCTTGAGGTGGTTCGAACACTGTGAACGACGGGAGGCCTCCCGGGCGCTCTGCACCGCGGGCAGGAGCAAGCCGATGAGGGTCGCGATGATCGCGATCACAACGAGAAGCTCTACCAGCGTAAAGGCCGGCCGGATTCCCCGGTCTGAAGCGTTGACGGGCCCCACAGCCATGTCCTGTCCTCGTTGGAGCGGCTGGAAAACCCCGCTTGTGCGAGCCTGCCACCCGGGATCACACTCTACCTTCTTCGACGGTGGCTGAGTCAATCGTGGCCGCATTCCGAAGAAGCCTGAACCTTTTATGATTTTGCGTGTCACACGATGGCAAGGCTTCCTCCATCTCCGTTCCACGGTCGGCTGGCGTGCGTGGCCGCGGGCTGGGGTGCGCTGCTCGCCGGCATCGCGACTGGTGGACCTCCCGCCACGATCGTCAAGCAGTCTGACACCCTGATTGACGCGCGGGGCATGACGCTGGCTCTCAACGCCACCTACGGGTTCATGATCAATGGCGGTGTCAGTGCCAACGACGTGATCGTGTCAGCCAACGGATACCAGTACACCGCGTACTACGTGAAAGACACGTCGAGCGGCACCGCCTACTACGTGGCGGCGGCGCGGCGACGGGCTCCGGCCGCAAGCACGGCAGGAGGGGCATGGGAGGTCGCCAACATCACGGGCGCGACGTTTACGAACGGCCTGAGCGGCGGCGTTCCCTGGAACTCCCACAATGCGATCGCCTTGGGGATCGATCTCAACAACAACAAACTCCACCTCGCGTGGGACATGCACAACAAGACGCTGCGGTACCGGGCATCCGCAGCCAACGTGACCACGGGCACGCCGGGGACGTGGACTGCGGCGGTCTTCGGAGCGGAGACGTCGAAGATGGGAGGGCAGACCCTGTCCGGAGTCACCTACCCGAACTTCGTCCGTGACGCGAACGGCTCACTCGGCTTCTTCTATCGCTACGGCACGAGTTCTACAGGCTACTGGCAGACCCGCGACTACGACGGCACGACCGCGACGCCATCGTGGAGCAACGCCTTCATCTACGACTCGGGCACCGGCTCGGATCCTGGCACCGGCAGCGGGTCGCGGACCGCCTACCCAAACGGTTTCTCGATCGACCGCAACAACCGCTACCACATGACCTTCGTCTGGCGGGAAGACGTGAACGGTGGCGGCGACGGCACGAACCACGACCTGTGCTACGCCTATTCCGACGACAAGGGGCTCACATGGCGGAACAACGCCGGTGCCGTGATCGCCTCGCAGGCGGCCGGCACGAAGATTTCCATCGCGTCGCCGGGGCTCGTCGTCAGGTCCATTCCGCAGGGGAACGGCCTGATGAACACGCAGGGGCAGGATGTTGACGCGAGCGGTCGGATCCACTCGCTGATGTATCACCGCGACACCGCGAAGAGCTCCGCCGCGGTGAGCACGTTCACGCCCAGCGTGTCGAGCTATTTTCACTACTGGCGCGACGGCCTTGGAAACTGGCACCGCAGCCAGGTCCCCTTCGATTGCACGGGAGCGAGGCCGCGGATGTATTTTGACTCCAACGACAACGCGGTCGCGGTCCTCGCCGATGGCTCACTCCGGGTGTTCGCGGCGACCAAGGCCTCCAACTGGACCGACTGGACGCTCGTCGACTCGGAGGTGAACTACCTCTCCGACTCGGTCGCCGACCGCGACCTGTTTCGCGAGACGGGCGTGCTCTCGGTCTTCGAACAGCGGCCGCCCGCGAGCAATCTCGCCGCCTCGGAAGTGCGGTCGATCGACTTTATCCCGACGTTCAACACCCCGACGAACGTTCGTTTTGCGGTGGCCGACGGCACGTGGTCGGCGACCAACTGGACGGGCGGGGCAGCACCCGGAGCCGACTCGTTCGCGGTCGTCGACGCTGGGAGGCGGGCGACCTTCGAGGTGACGGACGGCACCGTTTCGCTCCACTCGCTCGGGCTCGGCGGGGCCACGGGTTCCGGCACGCTGGCGATCACGGGGGGCACGCTTCAGGTAGCTTACTCGATCGACGTCGGCCGCGAGGCTGGTGGCCGCGGCGACTACCGCCAGTCGGGAGGCTCGGTGGCATGCGATCGGTTCGTCGTCGGTGAGTTCGTGACGGAGACGTCTGGCGGCGGGGCGAGCGCGGCGGTCGTGTCCGGCGGCAGTCTGGCGATTCGCGAACTCGACGTCGCGATCGCTGCGGGTGGCACGAGCAGCGGATCGTCGTTCAGCGTCAGCGGCGGCACCGTGGCGATTTCCGGCGAGGTGGTGCTCGGTGACTGTGGCAATGCCGCCACGCTTGACGTCCGCGGTGGGAGCGTCACGGTGGCTGGCGACATTGGTCCTGGCGTCAACGGCACGAACACCGCCACGCTCCGCGTGGTCGGGGGCACGCTCGACGCCACGGGAAATGCGATCCGCGTCCACCGGCTCGCGCTGGGGGGTGGGATCCTGAAGAACGCGCCGGCGATCACCACGAAGCAACTGACGGTCGAGAGCACGGTGACGGGCTCGATGACGGTTGGGTCACTGGTCGTCTCGGCGGCGGCAGGTGACATCGCGTCAGCGGCCGCCACAACGGGCCTGCCTGCCGTGGTGGTCCGCCGCGGCGGGTTGCTGTCATTCTCAACGACAACGCGGGCTACGCTCCCGTTGGCGAGCCTCTCGATCGAGACGGGCACCGGCGGTGGTCGAATTGATCTTGGTGCCGGACGCCTCGTAATCGCCGCTGGCGGGATCACTCAGGCCGCGGTGCAGTCGGCAATCGTCGCCGGCCGTAACGGAGGGCTCTGGAACGGGGCCACGGGCATCGGCAGCAGCCTCGGCGACGACAGATTCGGCGTGGGCTCCACGAGCCTCGCTGACGGATCGACCATCGTGGCCTGGGCGGCCTATGGCGATACCAACCTCGATGGCCTGTTCGACGTCCTCGATGCCGCCGACCTCCTCGGCTCGGGGCGGTACGACCTTGCGGCCGGCGCGGACTGGTCACAGGGTGACACGAACTATGACGGCTTGTTCGACGTGCTCGACGCCGCCACGATGCTCGGCACCAGCCTCTACGACACGGGCTGGTATGCGCCCGCGGCACCAGTGGCAGCGGTGCCGGAGCCGGGCGCTTCGGCGGTCCTCGTCAGCGGCGCTGCAGGGCTGGTGGGTGGTCTCGCAGCCAGATCATGCAGACGTCGGGGAAATCGCTGAACAGCCCGTCGATCCCGGCGGTATCGAACAGGATGCGGAGCGCGGTGTCTGGGGAGTCGGCGAATGCCGGCAGCTGGTCGACGTGGAATGTGTAGGGATGGACGACGAGGCCGGCGGCATGTGCGGCCGCGACAAAGCCCGTCGCCTGGCCACTCGTATCGACCACTCGGCCGATGGGCGGGCCGATGCCATCCACGGTCTGTGCGAGGCTCGCCAGCGCCCCCGGGGCAAGCAGTGGATCACCGCTGGCGCCCTGCGGCGCCTCGCCGACGAGTTGCACGAGCCGACCCTCCCAGCCGAGTTCCGTCCGCAGCCGCCGCACCTCCTCGGCGTCGAAGCACTGGAGGAAGCACGCGTCGGCCTTCGTGGAAAAGCCGTGCCTTCGCAAAACGTCGAGCACGATCGGGCTCACGTCATGCCCCTCCCTGCGGTGCCACGCCGGCTGCTTGATCTCCGGATAGATGCCGGTCTGCCGGCCAGTGCTGCGGTTGAGGCCTTCAAGATGGGCGAGCTCCTCATCGAGCGTGGCGATGCGAAACAACGCGTCCGCGGCCGGGGCGGCCCGCCCCGGAAATACCTGCTTGCCGGTCTTGGGGTCGCGTCGTTCGGAGAAGCGCAGCCGGCGGAGTTCGTCGAGCGTGAAGTCAATCGCGTAGAAGCGGCCGTCGTCGCGACTGCGCCCCGCGTAGACCGCGGCCACGTCGCTCACCGCGTCGAGGTGGGTGTCGTGGAGCACGACGGGCACGTCGTCCTTCGTGAGTACGACGTCCTGCTCGATGAAGTCTGCCTCCTGTGCGTGGGCCAGTGCCTTGGCCTCGAGGGTGTGCTCGGGGAGGTAGCCGCTGGCACCGCGGTGGGCAATCACGAGCGGCGCGGCGTGTACAGCCGTGGTAGCCAAGCTGGCGAGAACCATAAGGAGGCGACGAGAAACCATAATGCAGACCCAGGGTCGGATAGCGGCGACTTCGTTCTTATACTCCATGGATGAGCTTTTCATGTGGCGGTGTAGGAGTGGGTCCATGAGGCGGACTGCAGGCAGCCTGAGCGTCGTCGCCGCGGTGGCGGTCGTTGCCGCCGCCGCGGCCTGCCCCGTCGCCGCCCAGACCGGCTCCTACAACTGGTCGGGCGGTACATCGCTCTACGGCGGCATCGACCGGGCGTTTGTGCAGACCACCGGGACGGCCCCGCTGAAGGTCAACTGCCTGCGAATCGACACGCTCGCCCCAGGAGTCAACTTCCTCACCACGCCGCGGGCCGCTCCGTGGGTTGCCGGAAGCTCCGAGACGGTCCGCCAGACGACGTCAAACTTTCTGTATACCTCGCAGACGACGTCCGCGAAGGTGGTGGCCGCGGTCAACGGTGACCTCTTCAGCACGGCCCTGTCGCCGACGACCACGCTCGAAGGTTTCAATGTCTCGAACGGGTCGCTCGTCTCGCCAGGCGCGGCACCCGGAGGGCAGGAGCACTCCACGTTCTCCCTCACGCGGTCCAATGCCGCTTCGATCGTCACCACCGATGACAGCACCACCGTGGGTGATAAGTGGAACGCCGTCACCGGGATCTACCGCTGCCTGCTTGGCGGAGTGCCGCAACTCTCAGGCACCGATCCGCAGCCGCGGACCGGGCTCGGCGTTTCGAGTGACACGCGGTATGTCTACATGATGACGGTTGACGGCCGGTCGTCATCGTCCATCGGCGCGACTAATCGCCAGGTCGGCGAGTGGCTGCTGTACTTTGGCGCGTCGGACGGCATATACGTCGATGGCGGCGGGTCGACGACGATGGCGTGGTGGAATCCGGCCGCCTCAGCGGCGAACAAGGCGCAGGTGCTCAACACGCCCTCTGACGGCAGCGAACGGGCGGTCGGCAACAACATCGGCGTCTACTTCGCCACGCCGACCTACGCGACCGGCGAATACTACTGGGCTGGGAATGGCGTCCGAGGTGGCGGCGGCACGTGGGACACGACCGCCGCGAACTGGCGGTCGGGGGCGATCTACGGAGCGTCCGTCGCGTTCGCGAGTGGCTCCTCCTCCGCCGGCACGACGGCGGTGTTTACCGGTGTGGGTGGTCAGATCGCCCCGGCTGCCGGCACGACGCTTGAGCGAATTCGGTTCGAGAACTCGAGCTTTCAAATTGGCTCCTCCACTGCGGCAAGCGAGGTGACGCTCATCGGCACCCCTGAGGTGAAGGTGGACGTGGGGGTGGCAGCCACGATTCGCTCGCGGCTCACGGCTACGAACCTGACCATCCGCGGCTCGGGCATGACGGTGGACAACCAACTCAACCTCTGGCCGCAGTCGGGGTCAAATGCCCTGACAGGAACGGTGCAACTCGTGGATCGGGTGCGGGTTGAGCTCGCGTTCGCCTCTTCGATGGGATCTGCCGCCGTGCAGGTGCAGAATGGGAGTTCGCTCGATCTGCGGGGCTACGGCGTGTCGTTCGCGAATCCGCTCTCGCTCGCCGGCGCCGGCGTGACCGGCACGGGCTGGGCATTACGGTTCGCCTCGGGTGACACCGTGACCGGGGGCATCCGTCTCACCGGCTTGGCCGCCATCCGCCTCGGTGACACAGGCGCGGTGGCCGCGTCGATAGCCGGCGCGATCACGGGAACCGGTGGTCTCTCCTACACGGGCGTCGGAGCGAGCGGGCTCAACCTCACTGGTCGCAACACCTACTCGGGCACGACCACGTTTGACCTCGCCACGGGAGTCGTGCGGGTCGGCGTGGCCTCGGAGGGGAGCGTCGGCGCGGTGGCCGCGGGTGCGTTCGGCACCGGGCCGGTGGTCCTCGCTCGCGGAAGAATCTCCGCACTCGATGCGTCCACGCCGCGAACGATCCTCAATCCGCTCACGATCGCGGGCACGGCGGCGTTCGGCGACTCGTACAGTTCGGCGCCGCTCACCTTCGCCGCTCCCGTCACGCTCAGCGGCTCGCGGTCGGTCGCCGTCGACAGCGAGGTGGCGTTTGCCGGCGGCGTGGGGCAGTCGGGCACTGGGGCCTTCCTCGCGAAATCCGGCACCGGCACGCTCGCCCTCTGGGGCACCAGTTCCTATACGGGCGGTGGGTCGGTGTCTGCCGGCACGCTCGTCTTTGGGATCACGGCAGCACGGCCCGCGACGGGGCGAACCGCCGTGGCCGCAGGGGCGACCCTAGCGCTCGGCGTAGGTGGCACGAGCAGTTCGTGGGTCGCCTCGAATATCGACCAGTTGTTCTTCTCTGGCACCGGCACGGGCACGCTCGCACGCGTCGATATGGATCCGCTCGCGAACGTCGGCATCGACACGACGGCTGGAGGCTTCACCTATGCCTCGAGCCCGGGCTCGCAGCGGGGGCTGGTGAAACTGGGGGCCAACACGCTGACGATGACCGGCAGCGGTACCTACACGGGAGGCACGCGGGTGCTTGCGGGGCGACTGGAGATGGGGAGCCCCGCGGCACTCTCCACCGGCAGCGTCTCGGTCGCTGGCGGGGCGACACTTTCCGTGTCGCCGTTTGTGGCAGCGACAGTCGGCAGCCTGGGCCTTGCTCCAGCAGCCCTCCTCGACGTGACAACCGGCCAGATCACCGTGGCGGGCGGCATGACCGCCGCAGGCCTGGTCGCACGGCTCATCGAGGCACGCGGCGACGGGACGTGGACCGGGACCAGCGGGATTACCTCGTCCTCGGCGGCTGCCGCCATCGTCGCGGGCCAGTCTCGCGCGGTCGGCTGGCTCGCCAACGGGGGCGGCGCGTTCACGGTCGGCTACGCGGCGCCCGGCGATACGAATCTCGACGCTCTCGTCGACGTGCTCGATGCCGCCAGTTTCATTGGGGCCGATCTGTTCGACACCGACCAGCCAGCCGATTGGAGCCAGGGCGACTTCAACTACGACAGGATCGTCGACATCCTGGACGCCTCCGACTTTTTCACCACGGGTCTCTACGACACCGGGAGTTACAACGTGCCAGCCGGTGCGGCAGGCGTCTCGGCGGTGCCCGAACCGTCTTTCGGTCTGCTGCTCATCGGAGGCGGTGCGCTCGCCCTCAGCGGGCTGACGACACGACGACGCTTCCATCGGCCCTGGCTGTGATGTCGAGCACACGGTCATGGAAGTGGATGCCGCGGACCGTGAGCGACGGCCACGATGCCTGCAGGCGAGGCGTCACCGTAAAGTCATCGACGCCGGGGTCGAAGCCTAGGAATCCCTCAAGCATCACCTGCGGCACGAGAATGCTCTCGAGGAACTCCTTGTCGAGTCCGAGACCGCCGGCGGTTCCACTGCCCTGCATCGTGCCGCGGCCCGGTTTCGCGTAGGAGGCACGGTATCCCCCCTCCGCCTGCACGGCGTCGAACCAGCGAAGGATCGCGTCGAGTCGGGCTGCCGCGTCATCGGGCGACCGCGCGCGGAGCCGCGCCATGAGGTCAAACCCGCTCAGGCCGAGCACGCAGCCACCGTCCTGCACCTGGTCTCCCCAGGGAAAGATATCGGCTCCCTCCCACGTCCACATGTAGGTCACCGCGTTCCGCCGTGTGGTCGATCGTGGGCCAAACTGCCAATGGTAGATATCGGCACCCTGCGAGGTGTCTCCGGCCACGATCCGCCGGCCGTCGAGCCAGTCGAGGATGCTCTGCGCCTGTTCCTCAGTGGCGATGCCCGCGGCCACGGCCTCGGTATTGAGAAACGTGAAGCCGTAGTCGTAGGCGTGGTCGTCGAGATCGATCCAGCCGACGAAGCGGCCGGTGTCGGCGCTCCAGAACCGTGTCTGAAAGTCGCGGCGGATCGCGTCGCGGAGGTCGCGGATCTCCGCCGGCTCGAGCGGCCTACCGTCCGCGGTGATCGACCACTCGGGGTGGTCGTCGATTCCCTGTTCCACCTGTTCAAAGCGGCCCAAGGCCTGCCACAACCCCAGCGTGGCAAATGCGTCGTGGCCTCCGAACGGCAGCAGGTCCCAGTAATTGCTGCCGACGCCACGGCCGATGTGGACCGTCTTCGCGCCATCTGCCGCGATCGACCATCCGCTCGACCCGTCATGACCCACCCACGGCACGCGGACGTGCTTCCCGTCACGAATCTCAAACTCATCGAGCGTGAATCGGATCGCCCGCCGCATGGGCCCGATCACGCTCCTTAGGAATTCAACGTCCCGCGTCCAGAGGAAGGTGTCGCAGGCTCCATGCACGAACAGGCTGCCTGTGTTCGGGTGACGGCTGTCGACCGCCGAGATGAGACTCTTGAGGGCGAGTCGGGTGCCGGCTGGAGCCTCGATCGCGAGGCGGAAGCGAATGAGCGGAAGCGCGTCGTTCTCGGCGACGGGGAGCCGCACATGGTCGTAGTGCATCCGGCCATCGGTAGGGAGCGGGATGGCGGCCGATCGCTCCGGTTGCCAGCCGTCATCGCCCAAGATTTGCCAGTCGAGCCGGGCCGTCGGCTGCGAGCCGTCGGGTGTCTTCACGGCCCATTCGATTCGCACGAATGGGCAGACGGTCAGCGGGCAGGAGAACTCGGGAGTCGCGATCGTCACCAGATCGCCTGTCGTGGTGATGACGAGCCCCTCGGCCGGATCAATGCCCGCCACGTCGCCGCCATCGACGTCGAATTGTCTCCATGACTTCCGGGGCGCGAGCCCGACGGCCTGCACGCCCCACTCGTCGCCCGCCACGGAAAAGTGCCAGCCCGCGCCGCCCCCCTGCTGCCAGGTCGGAAACGGCCAGCCGTCGGCGTGGGCCAGACCACGATGCTGCTGCATCGATACGTACCCCGCATCATCGATCCGCTTGTCGCGGAAAGCCTGCCGATACCGATCGCGGAATGAGGGCCCCGTCCAGAGCGACGACCGTGGCAGCCAGGCATCCCAGAGCGTGCAGGGGATGAATGCGCCGGGCAGATGCAAGGCGTGCATGTCGTCGAGCAACCGCATCGCACGGTTGTGGCCCGGCACCGAGAATCGTACGGGCACATCGTCGTTCACAACCCATTTCCAGGCCGCCTCCAGCGGTACGTCTCCAGGTGAGCCTGCGGCCACGGCATCCGCGGCGCGGGCGGCTTGTGCACCGGGAGCGGGCGCCGCGATCATGGCGACGAGCACGAGCAACGCGATCGATGAAGGATTCAAAGGAGCATCCCATGAGGCGAGCGATAGGCATCCTGATTGTGGCAGCGACGGTTCTGGCGTGCATCGGTGACGATGCCTCCAGTGCCCCACGGCAGCCGAACGTGCTGTTCATCGCGATCGACGACCTGCGGCCGATGCTTGGTTGCTACGGCGATCGCACCGTGCAGTCGCCGCGGATCGACGCCCTCGCGTCCACCGCAACCCGATTCGACCGCGCCTATTGCCAGTTCGCCCTCTGCAATCCGTCGCGGTCGTCGCTGCTGGCGGGCCGTCGGCCCGAGACGCTTGGCGTGTTCACGCTCGCGAAGTTCCTCCGTGACGGGAATCCCGACGTCGTCACGCTCCCCGAGCACTTCAGGGCCCACGGCTACGAGACGCGGAGCTACGGCAAGATTTTCCACGTCACCAATGGAAACCACGACGACGAGCGGTCGTGGAGCGTGCCGCCCTGGCCCGCCCGCAAGCCCATCAAGCCGGTGGCGAGCGGCACCGGCGGACCGGTCGATGAGACGGCCGACCATTCCGACGACGAGCCGTCGGTCGTGGCTGAGGGGAGCGACGACGACCTCGCTGACGGAAAGATCGCCGCCAGGGCGGTCGAGGCGCTCGGCGAGATGCGGGACGGGCAATTTTTCCTGGCCGTCGGCTTCCACAAGCCGCACCTGCCGTTCGTCGCGCCGAAGCCTTACTGGGATCGCTACGACCCCGCTGCCCTCACGCTGCCCTCCAACCCGACACTGCCCGAGGCGGCACCGGCGTTCGCGAGCAACGACTCCGCGGAACTCCGCCGCTACAAGGGGATCTCGAAGGCCGGGCCGCCGGTCACCGACGCGGATGCCCGGCGGCTGATCCACGGCTACCACGCGTGCGTCAGCTACGTCGATGCGCAGGTGGGCCGCGTCCTCGATGAACTCGACCGCCTGGGGCTCGCCGGCTCGACGGTGGTCGTGCTCTGGGCGGACCACGGCTATCACCTGGGCGAGCAGGGCACGTGGACGAAGCGGACGACGTGGGAGAACGCCACGCGGGTGCCGCTGGTGATCCGCTGTCCGGGCCGCGGCACGGCCGGGGCGAGGGTCGGGTCGATCGTGGAACTCCTCGACGTCTATCCCACGCTCGTGGACCTCTGCGGGCTGCCGGTGCCGGCGAAGCTGGAGGGGCGGAGCCTCGCACCGCTGCTCGTCGAGCCAGGCCGCGCCTGGCCGAATGTCGCCCGAAGCCTGATCATGAAGCAGTCGCCGGAGTTGGGTGGTGCGATCACGGGGCGTGCGATCCGCACGCCCCGCTACCGTTGGATCGAATGGACCGGCGAGTCGCTCGCGAGCCCGGTGCAGGAGTTGTATGACCACGACGTCGATCCGACGGAATCGCGAAACATCGCCGACACCCCCTCTGGCCGCAAGGTGATCGCGGAGATCCAATCGCATCACGGCGGTTGAATCGCCGACGGACTGGCCTCGCGTGTGAAGCACACCGGGCCCGTCCGTTAGCGGCGCCGAGCCCATCCCGCAGCGGCCAAGGTGGCGACGATGAGCATTGCAAGACCTGCGGGCTCCGGCACCGCGGCGACGCTTCCCGCCGCCCCCGCCGGCGTATTGTAGTTCCCGGTGTCGTAGAGGCCGGTGCCGAAGAAGTCGGCGGCGTCTTGAA
>JBAXOU010000087.1:0-12341 GCA_037133115.1 Planctomycetota bacterium | reverse complement strand
GTACTCACCGGCTGACGTCTCCCGTAGCACAGGTTGCCAGTAGCACAGGTTGCCAGTAGCACAGGTTGCCAGTAGCACAGGTTGCCAGTAGCACAGGTTGTCAACCTGTGACGCCTACTTACTTCGCGCTCGCTCGGGGCTGCCCATGCCCCGTCGCCGGACGTTCGCTGCGCCCTCCTGGGCTTCGCTCACTCGATGCCGGCTGCGCTTCGGCATCCTGCCTGCGCTGGCCGCCAACGCCGGCTCCCGGGGCACGGGCAGCCCCTCACCGTCTTCCGTAGCACAGGTTGTCAACCTGTGGCAGCCCTACGCCGTCTTCCGCCGTAGCACAGGTTGTCAACCTGTGGCGCCCCACTCCGTCTTCCGCCGTAGCACAGGTTGTCAACCTGTGGCTCCTCTCGCCTACTCACTCCGCACGAGGGCGGGGAGCCAGCTGCAGAGATACCAGCCTCGCGGCGTGGTGAGTTCGGCGATCGCGGTGAGATCGACGCGGCCCGTGGGGGAGGCCCCGCCGAGCACTTCGTCGAGCAGCCCCTTCGGCTTCGTGTATTTCACGACCCGGGCCTTCTCGGCAGAGAGTCCGGCCAGTTCCACCGCGCGATCGACCGCGTCCTCCAGAAACCCGATCCGGTCGACGAGGCCGGCCTCGAGTGCCTGCCTTGCGGTGAAGATCTGCCCCGTGGCGACCCTGTCGACCGCGGCGTCGTCGAGCTTCGGCCGACCGGCCTTCACGATCTCCTTGAACCGCCGGAACATGTCGTCGACCAGTTCCTGGATGAGTTTCCGTTCCTTCTCCGCGAGTTCCGGCGTGCGGTCCTTCGAGACGCTGAGCATCTCCTTGAGCGGTCCGCTGGCGATCGAGTCGTCGCGGATGTCGTACTTCCGCAGTGCCTGCGAGATGTCGAAGTGCGGGATGATCACGCCGATGGAGCCGGTGAGCGTGGCCGGTTCGGCGAAGATCACGTCGTCCTTTCCCCGATTGGCCATCGCCACGTAGTAGCCACCGCTGGCCGCGATGCCACCCATGCTCACCACCACGGGAATGTCTCGCTTCTCCACGAGCTTGGCGAGGCGGTGGTGAATCTCGTCGCTGCCACTGACCGTGCCGCCAGGGGAGTCGACCCGCAGCACGATCGCCTTCACCGCCTCATCCTCCTCCGCCTGGTCGAGCTGCGCCCGCACGAAGCCGTCGCCGCCGAGAATGGCACCGGTGACGCTGACGATGGCCACCTTGTCGGCTGCGAGTTTGGAGAGCGAATGCCACTTCTCGACCACGCGGCTGTCCCGCTGGAAATACCTCGAAAAGGCACCGGCGCTGCCGATGGCCGAGAGCACCGCGATGCCGGCAACGATCCAGCCCGCTCGTGCGAACCAGCGACTCCAAGGGTTTGCCTGTTCGAGAATCACCCGCGTCGGTGGCTGCTGCGATTCGATCTGCATGGGAGGCTGGTTCCGCTGGGGACGAGGTTTGTGGTCCGGGACGCTGCCACGTGATTGTACGCCGAGGCGTGTCGCGGTACGGGTCGGAGGTTGCCAGTTTGCGCCGGCTACCGCTACCCTTGCGAGGACTTGGTTGCGGCCGCCCTACCGGGCTGCGTCGCCCGGCCCACCCCCGCGTCCCGCCCATTCCCGTCAGGAGTCTCGCCACGTGTTCGTCTGCGTCAGCACGGAATGCCTACCCGACATGCCGTTGGCCGCTGCCATGGAGCGGCTCGCCGAACTCGAGTTCACGGCGGTCGAACTGGATGTGCACGAGCAGGGCGGCCACCTGCAGCCCGCCGCCGTGGCGGCACATCCCGAGGACGCGATCGCTCAGTGCAGCGACCTCCAGAGGCTCCGCCCCGTCGCCGTGTCGTTCGCGGCATCTGAGACGCCGGCCATCTACGACCAGTTCACCGCTTGCTGCAGGCTCGCCAAGTCACTCGGCGTGGTCACGCTCGTCGTGGAGTCGTCGGAACTCGGCACCCCGTTCAACGGCGAGATCGAGCGACTCAGGAAACTCGTGGCGATCGGCTCGGGGCTCGGGGCCGTGGTGGCCGTGAAGACGTCCGCTGGACGGATGACGCAGGATGCCGAGACCACGGCGTCGCTGTGCCGCAACGTGCCCGGCCTCGGCGTGACGCTCGATCCGACCCACTTCATCTTTGGCCATAAGAAGCCGGCCTCATGGGAGCCGATCCTCAAGTACGTCGCCCACGTCCACCTCCGCGACACGAAGCAGGATGCGTTTCAGGTGCGGGTCGGCCAGGGCAACGTCGAGTACGGCAAGATCGTGTCGCAGCTCGAGCGGGCGGGCTACAAGCGGGCCCTGTGCGCCCACATGCCGCCCCTCGAGGGCGTCGATCAGGTGGCCGAACTCCGCAAGATGCGGCTGCTGCTGGAAAGCTTGCTGTAAGTACACCGGCACGGCCATCCTGGCCCGTGCCGGCTGCATGTGGCCGCCCTCGTGGCGGCCGAGGGGCGCTTGCGTCGTCGTAGCCGGCTGCTCCACCTACCGGAATCACAGCCAAGCCCAATGCGAACCGGGAAGACACACAGGTTGACAACCTGTGCTACGAGAAGAGGCAGCGAGGGGCTGCCCGTGCCCGGGAGCCGGCGTTGCTGACAAGCGCAGCCATGGATGGCGGAGCGAAGGCAGCATCGAGCGAGCGAAGCCCAGGATGGGCGCAGCGAGCGTCCGGCGACGGGCGCGGGTAGCCCCGAGCCGCGTGAACGCCGCAGGGATCACGTATCACCCGGCTTACCGAATCGTGCCGGTGGCCTCGGCGCGGCTCGCCATTTCGGCGTAGTTCTTCGACTGCTGGTCGTCGCCCTCTTCGGCATACATCGTCGCGAGGTTGCCGTAGGCCACGGCGAGCGATCGCTCCTCAAGCTGGCTCTTGTCGACCGCCGCCACCATCAGGTCGACGCCGCGGCGGCTGAGCGTCACGGCGTCCTCACGGCGGCCGACCTGCCAGTAGGAGATCGCCATGCTCACGTATGACTCTCCGAGCCGGCCGAGTTCACCGTCGCGATCGAAGCGGTCGTTGTCGTCCCAGAGCGGGATCGCTCGGTCGAACCAAGTGACGGCCGTGTGGTGATCGCCGCGTTGGAGGCTGTGCATGATGCCGATGCGAAACATGAGTTCGCCCAGGCCCTTCCGCTCGGTGGCCGTCAGTTCGCGGTGCTCGGAGCCCCGTTCCAGGTAGGCGGCGGTAAGCGTGGCGTTGTCGAGCATGTCGGTCGCGTCGCCCCGCTTTTGGGCGGCTGCGAGCGCGTCGGCGAGTGCCTGGCCCACATCCCAGTCGATCTGCCGCCGCCGCCACGGGTCGCCGATGCCGTCGCCCATGGTGTCGCGGAGTTCGAGGAGCCGCTTCACCCACGGCAACGGTTCGATCGCCTCGTTCGAGCCCGCCGCCACGGCGAGGGCCCCGCGGCAGAGTTGCAGTTCCAACACCTGACGCTCCTGCTCGTCGCCCGTGAACTCCTTGACGACGGCGTCGGCCCGGCTGACCCACTTGGGAATCACGCGGCTCTTCTGCTGCCATGTGCCCTTGGCGATCGCCAGGGCCGTGCCGAGGTGGGCATCGAGCAACACTTCCCGGGCGGCCGCCTGCAGGGCCGGCGACTGCTTCGTGAGCAAAGGTGACGCCCGTCGGATCGCTTCGCCAAACTGGTCGACGGCCTTCTGGTAGTCGGGGCTCTTCTGGGCCAGGTGGATCCGGCCCGACAGCCGGGCGGTCTGGGCGAGCACCAGCGGCGACGAGGAAGCCAGTGCTGTCGCACGATCAAGCACCACCCGGGCCTCTTCCGGTCGGTTGAGGGCCAGCAGCACGCCGGCGTGCTTCAACTTCGTCCAGACGTCGTCGGGATCGAGCCGGCCGGCCGATTCGGCGAGCCGTAGCGCCTGCCGCCACTTCCCCTGGTCGCTGGTCATCGCGAGCAGGAGCCGTTGCGCTCGGACATGCTGCGGGTCGATCTGGATCGCGTACTGCAGGTCGGCCACCGCATAGGCGGAGCACTTGTCGATCTCACCCTCGGCGCGGAGTACGAAGGAGTCGGCGTCGAGAGGCTCGATGAGGATCGCCGTGGCGTTGGATGTGCCGGGCTCCACGCTGATGATCACGCCCCGCTCGGGATAAACCTCGCCAATCCGGATGCCCTGTTCGTCCTTGACGGCGACGGTCCGCAGGTCGGCGATTTCGAGTTGGCGGGCAAGGTCGCCAAGCTGAACCGGCTCGGCGAGCTTGATGCTGATGGAGGAGGCGACGTCGCCCTCGATTTCCACCTCGACGCGTTCGAAAGGCTCGAGCGCCCACGCGAGCCCGGTCGTGCCATCCCCACTGGTGAACGCCTCGCCCGCACCCCACGTGGTCTCGATTTCCTGACGGGTCGTCTTGCCCGGAAGCGCCCCGCGGAAGCTGGCGGGATCGATCGACAGGGTCGGCATCTCGTCGGGCGTGACCGCGACGGGGGCGGTGACGGTTGGCTGCGGCTCCGCGACCGACTGGACGGCCTGCGGTTCCACCGCAGGTGTCGAAGCCGACGGCTCGGTTGGTTTGGGAAGCGTGGCGACCCGCTCGTTGATCCAGCGGCGGAAACTGCTCGTCGATCCGGCGGTCGCCGACGGTGTTGTCGGCTTTGCAGCGGGGGCTGCGACGGGCGTCACGGTGCTCCACTCGGCGGCGGGCGGCGGGACTGCCTTGGCGGCGAGGTCGATCGGCATGCCGCGGCGCGGAACTGCTACGCGGTCCTCCGGCGAGGTGTCGGCCGCGTCATCGCCCATCGACTCGATCCATCCCGGCAGCCGCATCAGCGTCCGCGGTGGTGGTGAGGTGCCGTCGTCGGCACGGCTGGTCGTGGGGAGGAAGGCTCCCGCGAGGACAAGAATCAGGAGCGAGATCCGACTCCGCAGCGTGGCCACGAGGGTGTCTCCTTGACGGTCGTTGACGGGCGTGAGGAAATGCGGCCGGGCTGGGCCGATGGAAAGGCGGCGGGAAGGTAGGGGGAGGGAGTTGCCGCGTCTAGACCAGCCAAGCCGGGCCGGCGAGGCTCTCCGGGAGCCCCCAGGATTCCCAGGCCGCGCGTCTTCCGCGGCGGTCCGACTACCATGGCGGTTGCCGAGAGGAGACCGTCCGTCCATGACCGCCCCCCGTTCCCATTCGCTCATCATCGGAGCAGGCCTCGCCGGGCTCGCGGCCGCCGACGTGCTCGCGGGGCAGGTGGGCGCGAGCGAGCGTCAGGTGACGGTTGTCGAACCAAGCGGCCGCGTTGGCGGCGTGCTTGGCACCGTGCACCACGACGGGTGGCTCGTGGAGCGGTCGGCCGACTGCTTCCTGGCGGCGCGGGCTGAGGCGGTGGCCCTGGTCGAGCGTCTGGCACTCGATGCGGAACTGATCGGTGTTGAGCCCCGCGCGCGTCGGGCGCTCGTCTGGCATGCCGGCCGCGGTGTGCCAGTTCCCGCTGGGTTTCGCCTCATGGCACCGGGCCGCGCCGATGGAATCCTGACGACGGCGCTTCTGTCGCCGTGGGGTCGGGCGCGGCTGCTCTTCGAGCGGTTCGTGCCGCGCCGCCTGCCGTCCACGAGCGACGAGGACGAGTCGCTGGAGAGTTTTGCCGTCCGCCGTCTTGGCCGCGAGGCTTTCGACCGGCTGGTGCAACCGCTGGCATCTGGCATCTGGACGGCCGACCCCGCCCGGCTGAGCATGGTGGCCGCCTGCGGCGATTTCCTGGCCATGGAACGCGAGTGCGGCAGCCTCTGGGCGGGTGAGCGGGCGCGGCTCCGGCGGCAGGCCGGTGTGCCCGAGGCGACGGGCGCCCGCTACGGGCAGTTCGTGACCTTGGCTTCCGGCATGGAGACGCTGCCGCGTCGCCTTGCCGACAACCTACGATCACGAGGCGTGCGTTTCATCACGGGCTCGATCTCGACCCTCGAACGCACGGACGACGGTCGTTGGCGGGCTGAGGGAGCGGGCCTTGATGCAGCGACCACGACGGCCGACACGGTGGTGATTGCCACGCCCGCGCACGTGGCGGCCAGGATCGTCGGTCGCGTCGACTCCTGGCTTGCCAGCGACCTGTCAGGCATCGACTACGCGGGCTCGTGCATCGTGTCGCTCGGGTTCGCCCGCGACCGCGTGGCGCATCCGCTCGATGCCGCCGGGATGGTGATTCCGCGGGTTGCCGGCCGCCGCATTCTGGCCGTGAGCTTTTCGAGTTCGAAGTTCCCTGGGCGTGCCCCACCGGGCTGTGTGCTGATGCGGGTGTATCTCGGCGGAGCCCTCGATCGGGATGCGATGGAACTTCACGACGATGCACTGGTCGACCTCGCCCTCGGCGAAGTCGGGCAACTCCTCGGCGCGCGGGGAGAGCCGAAGCTCGTCCGCGTGGAGCGCTGGAACCATGCGATGCCGCAGTACCACGTCGGCCACGTGGCCCGTGTGTCGCGGATCGAAGCGGCCGTCGCCCGCCATGCGGGCCTCGCCCTCGCCGGGGCCGCTTACACCGGCGTCGGCATTCCGCAGGTCATAGCATCAGGCCAGGCGGCTGCCCGACGATGCCTCGGCGGAACGTCCGATCCATCGCGGGCGTAGCAACGCGGGCTTCCGCCGCGTTGCTACTTCTTCTTCCCCGCGGCTCCAGCAGCGGGCTTGGCCGCCGCCTTACCTGCCGTGCCCTCGGCGCCCTCTTCCTTCTTCACCTTCTTCTTCTTCATCGAGAGCTTCAGCACGCGGACCTTGGGCAAGCCCAGCGGGCTGCGGCCTTCCGTCCACCGCTCCTGATCCTTGAGCTTGGCAATCCGCTCGGCACGGCTCAGCACGCCACGGGCGCTCGACGAGCCCTTGCGCACCCGGAGGCTCTTGTCCATCGTCATGGGAGGTGATCCTGCGTTCTCAATAGGAGGGAGGGTGGGCGGCGGTTCATCCGCCGACAACTGCACGAAACTACGGAGAAAGCCGGCCCGCTTCAAGACCTGGGGCGGTCCCGGCCCGCCCGGGGCTGTTTTCAGACCACCCCAGACCTTCAGCCTGAGACCTTCACGGCCGAGATTGCCGTCAGAAACCGGGCCATCGACTCGGGCCGGCGGTCGGGCTCGGCCGATAGGCAGGCCATGATCGCCGTGGCGAGCGGGGCTGGGATCTCGGGCCAGGCTTCGCGGATGTCGTTCGGAGGTGTGTCGTGGGCCATGGCCGCCTTACCGGTCGAGCCTTTCGGCCAGGGCGCCCGGCCGGTGCAGATCTCGTAGGCCGTGATTCCGAACGAGAAGATGTCGAGCCGCTTGTCAGCCTGTCGACGTCGCACCACCTCGGGCGCCATGTAGTTGGGTGTACCGACGCGGTTCCCTGGCTGGAGGAAGGCGGGCTTGTCAGGCACGGTGAGGCCGAAGTCGATCAGCACCAGTCGGCCATCTGGGCGGAGGATGAAGTTGCGTGGGCAGATGTCGCGGTGCACGAATCCCGCATCGTGCACTGCAGCGATCGCGATGGCGGCCTGCCGCACGAGATCGAGCCGCTCGGCGGGCGAGAACTGCTTCTTGGCGGCAATCAGCGTGTGGAGCAGCGAGCCCTCGATGAACTCCTGGACGATGAACGGATCGCCCGTCGTGGCCGTGCCCCACTCCTTGGTCTGCACGATGTTCGGGCCGCTGATCTGCTGGCCGATCTCACCTTCGCTCTGCTTGCCGAGCGACTTGTAACGCCCCTCCACCGGAGCCGCCTTCGCGGCATCGACGACCTTGAGGCCGAGAATCTCCCCGGTCTTCAGGTCACGGACCTTGTAGAAGGTCGACATGGTGCCGGAGGTGCTCTCCCGCATCCGCTCGAACCGCTTCCAGAGGTCGACCTTGCCCGAGCCTCCAAACAGCGAACCGAAGAAGTCTCCAAGACCCATGCCGCGTGCTTTCGCTGCTCAGTGTTGCTTCAGGGTCGCGAGTTCCGCATGCGCCGCGGCGAGATCCTTTTCGAGCCGGGGTACCTCGGCCGGGTCATCGGGCTGCTTCTTCGCCCCTGCCAGCAGTTGCTGGAGCTTCGCGATCTTCTGCTGCAGCACGTCGATCCGCTTCTTGTCCTTCTTGTCCATCGGTCTGCTCGCCGCGGTCGCGGCTTCCCTGAAGGCCTGGTTGAATCTCGATCAGCACACCGCCGTCACCGGCGGAGATTATGTTGGGGCCGGTGTGCAGCTGCCGCATCCAGCCGCTGATCATCACCACAGCCACGGCGAGCCCGAGCGTCAGCGAAAGCCACGTCGCCCGGTCGTTTCGCACCCACTGCGTGCCGGCGCCCCGCCCAACGAGCGCGCTGGCAAAGTAGAAGATCACGAGCGCGAGCAGGAGTTTGGCACCGAACAGGGAGTGGTAACTCGTCGCCCGCATCCACTCGCCCCCCGCCCAGCCCTCTTCCTTGACGCGGGCGTTGAACAACAGGAAGTTCGCCAGGCCGCTCGCCAGGAGCAGCGTGATCGAGCCGATCACCCACGGCAGCCATCGCCTGCGGATCCGGTCGTGGATCCGTTCACGGGTTTCTTCGTCAAACTCCGCGATGGCCGGGAGCAGGCCGAACCGGGCGAAGACCAAACCTCCCACGGCAACGAGCGCGGCGAGCAGGTGGGCCCAGCGGAGCAGCAGGAGGGTCGGGTCCATGGAAGTCCTTCGTGCGTGGGAATGATCCGGCAATCGTACCCCATGGTACAGTGCCGCTCCATGGACCTCCCGGAAGATCTCGACGACATCGACGCGGTCTTCCTGCCGGGCGGCCTTCCGCACGACCGCTGGATGCGGCTGGCCCTCGACGAGGCGCGGGTCGCGGCCTCGGAGGACGAGGTGCCAGTCGGGGCGATCGTGGTCGCAGGTGGCAGGATCGTCGGCACCGGCCACAACCAGCGGGAGCAACTCAACGACCCGACGGCCCACGCGGAAATGATCGCTCTGACCCAGGCGGCGGCCACGCTCGGTTCGTGGCGGCTGGAGGGCTGCGTGCTCTACGTCACCCTCGAGCCCTGTCCGATGTGTGCCGGGGCAATACTCCAGGCGCGGGTGCCGACGGTCGTCTGGGGCGCAGCCGATCCGAAGGCTGGCGCCGTCGAAACGCTCTACCGGCTGTTTGACGACCCGCGGCTCAACCACCGGGTCGAGCACGTCGGCCACGTGCTCGCCGACGAATGCGGCCGAATCCTCAGCGAGTTCTTCCGCGGCAAGCGGTGACCGGCGGCGCGACGCTCAGCCTCGGCGGTCGATCGGGAGGAACTCGCGGATGGTCTCGCCCGAGTAGACCTGCCGCGGCCGACAGATCTTCTTGGTGGGCGAGCGGTGCATCTCCATCCAATGGGCGATCCAGCCCGGCAGTCGCCCCATCGCAAACAGCACCGTAAACATCTGCATGGGAATGCCCATCGCTCGATAGATGACGCCCGAGTAGAAGTCGACGTTGGGGTAGAGCTTCCGCTCGATGAAGTACTCGTCGGCGAGCGCTACCTCCTCGAGTTGCTGGGCGATGTCGAAGAGCGGATCGTGTCGGGCGATCTTGGCGAGCAACTTGTCGGAGGTGGCCTTGATCAGCTTTGCCCGTGGGTCGTAGTTCTTGTAGACGCGGTGGCCAAAGCCCATCAGACGGAACCCCGAGTCTTTCTTCTTGGCGAGGTCGACGTACTTTTTCACGTTGCCCCCGTCGGCCACGATCTTTTCCAGCATCTCCACGCAGGCTTGGTTTGCACCGCCGTGGAGCGGGCCCCAGAGTGCCGAAATGCCGGCCGAGATGCTCGCGAAGAGGTTGGCGTCGCTCGAGCCGACCATGCGAACGGTCGACGTCGAGCAGTTCTGCTCGTGGTCGGCGTGCACGATCAGGAGCATGTCGAGGGCATCGGCGAAGTCGGGATCGATGTGGTATTCCTCGCACGGTACCGCGAACATCATGTGGAGGAAGTTTTCGCAGTAGTCGAGGTCGTTGCGGGGATACATCAGCGGCTGGCCGCACGACTTCTTGTGGCTGTAGGCGGCGATGGTCGGCAGCTTGGCAAGCAGCCGGTGCACGCTCACCTCCACCTGCCGCGGGTCGCGGACGTCGAGCGAGTCCTGGTAGAACGTGGAGAGCGCGCCGACCACGCTGCCCGCGATCGCCATCGGATGGGCGTCGCGGGGGAAGCCCCCGTAGAAGCTCCGCATGTCCTCGTGGATCATGGTGTGGTGCGAGAGCGACTTCCGGAAGGCGTCGAGTTGGGCGGAACTGGGAAGTTCACCTTCGATCAGCAGGTAGGCGATCTCGACGAAGTCACATCGCTCGGCCAGCACCTCGATCGGGTAGCCGCGGTAGCGAAGGATTCCCTTCTCGCCATCGAGGAACGTGATCGCGCTCGTCGTCGATCCGGTGTTGACGAAGCCCTCGTCGAGCGTGATCAGCCCCGTCTGGGACCGCAGTTTGGCGATGTCGATCGCCCGTTCCCCTTCGGTGCCCACGATCATGGGCAGGTCGCAGCGGCTGCCGTTGAACTCCAGCGAGGCGGTGCCGTCAGCCTTGGTGCCCGGCCACGGCGAGGTCGCCGGCGATGCAGCGGCGGACGAGGACGAGCGGGCGGTCGCGGTCATTCGGAAGGTCTCCAGCGGCTCGAAGAAGGCCGCGACCGGTGGTCGCCGCCGCGCTGCCGAAGTCTAGCCCTGGCGGGCAGCGCGAGCAATCCGCGCGAGCGGAGCACGGCCCGTGCAACGCGTCGCTAGCGAGTCACGGACGGGGTCGGACGGCCGGCGGTGAACTGGGGTGCCGCCGAAGATCCCCCCGGGTCGTCGAAGACCGTCCACACGGGCGTCCGTTGGCGAATCTTCTCGAGGTAGGCGTCAGTCGCCTCCCGACGGCGATCGGTGATCAACGTGTCGCGGATTCCGACCTGGGCCTCCGTGAAGGGAATGCGGCCTGCGTCCTTGCGCTCCACCACGCGGACGATATGCAGTTGCTCGCCGTCCTCGATGATGGCGCTCAGCTGGCCGACCGGCAGCGAAAAGATCGCCTCGTCCAGCGACGCGGATGCGAGGCTGCCCTTGCTCGTCCAGTCGAACTCCCCGCCGCCGGACGCCGTCGGCCCCTCTGACCGCCCTTTGGCCACCTCCTCGAAGAGTCGGCCGGCAAGCACCTCGTTGCCCATCTCGGCAAGAATCCCCCAGGCCTGCTGTCGCGACCGCTTGAGCCCCATCTTCACCGTCAGTGCCTCGAAGCGGGCCTTGGCGGGATAGTCGTAGTCGGCGAGTTGATTCTGGTACTTCGCGATGAGTTCGGCGTGGGGAACCTCCTCGTCGGCTTTCACGTTCTTCCGCATCCACTCCTGGGCGAGGCCTCGTTCGAAAAACATTTTCCGCATCCGGTCGAGCGACGTGCCGCGGGCCCGCAGCGATTTCTCGAACTCCATCGAGTTGGGCGAGTTGGCCTCCTTCATCATCTTCGGAAGCTGCTGCTCGTCGAAGGCGCGGTCCACGTTCTTGCGAATCTCGGGAAGTTTGTCGGCGGGAATCTCTCGGCAGGCGTCGACGTAGACCAGCAGCGTCTCGATGTGCTGCGGCAGCACCTGCTGGCAGATCTGGAGCCGCAGTTCGCGGACCTTCTCCGGTGGCATGCCGGGCGTGACCTTCTCCAGGAAATCGATCGCTTTGGGCGTGAGCAGGTCGGCCTCGAGCACCACCTCCGGCCCCACGCGGGCGACCACGAGCGCCGTCTCCAGCGACTTGAACTCGAGTTCGCCGGATGTGCCCGTGGTGGCCGTCGATTCGTACGCCGCCGGCACGACGCCCTCCCCTGAGCCGGATGCCACGGCCTTGGCGACCTCGCTGGCGATCAGATCACGGACCGGCCCGAGAGGCGCGCCGGGGTTGGCCCGGATGCTGGAGAGGATGTGGTTGTCGAGCGGCTTGTCGTTGTCGGTTTCGTTGTGCTTCACGGGGCGCGTCGGCCAGTCCTTTGGTCGCGAGGTCGCGGACGGAATCGTGGGCATTTGCGCCGCCGGCACGGTAGCGAGCGGCGCCGGATTCTGTGCCGTTGCATCGGCTGCGCAGGCGGCGACCACCGCGGCGACGAGGCCTCGAAGGAACGCGCGGCAGGTGCGGTGGCGTGGTAGTGGCATCGTGGGCCGGGGAGAGGGGGCGGGACTATAGGCCCGTGCATTGGGCGATCGCAAGCCCGGGGAACGGCTCGTTTCCGGCGAAAAAGCAGCCTGTCCCATCGCGAGGGCCTGCCCGTGCCCCGTCGCCGGACGTTCGCACGGGGCAATGGTTCCCATGTCGTCCAGCGTCGGCTCGGGGCTGCCCATGCCCCATCGCCGGACGTTCGCTGCGGCCATCGTGGCCTCCGCTCACTCGATGCTTCCTGCGCTTCGCCGGGCACCGATCC
>JBAXOU010000086.1:0-12379 GCA_037133115.1 Planctomycetota bacterium | reverse complement strand
TCTTGCTCATCGTCTCGCCGTAGCGGTCGAGGATCTTGGGATGGATGTAGACCTCATGAAACGGGATCTCGCCGGTGTCAAACACCCCCATGATCACCATCCGCGCCACCCAGAGCGTGAGGATGTCGCGACTGGTGACGAGCGCGCTGGTCGGATAGAAGGCCGCGAGCTCCGCAGTGGCCGTGGGCCAGCCGAGCGTGGAGTGCGGCCAGAGTGCCGACGAGAACCAGGTGTCGAGCACGTCGGCATCGCGAACCAGCGGCGCGCCGGCGACACTCTCCGCCCCGAGCGACTCCTCGGACGAGCAGACGAACCAGCCCCCCGCCTCGTCGCTTCTCCAGGCCACAGTGCTGCGGCCGGCGAAGGCCTTCGCGAGGTCGGCCTCGCTCACGCCGGCCACGTGCCAGATCGGGATCCTGTGGCCCCACCAGAGTTGGCGGCTCACGGGCCAGTCGCGCTTTTCGGAGAGCCAGTCGAGGTAGCTCTTCGCGTATCGCTCCGGCACGATCCGGATCCGACCCTGCGTCACGGCGTCGAGCGCCGGCTGGGCAAGTTCGTCCATCCGAATGAACCACTGGTCGGCGAGGTAGGGCTCGATCGGCGTCTTCGAGCGGTCGGAGTGGGCCAACTCGATCACCCGATCCTCCACCTGCACGAGTTGCCCAGCGGCCTCGAGGTCACCCACCACCTGCGCGCGGGCCTTCTTGATCGTGAGCCCCTGGTAGGTCCCCGCCTCGGCGTTGAGCGTGCCTTCGGGGTTGAGGATGTTGATCATCGGCAGCGAGCAGCGGCGGCCGACGTCGTAGTCGTTGGGATCGTGGGCCGGCGTGATCTTCACGCAGCCGGAGCCCATCTCCGGCTTGGCCCACTCGTCCGCCACGAGCGGAATCGCCCGGCCGAGGAGCGGCAAGCGAACGTGCCGGCCAGCCTTCGCCATCGCGGCGAGTGTCTCGAGGTGCGGAAGGAGAACGCGGCGTCGGGCCGCGAGATCGTCGATCGCCGCGTCGAGGTCGGCCTGCTCCTTGGCCGGCGCTGCCGCACGCTTCTCGCGGAGCGCGGCCTCGGCGGCGTCGAGGGCACGGGCAGGGGAGGGGTGGACGGCCACGGCCGTGTCGCCGAGGAGCGTCTCGGGCCGCGTGGTTGCCACCGACACGCTCTCAGGCTCGCCCGGCTGCGGATCGATCACGTCGTAGCGGATGTGCCAGAAGTGGCCCTTCACCTGCTCGTGAAACACCTCGTCGTCGCTCACGGCGGTCTGCAGGAACGTGTCCCAGTTCACGAGCCGCTTCCCCCGACGCACGAGCCCCTTCTCGAAGAGCCTGAAAAACGCCTCGCGGACGGCGGCGGCGCACTGGTCGTCGAGCGTGAAGCGGGTGCGATCCCAGTCGCAGCTCGCCCCGAGGTCGCGGAGCTGGCCGAGAATCCGTTTCTCGTACTGCTCCTTCCAGGCCCAGATGCGGTTCACCAACGCCTCGCGGCCGAGGTCATGCCGAGAGAGCTTTTCCTCCTCGAGAAGCCGCCGCTCCACCACGGCCTGCGTGGCGATGCCCGCGTGGTCCGTGCCGGGCATCCAGAGCGTGAGGAAGCCCTGCATCCGCCGCGTGCGAACGAGCACATCCTGAAGCGTGTTGTTGAGGGCGTGGCCGAGGTGGAGCGCGCCGGTGACGTTCGGTGGCGGGATCACAATCGAGTAGGTCGGCCGCCCAGCCTCGGGCTCGGCGTGCCAGGCGCGGGCCGCGTCCCACAGGGTGCGGCAGCGGGCCTGGGCTGAGCGGTGGTCGTATTGCTTCGGTAGTTCGTGCATGGCGGCTCCTCGTCGCGGCCCCACATTCTGCCGACGCCGCCGAAATTCCGCCACCGAGGGCCAGCCTCATGGCTCACGCCATGCGGCTTCCTGAGCTCTACTTCGCGGCGGCGGGCACTAGCTTGAACACGCCCTGGCCGGTCGGCGATGACGTGCACACGTACAGTTCGCCCTCGGCGTCCTCGCCGAAGCCGAAGATGGGTAGGCCGTTCCAGGGAATCGACACGTTCGACGTCGGACGACCGGCCTCGTCGACCGCCAGGGCCCATATTTTTCCCGAGACGAAATCACCGTACACATACCGCCCCACGAACTCGGGGATCGCCTTACCCCGGTAGACGCGACCACCGGTCACCGATTTTCCGACCCGATGGTCGTATTCCCAGACGGGATCGATCACGGGGCCAACTGCCGGTTTCGCACCGAAGGGCTTCGTGCCTTCCGTCGTGCTCCAGCCGTAGTTTCCTCCCTTCACGACGAGGTCGATCTCCTCCCAAGCCTCCTGGCCAACGTCGGCGGCCCACAGGCGGCCAGTGGGCGGATCGAAGGCGATCTGCCAGGGATTCCGGAGCCCAAAAGCATAGATCTCACCGCGGGCACCCTCGCGGCCGACGAAGGGATTGTCCGACGGGATCGCGTAGGCCCGTCCCGCCTCGCGACGATCGACGTCGATCCGCAGGATCTTGCCGAAGAGCACGTCGAGCCGCTGGCCGTAGCCCGACGGATCGTTGCGACTCCCGCCGTCGCCGAGTCCCACATAGAGCATGCCGTCCGGCCCGAAGGCGATCGAGCCGCCGTTGTGATTCCAGAACGGCTGCTCAATCGAGAGCACCACTTCCTCGCTCCGCGGATCGGCACGATTGGGATCATCCTTCAAGATGCGGAACCGCGACACGTGCTGCATCCGCTTCTCGCCCTTCACGCTCTGGCAGATGAAGAACTCGCCGTTGTCCTTGAAGCGGGGATGGAATGCGAGGCCGAGCAGGCCCTCCTCGTCCCACGTCGTCCACGGAGACGTACCCGCACGGAGGTCGAGAAAAAGTTGCGCCTTGGCCTCCCCGGGGCGGATCATGTGGATCATGCCGCTCTGGTCGGGGACGAACAGTCGGCCAGTGCCGTCGCCTGCGTCGGCCACGAGCAGCGGCCGCAGAGGCTGGGCCGGCGTGCCGTCGTCGGCCTGCATGGCCCGGCCCTCCCAGGTCACATCCGGGAACGCCGAAACGGCAGCCACGGGAAGCGTGCCGTCTTCTGCCCACGGAACCGGCTTTCCGGGGGCAAACTCACGGATCTTGATCGAGCGGAACGCAACCTCGTCACCGTGATCCTGAAGGCAGAGATGACCCTTCTCAGCCTTGCCGAACCCGGGGAACGTGGTGAACTTGCTCTTCGCTACCCTCTCGTCCCAGTCGTTCGAGCCAACCGTGAAGTGGTAGTAGTGCACGCCGTTGAGGCAGACCTCACTGCCGCCGGGGGTGACGCGAAGGGAGAGATGGTTCCACTCGCCCGCAGGCCGCGTGGCATCGACGACCTCCGGCGGGTTCAAGCCGGCCGCTTGCTCCATCTCCCGCGCCCAGGTCGCATTCAGCGGCTGATAGAGCTGGTACAGCCAGCCCGCATGCTGTGGATCCTTACCCTTCGCGTTGTCGATGATCTGCACCTCGGGGCCGGAGTGCCACGGCTTCTCCGAGTCTTCCGTCACGTGAAACATCAACCCGCTGTTGCCGCCTGGGCTGATGCGGTACTCGAGTTGCAGTTCAAAGCTCTCGAACTCGTCGCTGGTCACGAGGTCGCCCGCTCCCTTGTCGGACCGCACGAGGCAGCCGTCGGCCACCTTCCAGCCGGGCGAAATCGACTCCTCCCGATAGTTTCGGAAGCCTTCCGTGGTACGGCCGTCGAAGAGCAGCCTCCAGCCGCCGCGACGCTCGGCCTCGGAGAGCGTGTTCGGCGGTGTGTCGGCGATGGCCGCGCGGGCACCGAACACCAGAACCACCGCCAGTATGACAGCACGTCGCATCGTCACCTCCGGGAAAGGAAGTAGTGGAAGGAGTCGGCGAGCGCCAGCCAGCTCGCCTCGATCACGTTTTCGCTCACGCCAACGGTTCCCCACACGCTTTCGCCGTCGGTGCTCTCGATGGAGACACGAACCTTGGCGGCCGTCCCCTCCTGCGCGTTGATCACCCGGACCTTGTAGTCGAGGAGATGCATCCGATCGAGCACGGGAAACACGGCATCGAGCGCCTTGCGGAGGGCCGCGTCGAGCGCGTTGACGGGGCCGTCCCCCTCGGCCACCTCGTGCCGCTGCTCACCGGCCACACGGAGCTTCACGGTGGCCTCGGTGCGGACGTTGCCCGAACCGCCGTCGTGGCTCTCGACCGCAACGTTATAGGAGAGCTTCTCGAAGGCCGGCGTGAACGTCCCGGCGCAGCGATCGACGAGCAGGTCGAACGACGCCCCAGCCGCCTCGAACTGCCAGCCTTCGTTCTCCAACCGGCAGACCTCCGCGAGGACCGTGTCGAGGAGCGTGCGGTCGTTCTTGACGTCGGGCCGCGTGACCATGGCGGCGATGTTGGAGCGGCCGGAGAGTTCGCTCACAAGAATCCGCCGCGAGTTGCCGACCGCCTCGGGGGCGATGTGCTCGTACGACTCGGTCGCCTTGGCGATCGCGTGGACGTGCATTCCACCCTTGTGGGCAAACGCGCTGGTCCCGACAAACGGCTGACCCGGCCGGTAGGTCATGTTGGCCGTCTCGTAGACGAATCTGGAGAGCTCCGTGAGATGGGCCGTGCCGGATCCGCCGAGCACCTCATGGCCGGCGAGTTTCAGCGCCAGGTTGGCGACCACCGAGATCAGGTCGGCGTTGCCGCACCGCTCGCCGAGGCCGTTGATCGTGCCCTGCACCTGCACGGCCCCGGCCTGCACGGCCGCCAGGGAGTTGGCCACGGCGAGATCGCAGTCGTTGTGGCAGTGGATGGCGACGGGCGTGGGCACGCCCGCGGCGGCGAGCGCGGCGGTGGCCTCGCGGACATACCGGGCGATCTCGTCGGGAAGCGTGCCGCCGTTGGTGTCGCAGAGCACGATTCGCGTGGCGCCGGCCTGCGCCGCAGCCACGATCGTCTCGGCGGCATAGGCGGCGTCGAGTTTCCAGCCGTCGAAGAAGTGCTCGGCGTCGTAGAAGACCTCGCGACCGGAGCCCTTCAGGAACGACACCGTGTCGGCGATCATCGCCACATTTTCCTCGCGGCTCACGCCGAGCACCTCGGCCACGTGAAAGGCCGACGTCTTGCCGACGATCGTGACCACGGGCGTGCCGGCGGCGAGCAGGGCCTTCATGCCGGGATCCTCCGCGGCCGTCATGCCGCGGCGGCGGGTCATCCCGAAGGCGCACACCTTCGATCGCTTCAGCCGCAGGCCGCGAGCCTGCTCGAAGTACTGGGCGTCTTTCGGGTTCGAGAGCGGGTAGCCGCCCTCGATGTAGTCGACGCCCGCGTCGTCGAGCCGCCGGGTGATGGCGAGTTTGTCCTCGAGGGAGAAGTTCACGCCTTCGCCCTGCGAGCCGTCGCGGAGCGTGGTGTCGTAGATTTCGATCGTGCGCACGGGGCACCGGGAGGGGGACGGCCGGCGTCAGCGGCCGAGAACCAGTAGCGTAGTCTGCGGCGGTGTGCGCCGGAACGGGGCGACGTCGAAAGCCGACGTCACCGCAGCCGGTGGGGCGACCACACGCTCCAGCCGAGGGTCGCCACACGCGGATCACCTACCGCGACAAGGGTCGCCAGTTCCGGTTCACCGACGTGCACGGCCACGTGGTGCAGGGCCTGTTCGCCTCGCGATCGCGGCCCACGCCAGGGCCCCGGCCGCGGCGAGCATCGCGGTGGCCGAAGGCTCCGGCACGATCGTCACGATCTGCGACTGGTAGAACGACAGGTCGGCTGCGTACATGACGTTGCCGTAGACGGGGGTGGCGCCCGGATCGGGCTGGCCCGAATAGCCGGCCACGGCGAGGATCGTCCCCGACAGTTCCCAGGCCGACCCGTTCTTCCGAAACACTCCCCCGCCCGAATCGCCATACGCGGCCTGCGCCTCGTTCGACGGCGAGCCTGAGTCGCTGAAGTCGGTGGCGAGCATGTTCACGTCACCAAAGCCATCCGCGACCCAGATTCCCGACGCATCCACGGTGTTGGTGCCCCACCGCATCGATCGACTGCTGAGCGTCTGGTAGCCTGCGAAATTTCCGCCTGATGACACCGGGGTCCAATCCCAGGGTGTGGTTCCCGTGTTCACGCTCCACTGCGTGAAGGCGCCCCGGTCCAGGCCCGCGCCGATCATCGTCACCGCTGCGCCCGGCGCTGCCGTACTCGATGCGATCGTGATGTCAGGCAGCCCCGGCGGCGTGGAGGCCAGTTTGAACATGTAGAGATCGGTGGTGGCACTCTTTCCGGGAGCCCCGTTGTTGGTCAGCGTGGTTCCCGAGCCGGCGAGCATCGCGTAGGTGCCCCCGTTGAGCACGATGCTCCCGCCGCCGACGTGCTTTGCGGTGAGCACCCAGTTGTTGCCAAGATAGATACCGGTGCCCACACCCAGCACCCCGACGTTGGCCCAGCCGGGATCATCGGCCGGTGCGGAGGTGTTGCCCGCGCCCGTGAGCGTGTTGATCACGACGGCCTGAGCCTCGCCCAGCATCACGGCGGCTACCCATGCGGCGACGAAGACCGCCGAACGCGGCCCACGCACTCCAACCTGGATCGACCGCCGAATGGCATGCATTGTGCACGCTCCTCAGAACGAGAAACCGAGCCCCTCAGTGAATGATTCACTGTCTTCCGTGGGAAGGGAAGCCGCCGGACCGAAAAAGGGACGAATCGGGCACGGGGAGGGACGAATCGGGCACGATCGCCGCCGGAGACCTTCCGAAACCGGTCGGCAGCTCACACAGACGGTGTGTCGCGGAGCGGCTTCCAGACCGTCCGAAACGCCTCGTTGCCCACGGTGCTGGCGAGATGGATCTTCCGTCCATCAGCCGCAGTGGTATCATGAAGCGATGAAAAGCAGTATCAAGTCTGGCGTTGGGGGCGGCAAGCGCGGTCGGCGGCCCGTCCGGCGATCACCCGCCTCCGGGAAGTTTGTGCTCCGGCTCGATTCGCGACTCCACCGGTCGCTTCGGGAGGAGGCCTTGGCGGCCGGACTGTCGCTCAACGACTTGTGCGGCCGCACCCTCGCAGCCCCGGGCGCGGGCGGGCTCGAGGCCGCCTCAGGCGTCGTCCTGACCATCCGATCGCGGCTCGGCAGTGACCTCGAGGGAGTGATTCTCTACGGATCGTTTGCGCGGGGCGAACTCACCACAGGCTCGGACGTCGATCTCCTCGTGGTGCTCAGGGCGGGCACGCCGATCACCCGGTCGCTGTATCGGGATTGGGAGGAAGCTCTGCCGGCATGGAACGGACGCGAGATCGATCTGCATTTCGTGCACCTTCCGGCGCCGGAAGACCGGGTGTCGGGAAGTTGGGCGGAGGCCGCCGTCTGCGGCATCGTGCTCTACGAAAAGGATCTCGCCGTCTCACGACGACTCATCAGGATCCGGGAACACATCGCCGCGGGTGGATTGTTGCGGCGGATGTCCCAGGGCCAGCCCTACTGGATTCACGAGGCTCCCGATGCGCAGTCCTGATCTGGGGACCGACTACGTCCGCAGGGCGAAGGCCCGGCTGGCGGCGGTCGACGCACTCTTTGCCGAACGCAGCTGGGCGGACGTCGTTCGGGAGTCGCAGGAAGTGGTCGAACTGGCCCTCAAGGGCCTCTTGCGTGTCGCCGGCATCGAGCCGCCAAGAATCCACGACGTGTCGGAGGTCCTCACGACCGAGAAGTCGCGGCTACCCTTGGCGATCCAGCAGCACGTCGAAGCACTCGCCGCAGGCTCGCGGACCCTGCGACGCGACCGCGAACTGGCCTTTTACGGGGCCGAGGACCTGACGCCTTCCGGCTTCTACACGCGGGACGACGCGACCGCTGCCCGCGACATCGCCCGCAAGACCGTGGCCGCGGTGGAACCGCACGTGCCGACCGAGGGGTGACGGCCGCGTCGTTCATGGTCGCTGATTCGTCGGTGGCCCAGCCCCGAGCGAGTCACGCGTCGCTCACCCGCGGTCCTCGTCGTCGTTCGCATCCGCGAAGGCGTCGTCGTCCGCATCCGAAAAGGCGTCGTCGTCCGCATCTGCGAAGGCGTCGTCGAGGCCGTCTTCGTCGAGCTCGTCGGTCTCGTCCTCGTCGATCACCGTCGGGGCGGGCGCCGCGTGCGGCTGGATCTTCAGCTTCCGCGGAGCGGGGTCGGGGGGCAGTGGGGCGGTGCCGCTGCGGGCGGACCACTCCTCGAGCGTGATCAGCACCTCGCGGGCCTGGCTGCCGGCATACTGCCCGACCACGCCGTCTTCCGCCATGAAGTCGATGAGGCGGGCCCCGCGGCCGTAGCCCACCCCAAGCGCCCGCTGCAGAAGCGACACGCTGCCACGGCCCTCGCGAATCACCACCTCGACGGCGGCGTCGTAGAGCTCGTCCTTGTCCTTCGGGCTGGCCCCACCGGCCTTGTCGGCATCCTCGGCACCGGCCGGCTTGAGGTTCACGAGCTCCGCGGCGTACTGCGGCTCGCTCGTGCCGATGGCCCCCATCACGCGGCCGATCTCGTCGTCGGAGAGATACGTGCCCTGGCCGCGGAGGATCTGGCTCGTGCCCGGGGAGAGGAAGAGCATGTCGCCGTTGCCGAGCAACCGTTCCGCTCCCATCTCGTCGAGCACCACGCGGCTGTCGGTGCGGCTCGCCACCTGGAAGGCGATCCGCGCCGGTAGGTTGCTCTTGATCAGGCCGGTGATCACGTCCACGGTCGGCTTTTGCGTGGCGAGGATCAGGTGGATGCCCACCGCCCGGCTCTTCTGGGCAAGCCGAATGATGTGGGCCTCGATCTCCTTGCCCGCCGTCATCATCATGTCGGCGATCTCGTCGGCGATCATCACGATGAAGGGCATCGTGGTGGGGATGGCGGCGGCCTCCTCGTCGCTCTCGGGCTTCATCCGCTCGAGAATCGTCTCGCGGCCCAGGGCGTTGTACTGCGTGAGGTGTCGGACGCCGACCTTCGCGAGCAGCGCGTATCGCTGCTCCATCTTTTCCACCGCCCAGGCGAGAATCGCCTCGGCCTTCTTCATGTCGGTGACCACCGGATGCATGAGGTGCGGCAGCGACTTGTAGGGCGTCAGCTCAACCATCTTTGGGTCGATCATCAGCATCCGCACCTCGTCGGGCCGACGCGTCATCAGCATCGAGACGATGATGGAGTTCAAGCAGACCGATTTGCCCGTGCCCGTCCGGCCGGCGATCAGAAGGTGGGGCATGCTCGCCATGTCGACCACCATCGGATTGCCCGCCACGTCCTTGCCGAGGAAGATCGGGATCTTCATCGTGCGGCTCTTGGCCTGGGTTTCCTCGATCACCTCGCGGAGGCGGACCATCTGCCGGGTGGTGTTGGGCACCTCGATGCCGACCGAGTTTTTGCCCGGAATCGGGGCCACGATGCGAACGCTCGGCACGCGGAGGGCAATCGCCAGGTCGTCGGCGAGGTTCGTGATCTTGGAGAGCCGCAAGCCGGCTTCGAGCTCGATCTCGTACTGCGAGATCACGGGGCCGGTCTCGATCTCGACCACCTTCACCTTGAAGCCGAACTCGCCGAACGTCTTTTCGAGCACCTTGGCCCGGTCGCGGACCTCCTGCTCCTGCTGGTCGAGCTCCAGATACTCGGTCGCCAGGAGGAGGTCGAGACTCGGCAGCTCGTAATCGGCGGATGGGTCGGGCGAGAGTTCCAGCGTGGCCTGCGGCTTGCGACGGCTGGAGAGTGAACGGATGGGCACGAGCGGCTGAGCCGCGGCGGGCGCCGGCGTCTCCTCATCGATGTCGTCAGCGGGTAGCGGCTCCGACACATCAACCTCGATGCCGGCGATCGCGTTGTCGGCAGCGGTGACCTCGCGTCGCTTCACGCGGATCGTGGGCTCCCCGTCATCCATCGCGTCATCCTCATCGGCATCATGCTCGGTGGCGGTGCCGAAGCGGTTGCGAAGACCTGGGAACCGCGTGGCGATGTCGTCGGCATCGAGCAGCTCGGGCTTGGCCGCGTGGCGAGCGGTCAGGCGACCGGCCATTGCCCCGATGCCCCCGGCTGCCGTGGCCAGAGCCGTGCCCAACGTCGTCACCGCGGCGAGGAGCAGCGTGTCGCAGGCCAGAAACAGTCCGCCGAGCGTCGCAGCGACCACGACGATGGCGCCGCCGGTCCGCGCGAGGTACGAGTCGACAAGGAGACGGCCCATCGCGCCCAGTCTCCCGCCCGGCCCCCAGAGCGGACGATCGATCCAGTCGGACAGAAAGAGCGTGAGGAGCGTGCAGCTACCCGCGAGGGCCAGGGCGGCCCCGATGGTCCGCAGCGGCATGTCGGGCAGCGGCCGGCGGCGGAGCACCGCGATGTCGAGGCCCACGAGGAGCGTTACCGCGAACCAGCTGCCCAGGCCGAGCGATTCGTAGAGGGCGCCGGCGACGGCCGACCCGATGAGACCGCAGGCGTTTGCCGCCCGTGCGTTGGGCGGAAACACTCGCGAGAGCGGCGGATCTGCTGGATCGAAGGTGGCGAGGGCCGCCACGAGAAACGCGCAGGCCGCGAGCAGGACCAGCGCCGTCAGGTCTCGCACGCGATTCCGCGGAGCGGCCACGTCGGCGGCGGGCCGCGGCTCAGCCCTCTGATAGGGCGCCGCGACTGCGGCCCCACGTTGGCCCGGAACAAAACGCTGGGAGACGGAGCGGTCAGCGAAGGCCATACGACGATCCTTGTCGGGAAGTGGTCCACGAAAACTCTACAGGCCACTGGACGGCGGGGCGGACTCAGATACGCCAGACCGGGGCACCGCCTGCTCGGGTCGCAACGACCATGCGGATCGCACCGGTCGTGTAGGCTGTCCGCCAACCAGGACGCTCGTGACAGACCACTTCCCACCCGCCGCCAGCCGCCCCGGACCGCTCGCTCGCCAGGCTGGCCGCCAGATCTTGGAACTCGTCCTGATCGCGGCGGCCACCACGGCCTTGCTCGTCGCGTGGCATTCGATCCCCCTATCGCCCCGTGCCGTCTGCCTTCTCGTCGTCGCGCTCGCCGTCGCCAAGACTGCGTATTTCTTCGTCGAGAACCTGCAACACATCCTCCTCGCGACCGCACAGGAAATCCCGTACCACCGCTTCCTCGCCCTGATGGGCGTGAACATGGCCCAGATCACGCTCTCCTTTGCGCTCGACTATTGGATGCTTGAATGGGCGGAGCAGGGGAGTTTCAGCGGGTTCAATGCCGCCAGCGACGCGACCCGGATGTTCTTCGACTGCTTCTTCTACAGCGTGCTCAACTTCTCGTTCTTCGGCTTCGGCGACATCATGCCGCAGACGATCCCCGCGAGGATCGTCACGCTGCTGGAAGTCGTGCTGGCATTCTTCACGGTGATCTTCCTGCTTTCCGACTTCATCAGCCTGAAGGACTCGCTCCGCCGGGAGCGGCACCGGTGACGTCGGCCCCGCACGTCCATCTCGGCGGCGGTGCGGTGACGCTCGGCGTCGCCGCCGGTTTCGTGGCCGCACTGGCCAGCGCCGTCGCGTATTTCATCTCCCGGCACCACACCAGCCAGGGCGGCAGCAGCCCCCGCCTTCTCGTGATCGCCCATGCCCTGATGGCCGCGGCCTGCCTGCCCGTCGCATGGCTGCTCTGGCCGGCGGGCCTCCCGGCGGCGAGGGCGTGGATCGCACCATTGCTCGGTGCGTCGTGCTCCTACCTGGCCGGCCAGGCGGTCGTGTTCGCCGCGCTGGCGCGGGCCGACACCTCGCGGGTCGCGCCGCTCCTCGGCCTCAAGATCGCGATGCTCGCCTGCATCGTCTCATTCCTTCCTGGTGAGCCGCTCGACCTGCGGCAGTGGCTGGCGGTCGGGCTGAGCATCGTCGCGGCGGTGATGCTGCAACGGGGCGGCGGGATGCGGCGGGCGGCGGTGGTCTTCACGCTGGCCGCCTGCGTGGCGTTTGCAGTGGCGGACCTGTTCATCGTGGCCCTAATCGACGGGCTGCAACGGACCGCGGCGGAGGCCGCTGTGCCGCTGGGCCGGATCCACGCGGGCTTCCTGGCGATGCTCGTCACCTATGCGGTCTGCGGCGGTGCGGCCCTGTGCGGGCTTGTCCTCGCGCCGTCGCTCAGGCGATCCACTCGCGGCGACTGGATCGCCGGCTCCCGGTATGCCGCCACCTGGCTCCTGGGCATGGCCGGCCTCTACATCTGCTTCGGCCTCGTCGGCGTGGTCTTCGGCAACATCGTCCAATCAACGCGCGGGCTGTTCTCGATCGTGATCGGGGCCTCGCTCGCACACGCGGGCTGGCACGGGCTGGAGACCCAAGTCGACCGTCGTACGCTCGTCCGCCGGCTCCTCGCCGCAGCCCTGATGACCGCCGCGATCGCGCTCTACGTCATCGACATCGCGTAGCACACGTTGCCCCACGTAGCACAGGTTGCCCCCCGTAGCACAGGTT
>JBAXOU010000085.1:0-12526 GCA_037133115.1 Planctomycetota bacterium | reverse complement strand
CATCGCCTGCCGCCTGCTCGCCATCGCCTTCTGCCTGTCGGCCGCAACGCCCGCCTTTGCCCAACTCTCGACGCTCCGGATCACCGAGGCGATGAGCCAAAGTGGCACGGCCCCCACGTTTACGGCCGACTGGTGGGAAGTCACGAACTTCGGCTCATCGGCCGTCGACCTCACCGGATGGAAGATGGACGACAACAGCTTCGACTCGACAAGGGCCGTGGCCCTCAACGGCGTCTCGAGCATCGGTGCTGGTGAATCGGTGGTGTTTCTCGAGACGGCCTCCCCCCTGACGGACATCCCGAACTTTCGGAGCTTCTGGGGTGGCAGCGCGGCCACGGCCGCCATCGGTTCCTACACCGGCTCGGGCGTCAGCCTCTCATCGACCGGCGACGGCATCGTGCTCTTCAACTCGGGGAGCGCCGAGGCCACTCCGCGGGTGACGTTCGGGGCCGCGACGCTCGGCTCGAGTTTCTATTACCAGTACGCCGCGAACGGCGATCCGACGACGAGCCCCAACACGAGCGCCGTCGTGAGCACGGTCGGCACGGTCAATGGCCAGGTCACCTACCTGTCGGCCACCAGCGCAACGCAAAACATCGGCTCGCCCGGCACGGCGATCAACGCCGTCCCCGAGCCCTCGACGGTGGCGCTCGGCTCGATCGGCCTGGCGATCCTGGCGGCCCGGGCCGCACGGCGGCGGAAGGCCAACGCCTGAAATCGGCCACCGCTCGCCCACTCGGCTTTCCTTGGATTCCTACCTCGCTTCGAACATAACGCTCTTCCTACCCGTCCGTGCCCGCAGTCCGCTCATGGGTGGCTGGCAAACTCCGTGACATCAGCAATACTGCCGTCACGGCCGCCTTGATCGATTCCCTCCTTCGGAGTACCGAGCCATGCGTTCGACCCACCTTTGCTCCTTTGCGAACCTCAAGGTCCTGGCAATCCGCCAGCGTCAACTCGGTGCCCTACTAGCGGTCGCCGTTGCTGCAGCAACCCTCTTAGCGTCGGTCGCGTCAGCGCAACCAGTGGCGGTGTCGTTGTCTGGATCAACGTATTTGCAAAATTTTGACGCGATGGTGTCAAGCACATCGGCAGCTTTTACGTCTTCCGTTCCTCAGGGCTGGGGAATCTTTCGCAGCGGCACCTCTACAGTGACGCCCGCATTTTCCTCGGGGTCAACCTCCACTGTTACAACCCAAGAGGCTGGCAGTGCGGGCGCCACGCCCACGACTGGCGCCGCGTATCTCTGGGTGACCGGCTCGCTTGCCAGCGGCACCGATAAGGCGATCGGGTTTATAAGCTCGGGTGCCTATCCGGGGCCGAGTAGCACGTCGACCAGCAGTTCGCTCGCGATCTTGTTTGGATTCACGAATAACACGGGCGGCACGATCACCGACCTCAACCTTTCGTGGAATTACGAGAAATATCGATCGGGAAGTCGTGCCTTTGACTGGACGTTCTTCACGTCCACGGATGGCAGCACGTGGTCGTCAGCCACGCTCGGCGACCAAGCGTACGCCGCTGATGCCACCAACACCGTCATGTCGAATCCGCCAGCGGCATCGAGCAAGAGCGTGTCGCTGTCGGCGCTGAACATCGCCGACGCGTCGAGTTACTACCTGCGCTGGAGTTATGCCGGGGTCGGTGGTTTTTCCAACGGCCAGGGCCTTGGCCTGGACGATTTCAACATGGCGGCGACGTACACCTCGGCCGCCCTCGATCTCTACTGGAACGGCGGATCTGGTTGGGGATCCACGGCTCCCGGCGTGGGCGGGGTCGGCACCTGGGCTGACGGAACCGGTTCATGGAACTCTTCGATGACGGCCAACTTCGACGGATCGGCCGGCGCCGTTTCAGCCGGGGCGGTCACGGCGGGCCGGGGCATGAAGTTCAACACGACCGGCTACACCCTCTCCGGCGGCACCATCGCCCTGAACGGCGGGTCGATCACGACTGGAACGGACTCGTCCGTCACGGCGGCGGTCAATTCGAAGATTGCTGGCTCGAACGGGCTCACGAAGGCGGGCGGCGGCACGCTCGTGCTCGGCGGTGCCAACACCTTCACGGGAAACGTGTCGGTTAATGCCGGCACGCTGCAAGTTGCAACTGATTCGGCTCTGGGTGACGCGTCCAATGATCTCCGGCTTGCCGGCACGCTCAAGACGACCACGTCGATCGCCATGGGATCCGACCGCGACGTGACCGGCGCCGGCACGCTCGACATTGCCCCGGGCACAAAGTTGACATTGAGCGGGTCGTTCAACCTCTCTACCACCACACTTGCCTCGTCTGGCACACTCGACCTGCAGGGCGCTACTCGTTCCGTTGGCGTGTTGACCTTTGGCACTGCGGCACGGATCGACGGATCCGGAGCAATCTCGCTCAACAGCATTTCGGCCGCAGCCGTCACGACCGGCACCGCGGTAATCAACCCCGCGATTGCTTTCACGAGCAACGGTGACAAGGCTGTCGTCGTCGGATCGGGTGGCACGCTTGCCATCAACGGCGACATCGCCGGCACCACCGGCCGCATTCTTAAGACGGGCGCCGGCACCTTGGTCATCGGAGGTGCAAACGCGACCAGCGGCTTCACGATCGGTTCAGCGGGCGCAAGCCCCACGAATGGCGGTACGGTGGTGTTCGCCCCGACGGCAGGCTCGGGAACCGGCCAACTCCGGTTTAACTACGGAACCCTGGTCACCACCATTCCCGGCGGTATGACGTTTGCCAATGGTGTGTCGATCGGAGGCCGGACGGGTGCCGTCGCAGTGATCGGTGGCAGCCAGCCGATCACGTTCAGCGGAACGTCGAGCTTCTTCCGCTCGTTCGACACATCGGGTGAGTTCCGGCTTGACGTCAACAACACGACGACGATCTCCGGCGTGCTCGGAGCGTCGTCTTCCTCGGGCAGTTCGACCGGCGTGACGATCGGCGGCACCGGCCGACTGATCCTTGCCGCCAACGGACTGGGCGCGAGCGGAAGCACGAGTTTCACCGAGCGAGTCACCGTGAACTCCGGCGCCACGCTCGAGATCGCGAACGAGACCGCCCTCGCGGCCGCGCCGCTCAACACCTCAGGCGGTGGCGCAATCACCTTCGGCGTGCCAGCCGCGACGGTGGCGAGTATCCAGGGCACAGGCACGATCACCCTCAAGAGCACCTCCAACGCCCCGATCGTGCTCACGCTCAGCCAGACCACCAGCGGCACCTACGCGGGTGGCTTCTCGGGCTCCGGTTCCGTGATCAAAAACGGTGATTCCACGCTCGCGCTCACCGGCGTCAGCACCCACACCGGAACCACCGCCGTGCAGCAGGGCGTGCTCCAGGTCGGCAGCGTCTCGGCGCTCGGCGCGAGCACGCTCGCCGTGGCCAACAGTGCGACCGCCTCCGTCGCCAGCTATATCGTGGCCGGTGCGGGGGGCCTCAACCTGGCGGCGAATGGTCTCGTCGACCTCACCGCCGGCGGATTGACTATCGGCAATGCTTCGGCGGTGGACATCGTGGCCCGCATCAAGGAGGGCCGTGGTGACGGATCCTGGACCGGCACGACTGGCATCACCTCGAGCGTGGCCGCGGCCAACGTGGCCTCGAGCATCCCGCGGTCGGTGGGCTGGCTCGACAACGGCGACGGCTCGGTGACGGCGGCCTTTGCGGCGCCGGGCGACACCAACATCGACTGGCAGGTCGACATCCTCGACGCCGGCAACTTCCTGACGCTCGGCAAGTACGACACCGGCCTGCCGTCGACCTGGCTGGAGGGCGACTTCAACTACGACGGCGTGGTGGACGTCCTCGACGCCTCCGACTTCTTCGGCACCGGCCTCTACGACACCGGGAACTACAACACCCCCGCGGGGAGCGTTGGGGCCGTGGCGGCTGTGCCGGAGCCCTCGTTGGCAACGGCCGGGCTACTTGCCGTCGGGGCATCACTCTTGCTGGCCAGACGACAGCGATCTAGAGTTTGACGAGTTTGGTTTGAGGTTGATCCTCGTCGTCACGGAGAAGATGCCATGAGCCGCCGCCAGTCCCGACGGTTGTCAGGGTTCGAGCGGTTCGAATCGCGAGCCATGCTCGCGGCCGTGCCGACGGTTTCGATCGCCGATGCAAGTGCTGACGAAGGGAACTTCGGCTCGCGGACGCTGTCGTTCGTCGTCTCGCTTTCGGCCGCGGCCCAGCAGACCACGTCGGTCCGTTACCAGACCGTTGACGCGACCGCCACGGTCGCCAACGGTGACTACGCCGCGGTATCTGGCACGATCCTGTTCCGCCCGGGCCAGCGGACGGCGATGGTTGCCGTGCCCATCCGGGGCGACCGCATCGTCGAGGCAGATGAGACGTTTCAGATCGTGCTCTCGTCCGCGACCGCCGCGACGCTCGGACGGGCGACGGCGACGGGCACGATCTATGACGATGACGACCTCGCCCGCAGCGTCACGGTGACGGGTCCGCAAGCGGGAGTGAACGAAGGTGCCGCTGCCACGTTCACGTTCAGCCTCTCCGGCGCAGCGACGGTTCCGGTGACGGTGTCGTATGCCACCAGCGACCTGACGGCCTCGTCCGCGTCGGACTACACCGCGGCCACTGGCTCCCTCACGTTCGCCGCGGGCGAGACCTCGAAACAGATCTCGGTGGCTACGCAGACCGACTCGGTCGTGGAATCGGACGAGACCTTGCAGATGCGGATCCTGTCGGCCACCGGAGCCACGGTCGGCACCCCGGCCACGGCCATCGCCACGATCAAGGATGTGGCCCCGGTCACGCCCCCGACGCCGTCTGGCGGTTCGTGGACGATCCTCGTCTACATGACCGGCGAGAACCTCAATACCGACGCCCGAGACGACATCAACGAGATGGAGAAGGCGCTGGGGTCGCTGCCGGGCAGTGTAAAGATCGTCGTCTCCTGGGATCAGCCGAAGTCGTCGGTCGGCACGGCCTACGCCACCGGCGGCGGCACGCAGTCGGCCTGGCGGACCTACGGCCGCTCCATTCTCAAGGCCGATGCCAGCACCACGACGATCGCGTCGACCTTTGATCTCTCCTTCGGCGAAAAGAACACCGGCGACCCGGCCACGCTCGTCGACTTCGTGAAGTGGGGCGTGCAGCAGGCACCCGCCCAGCACTATCTCCTGCAGATGTGGGGCCATGGCGGCGGCACCGATGGCAGCCAGTTCGACAGCGAGTCGGGAAGCGACGCCCTATCGATCGGCGAGATGGCCTCGGCGCTGGGTGCCACTGGCATGCCGACGATCGACCTGGTGTCGTACGACAACTGCCTGATGGCGATGGCCGAGGTGGGCGTGGCGATCGCCCCGAAGGTGGCGGGAGTATTTGTGGCCTCGGAGGAGGTCATCAACGGCACCGGGCAGGACTACACGACCGCCTACTCGGCCCTCAAGGTGGCCGACCCCGCGTCGGTCACGGCGTCGCAGATCGCCGCCGGCATGGTCGCGAGCTACCAGACCCAGTATCAGGGCGACTCGGGGAAGTGCGATACGTTTTCCACCGCAGCGGCCTCTGGTTACAACGCTTTGGCAACCGCGATCAAGCAGTTCGTCGACGCCACCGCGTCCCTCACCACCGCGAACCGCACCACGCTGGTGACCGCGGCCAATGGCAGCGTGACCTACGACACCACGCCCTTCCGCGACCTCGGCAACTTCATGACGAAGGTGGCCGCCGCAACGAGCCTGCCTCAGACGCTCCGCACGGCCGCCACGGCGGTGACGGCGGCGATCGGCGGGGTGATCCTCGGCAAGACGGCCGACCAGCGATCGAGTTCCGGCATCTCGGTTTACCTGCCGACTACCTCGAGCGATGCCTACCTCGCGACCTACGCCACCGACGCCGCGGCGTTTTGCCATGCAACTGGGTGGAACACGTTCGCAAAGTGGCTTGCTACGGGCACCAGGTCAGTCTCCGCCGCGGCCACGCTGGTCCGGTCGACCCCCGCCTCGTCGCCCATCCGTAGCGGCGGGAACACCCCGGCCGTGAATACCGCCTGGGCAGCATTTGCAGCGTCCTACGACTCCACCGACACCAACGTCGCCAAGACGCGCCGCCGCGGCGTCGCGTGACAACCGGTTTTCGAGAAAAGGACGATTCGGCGATGAGTGATCCATGCCGTCGCTGGCTCGCGATGTTTCTCGCTGCCGCGTTCGCGACGTGGTGGAACCCGTCGGCAACCGCCGCGACGCCCTTCTCGCTGACTAGCGGATCATACGCCCAGTCGTTCGACGGCATGACGAACACCGCCACCTCGGCCCTGCCGTCCGGATGGGTATTTGCATCCGGCACAGCCCCCACTTGGACGAGCGGCACGCTCACCTCGACCACGCAGTACGCGGGCACGGTCGGCAGCGGCACGCTCACGAGCACGAGCGCCGGGGGCGCGTATCTATTCGTGAACGGCACGGCGGCATCGGGCACCGACAAGGCCATCGGGTTCCTCACCAGCAGCGGCTTCACGAGCCCGCGGTCGATCCTCTTTGGGATGACCAACGACACCGGCAGCACGATCTCGGGTCTGGACGTCGGCTGGACCTATGAGAAATACCGCAACGGCACCCGGGCGTTTGACTGGAAGTTTTACGGGTCGAGCGACGGATCGACGTGGACGAGCCTCTCCGGCGGCGACAAGTCGTATCCGGCCGACGCGAACAACAACCCGATCGCGATCGCGTCGAGCACCGTGAGCCCGTTGCGGATTTCGAGCCTCTCCGTGGCACCGGGATCGGCGTATTACCTTCGCTGGGACTACACCGGCGTCGGCGGAAGCACCAACGGCCAGGCCCTTGGCATCGACGCCTTCTCGCTCCTCGTGTCGGGGAGCACGCCCTCGGTCAACGGCACCTACTGGGATCCCACTCCGGGAGCCGGAATCGGCGGATCGGGTACGTGGACGGCGACCAGTGCCACCTTTGCCACGACCGTCGATGGCACGGCCGTCGGCACGCTCGCGACGTCGGCAACCGCCGTATTTGCCGGCACATCCGGCGTCGTGACGATCGGAGGAACCGTCTCGGCCGGAGGCCTGGCCTTCGCGGTCGATGGATACTCGCTTTCCGGTGGCACCATCCGCCTGCCTGCCACGGCGAGCGTGGCCGCCGCCGATGGCGTCTCGGTGAGCGTGAGGTCGGCGCTGACCCAGACGTCGGGGGGCACCACCACGTTCAACGCCGGACAGGCTGCCTCGGTCCTGATCTCGGGCACGATCGCCGGTGCAGGTGGCGTCCTCAAGTCTGGATCGGGCGACCTCGTGCTTGCAGGCAACAACACATTCTCGGGCACCACCACCGTCGCCGGCGGCTGGGTCCGTCTTGGCGCCGGTGGCGACGTCGGTTCGGTTGCCGGCCCGATCGCGGTCGTCGCAGCCGACACCGCAGTCGTGATCGATCGCTCCGATGACCTGACGCTGGCGAACGTGATCTCGGGGAGCGGTGGGTTTTTCAAGGAGGGGGGCAACACTGTCACCCTGACCGGTGCAAACTCATACAGGGCTGGCACCACACTGTTCGCCGGCACGCTGGTCGTCGGCGATGGCGGCACCGCTGGATCAATCTCGCCAAGCGGCCCCCTTGATCTCGGGGTCGGCACGTCGCTCGTGTTCGACCGCAGCGATGACGTCTCCTTCCAGGGCACCGTGTCTGGCGAAGGCACGCTCACGCAGCGGGGCAGCGGCCGCCTGATCCTCTCTCAGTCCGGTTCCATCGGGCCCTCCTTCACCCTCCGCGCCGAGGCTGGGATCGTCACCCTCGACAGGTCTGGCAGTTCGATCACAAGTATGCTCGGCGCGGGAAACGTGGTCGAACTCGCCGGCGGCACGCTCGAACTCTCGGCAACCAGCGGCGCCGGCACGCGGCTCACCGGGGCTGCGATCGTGGTCGAAGGCAACGGCACGCTGGCGATCCGCCGGACAGGATCACCCGGCAACCACGTCACCACTGGATTCGACTGCCCACTCACGATCGCCACTTCCAGCACGTTCACGCTCGACTACCGCGGCGCGTTCGCAAGCCCCTCCTTGCCTCCGATTCGCTACCAGGGCACGACCACCTCCACCGGCACCGTGACTCTTGGAGGAGACGCCACCTTCGCCGTCACGAACACCGCGGGCGGCACCGGCGAGTTGATCCTGGCGGGTTCGCTCGTCGCCCCGACCAACGCGGGCTTCACGAAGGCCGGCGACCAGACGCTCACGCTCGCCTGTGGTGGCACCGTCTCAGGGCCCACTCGCGTTGCCGAAGGCACGCTGCGGATCGCCGCCCCCGGGATCCTGGCGTTGAGCAACGTCACCGTGGCGGGAGGCGCGACGCTCGCCATGGCCCCGGCGACGCAGGTGAACGTAAACGGCCTTTCGCTTGCGGCGACAGGCCTCGTGGACGTGACGTCGGGTGGGATCACCATCGCCTCCGGCGTCTCTTCGGCCGCACTCGTCGCCCGGATCATCCAGGGGCGGGCCGACGGTTCCTGGAACGGCACGAGTGGGATCACGTCGAGCGTGGCCGCGACCGACGTGGCCTTGAGCATCCCGCGGGCGGTGGGCTGGCTCGACAACGGCGACGGCTCGATGACGGCTGCGTTTGCGGCGCCCGGCGACACCAACCTCGACTGGCAGGTCGACGTCCTCGACGCGAGCAACTTCCTGTCGTTCGGCAAGTACGACACCGGGCTTCCAGCGACCTGGCTGGAGGGCGACTTCAACTACGACCGCGTGGTGGACGTCCTCGACGCCTCCGACTTCTTCGGTACGGGCCTCTACGACACCGGGAACTACAACCCGGTCGTCGGGCAACTCGCCACGTCTTACGGCGTTGACGTCCTCCCGAATCCAGTCGCGGCGGTGCCCGAGCCGGGGCTGTCCGCGGGCCTCGTAGCCGTGGCCTGGCTCGTCTCGGCCAGGTGTTGCACGAGGATCCGCCGCACCTCCGCGATCGTTCGCGGGTGATGGTGCACCTTGGTGTGCGTCGCGGGCACGTAGACCTCGCTCACCGCCCCCTCGGTGTGGGCGCTCTCGACCGACACCACGCAGTCGTCGCGGACGCCGACGAACCACGAGTGGCCGTCGCCGACGACGCTGTGCACCGTCACCCAGCATGGTGGACGGAGCCGAGCGATCGACTTCAGCATCAGCGAGTCGGGCTGCAGCAGATCGACGCTCGTCGGCGTTGCCCGCTCGTACTCAGGTTGAAACTTTCCCGGATTGAGTCGCACGGCCTCGTCGTGAATCAGCTTTGATTCGGGGGGCGTGCGGACGGAGAGCGAGGCGAGCCGCCCGAGCCCGAGCGAGGCGAGCACCGATCCCTTGTGTGGCGTGGCGATGCAGACGATGCGGTTGACGAACGGGAGCGGTTCGAAGAAGTAGGCGCGAGACACCTGCCGCCGCAGTTCTTTCCGCAGTCGAATCTGTTCGAACGGCACCTTGGCCACCGCCTGCCAGATACGATCGCCCGGATCGACGACCTGCAGCTTCGCGTGCAGCCCCCCCATGCTGTGCCCGACGAGCACGAGGTTGCGCATCGCGGGATCCCGACCCTGGGGATCGCACTGCCGCACGGCCGCGGTGAGCTGCTCGCGCAATTCGGCCGACGACTGAAGAAAGGCGGCGCCGGTGGGATAGTGGAACACCCACGGCTCGTACCGCCGGTGAAACTCGGGCCAGGCGCGGAGCTCGTTGATCATGTCGAACCACGTGCCTTCATCGCTGGCGAGGCCGTGGATGAACACCACCGGAATTCTGCCCGGCTGGTGTGGCTCGAGCATCTCGAGATGCGGCCGTGTGCTGCCATCGCCGAAGGGCTGGAGGAAGCCCGCAATACTCGATTTCGGCGTGCCATCGAGCACGTCCAGAAGCGGTGCCGAGAGGTCGGCGGCAAGGTGGGGCTTGGTGGGACCAATGCGAACGGCGGCGATCTCGACGGGGTTTGCGAGGTCGAGCACCGCGGGCGCGTGGTCGCGGGCCACCGGGCCGGCGAACTTCTGCAGGACGTTTTCGTTGCCCGGCACGGCGAAGCGGAGCACGGCGGTGGCGGCGAGCGACTGCCGCGGGGCCGCGAAGCCCCGCGGTTCCTCCGGAGTGGAACCGTTCGCCACACGAACCACCACCGGCAGCCCGAAGCCGTCGCGGAGATGGCGGCGACTGAGCCGCTTATCATCCGCCTGCCCCTGCGGCTCGATCGACGCGATGCACGCCGGATCAATGGCGAGCGCCTGTGGGCGAAAGGGAACGAGCACCGGCCGGCCTCGTGGCCCCACCCACAACCCACCATTCCCGAGGCGGTCGTGCCGTCTCGCGGCCTCAAGAAGTCCGGCAAGCGCGTCGGCGTATGCGTCGGCGGCGTCGATCAGCAGATCACGATCTTCGGGATCGGTCCACGCCGCGTTCCACGCCTCCTGGCAGGCCAGGTAGTAGCCATCCACGGCGTGGCGATCGCACTTCTTCAGCATCTCGCACGATGCGGCGAGATGCTCGCGGGCAAGCCGCAGGTGCCGCTGGGCCGCCTGCTTGGCTTCCTGTGTCGGATCCGCCGGTGGCGCGGCACCGGGCGGCATGGGACCGGCGGCCGCATAAAAGCCACCAGCCACGGCCATGGCCACCCCGGCGACTGCGGCCCACAAACCCCTCCTCTGCATAGCGCCCCTCCCGCCGGCTCGACCGAGGATCATTATCGTCCAAGGACCGCAGCAACCAGCCGTTTTTACGGCACAACCCGCAAACTCGTTGCAATCATGTGGCTCGTGTGAGGGTGGTCGGGAGGCCGGGCGACAAGTTCATCCAGCTTGTGTAAACTCCGCGATAATTTGTGTGAGTACCCGATCCAGTCGCCCGCCGTGGCGGAAAAAGCCCATGTGGAAACTGAGAAACCAACGGTCCCCGGGGTTCACTCTCGTCGAACTCTTGGTGGTGATCGCGATCATCGCCACACTCATCGGCTTGCTCCTGCCGGCTGTTCAATCCGCGCGGGAGGCCGCCCGTCGGGTCTCCTGCCAAAACAACCTCAAGCAACTCGGGATCGCGGCGCACAGCCATGCGAGCGCGCGAAAGGCGTTCCCTCTCGGGCTGGAACTCCGGGACGGATCGACGTCCGCGAAGGCGACGTTTTTCATCCGCCTGCTGCCGTACATGGAAGAGACGTCGCTCTCGCAGACGTGGGATCTCGTCGACTCCTCGAAGAACGCCGATGCTTCCGCCGGGGCGTCACGGGCGGCTTCGATGATCAAGGGGCTCGTCTGCCCCTCCGATCAGTTTACCGAGAATCCTTTCGACCTCCCCGTCACCGGCGCTTCCTTCAGCCCGGCGCAAACCGCGTCTGGGAATCCGTACGCGGGCAAGTATTCGGGAAGCAGTTACGCCGGCAACTACGGCGTGGGGGCGTACTACACGAGCTTTTCGGTGTTCCCGGTGATCCCCAACGGAATCCTCTTCATGACCGGCCCCGGCAAGGAACTCAAGACAGCTTCCTCGGGCGGGTCGCTTCACGCCATGTCCGCGGATCACCAGAACCTGGCTGCCGTCAAGCCAGGCCAGATCAGCGATGGCTTGAGCAAGACGCTCCTGATGGGCGAGAAGTACCATCGGGACACCGACTTTGACACATGGACATCCGCCAACAGCGGCCTCAAGATGCACCAGTTCTCAGTGTGGGCATGGGCGGGTGGCCGCAAGGGCTCCGCCATGTTGTTCGCCTCGTCGGCGGTGCCGATCAACAGTACGGTCCGCACGCTGGCACCATCGAGCCCATCGACTCCAAGCATCACGATTCAGGACAGCCGGATGAACGCCTGGGGCAGCGGCCATTCAGGCGGCGCCAGCTTCGTATTCGCCGATGGCTCGACACGATTCCTGCTCGACACCATCGAGATGCAGACGCTGGCCGCGATATCGACGAGAAACGGTAGTGAAATGACGGCTTCTCCCGACTAAGTCAAGAACCTGCCCCCGTGGCTTCGCAGATGGCATTTTCCCGTTCCAGCCTTGCCTGTTCCAGCGCGATCGCGTTGACGGTCGCCGCGCTCGTAGGATGCGGCGAGTCGATCCGTTTCGCTCCAGTCCGCGGCCAGGTGCTCGTCAAGGGAGTACCAGCCAAAGACGTACGGTTGGAGTTTCACCCCGATGCCGCGGGCGGCACGAGAGGCCCCTCGTCGAGCGGTGAGACCGACGCCGAGGGGCGTTTCGAACTTGCCTACGCCACGCAGTCCACACATGGCGCTGGGGCGGCGGTCGGCAACCACAAGGTCGTCCTCCGGGACATGGCCCTCGCGGCGTCAGAGACAGGCGTCGGCGTTCCCGTGAGGTTCGGGCCGGAATATGCAAACCTGTCAACAACACCGCTGTCCGCTACGATCACGGCCGGCGGAGAGGATCTCGTGATCGAGGTTCCCTCAAACAGCGTCCGGAATCCATGAACTCCACTCGAACACAGTCGATCCGCGGCTTCACTCTCGTCGAGTTGCTCGTGGTGATCGCGATCATCGCCACGCTCATCGGCCTGCTCCTCCCTGCCGTTCAGTCGGCCCGCGAAGCCGCCCG
>JBAXOU010000084.1:0-12706 GCA_037133115.1 Planctomycetota bacterium | reverse complement strand
TTGCCCAGCCTCTCCTGCGCAAATCTCGTGCCGAACAGGATTGCCTGGAGGGCCGAAGTGAGCGTCCGGCGACGGGCACGGGCAGCCCCGAGCCTCGTGAACGCCTCAAGATCAACTGCGACCCGTAGAAGGCGTGGGGCGAACCGCCACCAGACACCGCATTCAACGTGGCGCGCCTGCAGCAGCCATCAGACCCGCAGGAGGATGCCGCGGCGATAGAGCCAGCGGGCCGTCAGGAGCATCAGGGCAAAGACGGTGACGCTGCCGACCCAAGCCCACTCGGCCGAGAGCGGGCCGACGATCCGCTCATTCACCGTGCGGAAGGCCCCCATGCCCGCCGCGAGGTAGAGCGAGATCGGGTTCGCGCCGACCCAGACGAACGGCTCGCACCACCGCCGCCATCCGCGGACATCGATGATCCAATAAAAGCCGGCCAGCAGGATCGCGCTCCAGCCCGCGGTGACCAGCACGAAGCTTGACGACCAGAGTTTCTTGACGATGGGAAAGAACGGGTGCCAGGCCCAGCCGGCCGCCAGCAGGGCGACGCCGACCAGTAGCAGACCGCCGACCTTCCGCCGCGGCTCCATATCGCGGGAAAGCCAGTTACCGGCGAGGAGGCCGAGCAGGGCCGTGCCAATCGCCGGAAGCGTGCTGAGAATCCCTTCGGGGTCGTGGTCGCCGTCGTACTTCCGGCCCGGGAGCCAGATGCTGTCGAGGTAGTTGGTGAGGTTCCTCCCCTCGGCAAAATCACCGACCCCAATGCCTGGAACGGGAACGAACGACAGCACCAGCCAATAGCCCACGAGCAGCGCAGCCGTGGCGATCGCCAGGCCGCGCACGTCGAGCCAGATCGAAAGCAGGCCGGCGACCGCGGAAGCGATGCCAATCCGCTGGATCACCCCCAGCCAGCGGACCTGATCCCATCCTCGAATCAGCCCACCCGAATAGATCACACCGAGCGCGAAGATCACCAGCGCCCGCACGATCAGGTGCTTGATCACGGCCGTCTGTGTTTCTCGTTCCAACCGTCGCGGCACGGAGAACGCCATCGCCGCGCCGGAGATGAAGAGAAAGAGCGGGAAGATGAGGTCCTCGAAGTGCAGGCCGGCCCAGTCCACGTGCGCAAACTGCGTCTTCAGCCCGGCGGTGAGCGGACTCTGTGGCAGGAATCGCCCCAGCACAGCCTCGATGGCGGCCGTCAGGCCCAGGATGCAGCACATGTCGAAGCCCCGGAGGGCATCGAGGGAGACGAGTCGTGGGCTCGCGGTTGCACGCATAGAAATCCGTCGACAAACGCGATTCAGTGCCGGAAATGCCGCCGGGCGGTGAACACCATCGGGATACCCGCCGCGTCGGCGGCGGCGATCACCTCGGGATCCCGCTTCGATCCACCGGGCTGCACGATCGCCGCGACCCCCGCCTTCGCGATCAGGTCGATCGAGTCGGGAAACGGAAAGAAGGCGTCGGAGGCGAGCACGCCGCCTCGGGCCTTCGCTCCGGCCTTCTCCAGCGCGATCCGCACGGCATCAACGCGACTCGTCTGGCCGATGCCGGCACCCGCGAGGCTCGTGCCATGACAGACCGCGATGGCGTTGCTTGTCAGCCGGCGGACGAGCGTGAAGGCGAAGTCGAGGTCCTGCATGAGGGCAGCCGGCGGAGCGGTCTTTGTCACCACCCGCCAGGTCGCCGGATCGTCGCACTCGTCATCGGGACGCTGGGCGAGCAGGGCGCCGGCCACGCTGCGCAGTTCGAGCCCTGACGTCGCCTCCCACGGGTCGCCGGCAGGCACTTCCACCAGCCGCACACTGGCCTTCCATGTGGGCCGTGTGGTGAGCATCTCAACCGCCTCCTTCGCGAAGGCAGGCGCCGCAACCACCTCCACGAACAACCCCGGAGCACAGAGCACCTCGGCGCAGTCACGGTCGAAAAGGCGGTTGACGGCGACGATCGACCCGAAGGCGCTCGTGGGGTCGGCCGCCATCGCGGCCGCGAGGGCTTCGGCCGCCGTGCCGTCGGAGGCAGCGCCGCAAGGATTGGTGTGCTTGACGACCACGGCCGCAGGATCCTGAATGAGCCCCGCGAGCCGCGTCGCCCCGTCGAGGTCGAGGAGGTTGTTGTAGGAGAGTTCCTTGCCGCAGAGCTGCTCGAGGCCCGCGAGCCCGAGGTGCGTGCCCACCGGGGCATACATCGCCGCCGACTGGTGCGGGTTCTCGCCGTAGCGGAGTGGCAGCCGCTGCTCGAGTTCGAGGGTCACCCGCGCCGGCAGCGGCAGTTCATCGGCGAGTTCGACCGGCGGCGCGGCAGCCAACGGCTCCGCGACGAGGCCTGCGTGCCGGGCCATCCACCGGGCGATCACGGCGTCGTACTTCGCGGTCTGCTCGAAGGCCGCGGCGGCGAGTTGCCGCCGCTCCGCAAGCGTCGTGCCGCCTCGGGCCACCGCCGCGATGAAGGCATCGTATTGGGCGGGGCTCGTGACGATGCTCGTGAAGGCGTGGTTCTTGGCAGCCGCCCGCACGAGGCTCGGACCACCGATGTCGATGAGTTCGATCGCCTGGGCCGGCGTGCCATCGGGCTTCGCGATCACGCTCTGGAAGTCGTAGAGGTTGACGATCACCGCGTCGAACCGCTCGATGCCGTGCTCGGCGAGCACGGCGAGGTCGTCGGGCCGGTCGCCGCGGGCGAGGATGCCGGCGAAGATGTTGGGGTGGAGCGTCTTCACGCGGCCGTCGAGCACCTCGGGAAAGCCGGTGACCGCCGACACGTCGTCGACCGTGACGCCGAGTTTGGCCAGCGCCGTCGCGGTGCCGCCGGTGCTGGCGACGCGCACGCCCGCGGCCTTGAGCGCCGCGGCAAGCCGGTCGAGGCCCGACTTGTCGAACACGCTCACCAAGACGCGGCGGATCGGGACGACGTCGACGGTCGGCGTCGTGGGGGAGGAGTGGGTCGTGTGCATGGCCCGATTAGATCAGCGGCTCGCAGGCTGAAAAGACCGCTGCGCTTCTCCACGCCGAAGCCGCCGGGCGTGGCTCACGCCGGAGGCGCCGCCGGCAACTCCACCTCGAAGACCGTGCCCGGTGGCGGCTGACGGCCGCGGACGAGCACTTTGCCCCGCATCTGCCGCACGAGCGACTTCACGAGAAACAGCCCCAGGCCGGTGCCCGGCGTCGACCGCTCCAGTTCGCTGCCGAGGCGGTGGAAGCGGCGAAAGATCAGCGGGCGCAGCGGGATTGGAATGCCCGGGCCATTGTCGGCCACGGCGATCCGCACCCGGCCGGCGTTCGTGCGGCTGATCGTGACCGTGACGCGTGGATCGGGAAGCGAGTACTTCACCGCGTTGTCGAGCAGATTTCGGATCACGATCTCGACATCGGCGGTTTGGCCCGCAACCACGAACGGCCCGTCTGCCGCGGCTTCGACGGTGATCGCGTCGTCAGCCACGCCGTGCCGCTGCACGACGGCGGAGCAGACGTTGCCGAACACGGTCTCGACGTCGGCCGCAGCGCCTCCCGCCTGCGGCCGCCGCTGGAGCGTCTTGGCGGCGTCGAGCAGGTGGTCGATGAGCGTGTCGAGCCGCTCCACGTCCTGGAGCATGATCCGGTGAAAGTCAGCCTGCTGCTCGGCCGGCACGGCCCGGCGGGTGAGCGTCTGCAGCGAGAGTTTGAGCGACGCCAGCGGACTCTTCAGTTCGTGGGTCACGCTGTCGATGAAGTTGCTCTGCCGCTGCGAGAGCGCGATCGCCTTCACCGTGAGCGCGAGGTAGACGATCACCCCCGCGAGCACGACCACGAGGAGCGCCACCCCGACACCAAGAACCGCCCAGTAGAAGGCCGCGTTCTGCGAGCCGAGGGCCGCCGCGATGCTGACGAGCACCCAGCCCACCGTCAGCGCGATCAGCGCCGCGATCAGCACCACGCCGAGGAGGATCGGCCAGCCGAACGAGCGACGCGGTTCCATGAGCCGGTTTCCAGGCGGTCGGCGCGGGGCGGCCGCGGCTGCCGTATGCTGATGCCCGCCATCATGACCTCTCCGCCCGCCGACCGCGAACCGCCTGCCTCCGATCCCGCCGCCCCGCGGTCCCGGCCGCCGCTCGCCCTGTCGGCTGGGCGAACCGGCGTGGTCTTCGCCTGGCACGACGACCGCTGGCGGCATAGCGTCAGCATCGACGGCAAGCCCCTGGCTATCTCGTTGGAACACACCGCCGGCGGCCGCGATCGGTCGTGGCCCGCCTCGCCGCCGCTCGTGGAACTCTCGACGCTCGAAACCCCGAACGGCCCCGCGATCCTCGCCGTCGGACTGGCGGGCCGGTCGCACTACTCGGCGAGCATCTCCCCCCACCCCGCTGAACCCGACGCGCTGCTCTTCGAGATCGCCTGCCGGATCAAGGAGCCGCCGGTGTGGCTCGGTTCGACGTACGACATGGCGGGCGAGGCCGTGCTGGTGACCGCGCCAAAGCCTGGCGACGGCCTTCCGGCCACGATCTGCTGGTCGTACGTCATGGGCCCCGCCGGCATCCGAGCGGTGCCCCCGGCGGCCGGTGGCCGGGGCCGTTGACGGCCGCTCGCGGGCGCATCTTGCGATCCCCCCGGCCATCGATCACATTCATGGCTTCGCCACCCCGTTCAACTCGTTCCCGACCGCGGTAGCCCATGTTCGACGTCATCGAGCGACTCAAGGCGGAATGGACCGACAAGTACGTCGTGATCGATTCGCCCGCCCCGGAACTCTCCCGATTTGCGCGGGCAACCGGCCAGGTGAAGACGGTCAACATGAACGGCCGCTGCCTGGTCGAGTTCGACCAATACAACAACACCGCCTGGTACGACATTGATCCGTCGTGCCTGAAGATGGTGCCCAAGCCGCTGCCGAAGCCCGCTGAGCCGAAGGAGAAGTCGGCAAAGCCCGCGGCCAAGGCCGCGCCCGCCAAGGAGGCCGCCAAGCCCGCCGCCGCGAAGAAAGCCTCGACTGCCGATATTCTCGCCGCTGCCCGCGGCAAGGCGTCAGCCCCGAAGGCCGCCGGCGACGCCAAGCCTGCAGCCGGCGGCAAGCTCTCGACCGCCGAGATCCTGGCCCAGGCCCGTGCAGCGAAAGCCGCTGCCGCGGTGCCAGCAGAACCGGCGACCGAGGAACCGGCTCCAGCCGCTGCCCCCGCTCCGCTCAAAGCGGCGGCGAAGAAGGCTGCAGGTGGCGCTCTCCCAACGACGACTGCCGAGAAGATCGCCTGGTGCCGGGCCCACGACACGAAGGGCTGACCGCTGGCCTGCGGTCGAACGAGCCCGTTTATCCGATCTGCACCTCGTTCCCCGGGGAATCTCCCATGCTCCATGCCGCGCCGTCCCAGACTTTCCGTCCCCGCACCGCGCACGTCACGCCTGTCATAACAGGCCTGCTTGTGCTGCTGGCCGTGACGGGCTGTCGACCGCTCTCGCAGCACCCGCTCGTGAAGGAGGCCGTGGAGGAAGTGCGGGGCAACGCTCGCGTCGCCCAGGCCCTCGGCAGCCCGGTCACCTGCGGGACGGCGGTCCGCGGCACTGCCAACGAGACCGACGGCATCGCCGCGATGCAGTTCGACGCGTCGGGCCCCAACGGCAAGGGAGAGATCGCCGTCGAGGGCAAGAAGACGAAGGGCGAATGGGGAGTGACCATGCTGGAACTGCGACCGGCCGCTGGCGAGAAGGTTTCGCTCACGGCTGACCTCGAGTCCCGCATGGGCACCGACACGCCGAAGTTTGATCCCACCGCGAAGCCTGCGGCGAGCGCCTCGACCCCCCCGCCACCGACCGACGTGGAGATCGTGCTGCCACCCGGCCCTCCAGGACAGTGAACGACCGCGACGGCTGGCGAAACCCTCCGGGTTAGCCCGTTTTTTCCGCAGCTTTTTCGCATTCTTTCACCCGCGACCCAAATGTTTGACTCGCGTGTGGCCGGGTCCATAATGTTGAAGCTCCCGTCGCTCGTCGCGCCCGCTACGGCACTTCTGCCGTCCCGCCAGCGGGTCGCCTGATAACGGTTCCTCGCAGTCTGCCTCCTGGCAGGCTCGCGGCATCGCTTTGTCAGGCCAGCGTCAACCACACGGGAGCATGGCGTCCAGGGCCAGCGGGCTGTTCCGTCTGCCTGATGGACGTCGACAGGACTCGCATCCAGAAGGAGTGGTTTCGAACCAATGGCCCGGATCCGCAACGTCTTCGAAATCATCGAACTCTACGGTCACGACGAAAACTTCGAGCCGCAGTGCACGTCGGAATTCATTCCGACCACCGCCCCAGCCGGTTCCAAGCAGAAGATCGACATTCTCGCCGAACGCATCCAGCGAGGCATGCCCCTCTGGCACCCGGAAGACTCCACGGAGTCATCCGCGCTCGTGGGCGCCTGTGCCGGCGACTGAACCGTCGCGACACACGTGCGTCACGGACGCACGCCACCACAACGACATCGACGCCCCCGCAGGCCCTGGCCTCCGGGGGCGTCGGCTTTTCAGCGTCGCCCGCGAAGCGCCTGCTCGATATCTCGCTTCGCCGTATCGGCCTTGAGCTTCTGCCGCTTGTCGTGCGCCTTGCGGCCGCGGGCGACACCGAGCAGCACCTTCACGCGGCCGTTCTTGAAGTAGGCCTTGAGCGGGACGAGCGTGAGGCCCTTCTCGAAGGCGTGGCCGGCGAACTTCGTGATCTCGCGGCGGTGGAGGAGGAGCTTCCGCGGCCGCTTCGGCTTATGATTGAGTTGGTTGGCCTTCTCGTACTCCGGGATGTCGCAGCCAAGGAGCCAGACCTCATTGCCGTCCACGCGTCCGTAGGCCTCGTCGAGGCTCATCTTTCCCCCGCGGAGGCTCTTGACCTCGCTGCCCACCAGCGCGATGCCGCACTCGAGGGTGTCGATGATCTCATAGTCGTGGCGGGCCTTGCGGTTCTCGGCCACGACCCGCTCGGCGGGCTTGTCGTCCCCCTTCTTCGCCGCCTTGCCCTTGGGCGGGCTTTTCGGCGACGACGAGGTGGGCTTCGGTGACTTGGAGGCGGACACGTCTTGATGCTCCCCGCGGGTGCGGGACTGGAATCGGAAGACTACACTTTACGGTCTCCGTGCTTCGCCGTCCCTGCCCCCCGGATGCACTCGCATGCACAGCGATTCCCGCCGTCTGTTGGCCAGCCTTCCGCTCGCCTTCCTGATCGTGGTCGTGGCCCTGCCGCTCCACGCCGACCACGGCTTCGTGCCGGGTGAAGCCAAGCCCTCGGGAGACGGCCCGGCGGTGCAGGTGCCCGGTGGCTGGATGGTCGCCTACGACGAGACGATCCCCGGCACGACCGTTACCTTCCGGATGATTCCGCTCCCCGGCGGCACATTCCGGATGGGGAGCCCCGACGGCGAGGCCGACCGGTCCAGCAACGAGGGCCCGCAGGTCGACGTGCAGGTCGAACCCTGCTGGATCGGGAAGTGCGAGGTCACCTGGGCCGAGTACAAGCGGTACATGGCCGCCTTCGAGATCTTCAAGGCGATGCGGTCGGCTGGCATCCGGCCTGTCACCCCGGACAACCAGGCCGACGCCGTCACGGCACCCTCGGCTCTCTACGACCCGACGACCACGTTCGTCAACGGCGAGGACGACGCGCTGCCGGCGGTGACGATGACCCAGTTCGCCGCCCGGCAGTACACCAAGTGGCTGAGCGGCCTGACGGGCCGCTTCTACCGACTGCCGGCCGAGAGCGAGTGGGAATACGCCTGCCGCGCCGGCACGCAGACGCTCTGGAACATCGGCGACGACGCCGAAGACCTCGATGACGCGGCCTGGTTCGCCGACAACTGCGGCGAGGCGCCGCATCCGGTCGGCCACAAGGCTGCCAACGCCTGGGGGCTCCACGACATGCACGGCAACGTGGCCGAGTGGTGCGTCGACGAACTCGTGGCCGGGGGCTACGGCCGCCAGGCGGCGCTGCCGCAGCCGGTGAGCGTGGCCGACTCGATCACCTGGCCGCAGAAGCTGTATCCGCGGCTGCTTCGCGGCGGCGCCTACTACGACGAGGCCGCGCAGTGCCGCAGCGCCGCCCGCCGCGGCTCTCGGGACGCCGGCGGCACCCGCGAAAACCCCGATTGGAAGGACGTCGATCCGAACCTACCCAAGAGCCCCTGGTGGTATACCGAGGAGCCCGCACTCGGCGTGGGCATGCGGGTGGTCCGCCCGCTCGTGGAGCCAGAACTCGCCGTCCGCCGCCGCTGGTGGGAGGCCGACACCGAGAGCATCAAGGCCGACACCGCCGACCGCGTGCAGCAGGGCCGTGGCGCCCTGGGCATCGTCGATCCGAAACTACCCGCCGACCTCAAAGCCGAAGGGATCACCGAATGAAGGGGTCTCGCATGACGATCCGCCGCTTCTGCATCGCCGCGACGTCCGCCGCGCTCCTCACCTCGTCTGCGACTGCGGCCGACTGGCCCGATTGGCGGGGTCCGATGCAGGACCGCCACTACGACGGCCCGCTGCTCGTGACCTCGTTTGATCCCGAGGCGGGCACGAACGTGCTCTGGAAGAGCGACGAGGCCGGCGGCATCTCCACGCCGGTGATCATGCGCGGAAAGCTCTTCACGCTCGTCCGGCACAAGCCCGGCACGACTGAGGAGGCCGAGAAAGTGCTCTGCCTCGACGCCGCCACAGGCAAGAAGCTCTGGGAGAACGTGTTCAACGTCTACCTGTCGGATGTGCCGGCGGAGCGGGTCGGCTGGTCGGCGGTGATCGCCGATCCATCATCGAACACGGTCTTCGCCCACGGCGTCTGCGGCGCGTTCACGGCGATCGACGCGACGACCGGGAAGACGAAATGGCAGCGGTCGCTCCACGAGGAGTTCGGGTTTCTCTCCACCTATGGCGGCCGGACGAACATCCCCGTGGTCTTCGAAGACCTCGTGATCGCCAGCGCCGTGGTCACGGGCTGGGGCGACACCGCCCGTCCCGCCCACCGCTTCCTCGGGCTCGACAAGGCGACCGGCGAAGTCCGCTGGATGAACGGCACGAAGGAGTTGCCCGAGGACACCACCTACAGCACGCCGTCACTCGCGGCTCTGGGTGGCCGTGCGGCCCTCATCTTTGGCTCCAGCGACGGCAGTGTCTGGAACTTCCAACCGCGCACGGGCAAGGCCGTTTGGAACTTCAAGCTCTCCCGCCGCGGGCTCAACGTCGCGCCCCTGGTGCAGGGTGAAGACGTGTTCATCTCCCAGGCCGAGGAAAATCTTGACAACACCTCGATGGGTTCGGTGACCAGGTTCAAGGGCGTGGGCACCGGCGACATCACGGCGACGAACGTCGTCTGGCAGAAGAAGGGCGTGATGGACGGCCGGTCGATGCCGGTGGTGCTCGGTGACCGCGTCTACTTCGTGGATGACGGCGCGAAGATCTATGCCTTCGACAAAGAGACCGGCGAACCGGTCGGCAAGCCTGTAAAGCTCCTCGGCACGATCGTCCGGGGCAGCCCGCTGGTGGCGGACGGCAAACTCTATGCCTGCTCGACGAGCGGCTGGCATGTGCTCGAGCCGACAAAAGACGGTCTGAAGCTCGTCAACCGCATGCGGCTCAACGACGAAGACGAGGTCACCGCCTCACCCGTCGCCTGCAACGGGCTCGTCTATCTCACCACCAACGCCCGGCTCTATTGCCTCGGCGAGAAGATGGCCGGCCCGGGCGACTCGCGCGACTCGGGCCCCTCTCCCGACATCGTGGCTGCGAGCACGGGCGGCACGCCTGGCGAGCCAGCCTGGGTGCAGGTCGTGCCGGCCGAAGCTCAGATCGCCGCCGGCGCGACGGTGCCACTGAAGGTGCGACTGTTCGACGCGGCGGGACGATTCGTCAAGGAGTCGCCGGCCGAGTTTGCGACCACGGCCGGAGGGATGTCGAAGGAGGGCGTTTACACTGCCCCCGCCTCGGGCCACACCGCCGCGATCATCACGGCGAAGGTCGGAAGCCTCGAAGGGAAGTCGCGGGTTCGCTCCATGCCGCCGCTGCCCTGGCGGTTCGACTTCGAAGACATCCCGCTTGCCGCCGATCCGAAGACGGGGGTGGTGAAGGGAGAGCCACCGCTTCCGTGGATCGGGATGCGGTATCGCCACGTCGTCCGCGACGTGGCGGGCTCGAAGTGCCTCGTGAAGGTGACAACGATCCCGAAGGGCACGCGGAGCCAAGGCTGGATCGGGCCGATCGGGCTCCACGATTACTCCGTGCAGGCCGACTTCCGCGCTCAGGAGACCGGCGTCGAGAAGCCGGGATCACCGGCCTCCGACACACCAAAGTCTTCCGGCAGCGATGCCGACGCCTTCACCAAGAAGTTCGGCAATCCTGCGGCACTCGAGAAGGCGCGGATGCCCGACATGGGCCTCGTGGCCCAGCGATACACGCTCGACCTGATGGGAGCGAGCCAGCAGTTGCAACTCCGCTCGTGGCCACCGCAGGTGGCGACCTACTTCTCGAAGACGATCCCCTTCGCCTGGGAGGCGGGCCGCTGGTACACGATGAAACTCGAGGCTCGCACGAAAGACGGCTCTGCGGTGCTCCGCGGCAAGGTCTGGCCGCGGGGTGAGAAGGAGCCCGAGGCGTGGACGATCGAGGGCGTCCACGCGGCCGGCAACCTGCAAGGCAGCCCCGGCTTCTTCGGCAACTCGAAGGATTCTGAGATCTCGATCGACAACGTTTCCGTGGAGGCGGTGAAATGACGACGAAGAAAAGTCTCACGGGCGCCGGGGTTGCCCCCGCCATGTCGCCGGACGTTCGCTCCGGCCATCCTGGCCTCCGCTCACTCCATGCTGGCTGCGCTTCGCCATCCATGGCTCCGCTGGCCAGCAAGGCCGGCTCTATGGCGGGGGCAACCCCGCGCAGATTCGTTCCGCGTTGTTTTCGGCTCTCGGGACAGATGCTGGGCGTCTTCGTGATGGCCGCGTGCGCGGCATCGGCCGCCGAATGGAACCAGTGGGGTGGTTCGCCGAGCCGCAACAACGTCGCCGAGGCGACCAACCTGCCGATCGAGTGGGCACCGGGAGAGTTCGACCCCGACACCGGCGCCTGGCAGCCCGCGACGAGCAAGAACGTGGCCTGGGTGGCGGCGCTCGGCAGCCAGTCGTACGGCAACCCCGTGATCGCCGACGGCAAGGCGTTTGTCGGCACCAACAACGGCAAGGGCTGGCTGAAGCGGTATCCGCCGGCCACCGACCTCGGCTGCCTGCTCGCCTTCGACGTGAAGAACGGCTCATTCCTCTGGCAGGACTCCAGCGAGAAACTCCCCACGGGCCGCGTGCACGACTGGCCGCTCCAGGGCATCTGCTGCGCGCCGCTCGTGGAGGGCGACCGGCTCTGGTACGTCAGCAGCCGCGGCGAGGTGAAATGCCTCGACACCGAGGGTTTCCGCGACGGCGAGAATGACGGGCCGTTCACCGCCGAGAAGGAGCAGGGGCAGGACGAGGCCGACGTCGTCTGGGTGCTCGACATGATGAAGCAACTCGGCGTGTCGCAGCACAACATGTGCTCGTGCAGCGTGACGAGTGCCGGCGACTTCCTATTCGTGAACACGAGCAACGGCGTGGACGAAGGCCACCTCAACCTGCCCAATCCCGATGCCCCCAGCTTCCTCTGCCTCGACAAGCGCGACGGGAAGGTGCTCTGGGCCGATGGTTCCCCCGGCGCCTTCGTGCTCCACGGCCAGTGGTCGAGCCCCGCCTACGCAGAACTCGGCGGTGTGCCGCAGGTGCTCTTCGGCGGCGGTGACGGCTGGCTCTATTCCTTCGACGCCCGTGGGGACGCGGAGCCATCTTCCTCCGGCCCCGGCCGGGCGAAACTGCTCTGGCAGTTCGACTGCAATCCGAAGGAGTCGAAGTACACGCTCGGCGGCCGCGCCGACCGAAACCACATCATCGGCACGCCAGTGGTCCACGACGGCCTGGTGTACATCGCCGTCGGCGAGGATCCCGAACATGGCGAGGGTGTCGGCCATCTCTGGTGCATCGATCCCACGAAGCGGGGCGACGTGTCGAGCGAACTGGCGCTCTCACTCGCCGACCCCACGAAACCCCTGCCCCGCCGCCGCGAGCAGGCGGTGATCAAGGAGGAGGGAGAAGTGGCCCGGCCCAACCCCAACTCGGCAGCCGTCTGGCACTATCCCGGCTTCGACGCCGACGGCAACGGCAAGCTCGCCTTCGAGGAGACGATGCATCGCACCTGCGGCACCGTGGCCATCAAGGACGGCCTGCTCTACGTCGCCGACTTCAGCGGGCTCTTCCACTGCCTGGACCTCAAGACAGGCAAGCCTCACTGGACCCACGACATGCTCGCGGCCAGCTGGGGATCCCCGCTGATCGCCGACGAGAAGGTCTACATCGGCGATGAGGACGGCGACATCACGATTTTCAAACTCGGCACGGAGCCCGAAGTGCTCGCCGAAATCAACATGGGCAACAGCGTCTATTCGACACCGATCGCCATCGGTGACACCATCTACATCGCCAACAAGAGCCACCTGTTCGCCATCCGGGAGGGCGCCACGCCGGCGCCGTGATCGCCATGCACCGCGCCGCCCCGTCACTCGCCGCTTTTCTCTTCGCCATCACCTGGATGCTGCCCGTGGCTGCGGCGGAGCCAGCCTCGCCGGGTGAGCTCGTCCGCTCGGCGAAACGGATCGCCGTGCTTGGCGACTCGATCACCCAGGACGGCCGCTGGGTGGCCGACCTCGTGGCGTGGATGGAGGAGCAG
>JBAXOU010000083.1:0-12744 GCA_037133115.1 Planctomycetota bacterium | reverse complement strand
GCACATGCAGTGTGCTTGGCGATGATGCACCGCAGGTTACCAACCTGCGGCTACGTGGACGGGTTCAGGAACTGGTTTCCACAAGGTCCGCGAGAGCCACGAGCGGGTTGCAGTGGATGGGGCGGAAGCCGAGATCGCGAAACAACAGCGCTGGATCGATCCGCTTGTCGGCTCCGCGCGGCCGTGGGGCCGCCGTATCCCAGCGGGGCTCGGGGCTACCGGTGAGCTTCGCCAGTGTGCCGTACCAGTCGCGACGGCGGACGGGGTGCCCGTCGGCCACGACGTAGAGCCCGCGGGGCGAGGCGGCATCGGCCACCGTGCAGACGACCTCCGCGGCGTCGTCGACGTGGATGAGATTGAGCCACGAGTCGGGATCAGCGGCGATCGGCAGGCCCGCCTTGAGGTCGGCGACCCGCGGCAGTCGGCCGGGGCCGTAGAGCCCCGCGAACCGCAGGGCCGTGCCGGGGCCGGCCGGATGGGCCGCAAGCAGCGACTCCGCCTCGACGAGCACCCGCCCTGCCTCTCGGGAAGGATTCGGGGGTGTCGATTCGTCGACGGCACCGCCCCCTTCGTCCCCCCACACGCCGGTCGAACTCGAGAGGATCACCCGCGTCGTCGAGCCCGCGGGCCGTGCCGTCGCGAGTGCATCGAGTAACCGCCGCAGTCCGTCACCATGGACGTCGCGGGGCGTTGCACCGGCTGCGCGATCGAACCCAACGCCCCAGAAGACCGTCTCAGGAACTCCAGCGTCGGCGAAGAGCTTTGCCCAGCCTGGTTCTGCCACTGTGACGTCGACCACCGCGGGAGTGATGCCACGCTCCCTCAACTCCGCCGCCCGTGTCTCCCGCCGCGTGGTGGCGATCACGCGAAACCCCGCGTCCACCCACCGCCGCGCCACCCGTTCGCCGAGGTAGCCGCAGCCGACCACCAGCCGAAGACGCGGGGCGAGGCTGCCGGGGTCGGCGGCTGCTCGATGAGCCTCGGAAACCGATGCCGGCGGGTTGGACGTGTTGTGGGAAGTCATGGAGGTGTTCATCGCGAGGAGACAGTGGCCGGCCCGGCAGCGGGCTAACCGTCGAGGGCCCGCGGCCGCTCGCCGTGGGAGTGCGAGTCGAGCCACGACTGCAGAACCACCAGTGCAGCGACGGCGTCGGCCCGCTCTTTCTTTCGGCCGCGCGTCAGCCCGACGCCCGCGAGCATGCCGTCCGCCTCTCGGGAGCTGTACCGCTCGTCGTGGAAGACGACCGGCCGGCCGGTGATCCGGCCCAGCCACGCGCCGAACCGCTCCACCTCTGCCGACATCGCGCTCGTGCTGCCGTCAGCGTGGACCGGCAGCCCGACGACAAAGCCCGCGACCGTCTCATCGGCGACGAGCCGCTGAAAGAATAACGTGTCGATGGCGCGGTCACCGGTCGTCTGGTGCACACACAGCGGGCTACAGATGATCCTTTCGGCGTCGCAGATCGCCACACCGATCCGGCGCCGACCGTAGTCGACACCGGCCAGCCGTCCCGCGGGGAAGCCGTCGCTCATCGGCCGACCTCGTCGTGGTCGGCCGCGAAGCGACCTGTTTTCAGAAAGGACTCGGTGGCCCGCTTGACCCGCTGGTCGCGGATCATGGCAGCGTGGTGGACGGGCACGAGCAGGAAGTCGCCGGCACCCTCGAGCCTGGTCTCGTCGACACGAACCACGGCGTCGTCGTCGCCGTCGAGCAAGGGGCTGAAGCCCGAGCCGTCTCCCCGGCCGCCGGCCACGATGCCGAACTCGCACGGGGGCACGGCGAGGTGGGGCTCGACCCGGTGCCAATCGACGACGAGGTCGCGGGCAGCGCCTTCTGCGAATGCCGCCAGGACCCCCACGCCGCCGACCTGCCGGGCAAGGTCTGAGCCGCGGTTGGGAGGGCCGAGCATCACCACGCGATCGACGCGGGCGACGTCGTCCGCATCCGCGAGCGACATCCAGCGGCGGACCACGAGGTTGCCGAGGCTATGGCCGACGAAGCTGATGCGCGATGTGGCGGGGAGGCCACCGACGACGGCGTCGAGCGACCGGCCGTGTGCCTCGATCGGTGCCGCGGTGCTGGCGTAGCCGACGAGGAGCACGGTCGCGTCGAGTGTTTTTCGGAGGTGGTCGGCGATCGGCCGCATCGACGCCCGCCCCTCGCCGAGGCCGTGGAGCACGATCACCGTGGGGCCAGCCATCGGCGGGATCGTGCCGTCGGCGTCGAGTGCGGCGAACGCCGCGTGGCACTCTTCAACCGAGCCTTGGCGGAGAACGGCTTCGCGGGGATCGAGGATGCGGCAGCGTCCGTCGCGGGGACGCTCCTGGAGCCGCCAGTCGTGACGGACGGCGACGTCGCTCCATTCGACCGCCTCCTGCGACCGGCGGAGCTTGGTCAGCCAGGTGGCGTCCCGCTCCGGCACCTCGTCGGCCGCGCCGCTGCGGACGAGCGTGACGAGCAGAATGGCCGCGATCAGAGGTACTCGGTCCATCCGCGTTTCTCGAGTTCGGCGACCACCTTGCGGACGCCCTCCTCGTGGCCGCGATCGGCCACGAGCGTGGCATCGGGGGTGTGTACCACAAGGATATCCTTCAGCCCGAGCGTGACGATGAGATGGTCGTCTCCCGCGTGGACGATCGTGCCGACCGACTCGATGCCAAGGTGGCGGCCGACGGAGGTGTTGCCCGCCTCGTCCTGCGGCCGCTGGCGGGCCACGGCTGACCAGCCACCGAGGTCGTCCCAGCCGAAGGGGGCCTCGATCACGGCCACGTCGGTGGCGTGCTCCAGAACGGCGTAGTCGATCGAAATTCCCTTGATCGCCGCGAACTCCTCGGCGAACACCCGGTCGCGGTCCGGGCCGTCCCAGGCGTCTGCAATCCGCCGCAAGTGCGCCATTGTTTCCGGCTGGCGGGTGTCGAGTGCGGCGATGATCGTCGACGCCTTCCAGACGAAGATGCCGGCGTTCCAGAGGTAGGTGCCGGCGGCGACGTATTCAGCCGCCACGCTGGCCGGTGGCTTTTCCTTGAACCGGGCCACCGCATGGGCTGGCGGCTCACCCGGGACGATGGCGAGCGGCGCGCCCTGCTGGATGTAGCCGAAACTCTCTGCCGGATAGGTGGGCCGCACGCCAAAGGTGACCAGTCGGCCCGGGGCCTTATCCACCATGGCGGCCGCCTGCTGGATCGCGCGGCGGAAGTCGGCTGCCGGACGGATGACGTGGTCGGAGGGCATCACCGCCATTGTCGCGTCGGGATCGCGACGGGCGACGAGCAGCGCCGCCAGGCCGATGCAGGGGGCCGTGTCGCGCTTGCAGGGCTCGCCCACGAGGGCCGACTCCGGCAGGCCAGGTGTCTGTGCCCTGACAGCGTCGAGCAGCCGCGCCGAAGACACGATCATCGTCCGGTCGGGGGGCACGAGTCCTTCGAGACGCTCGACGGTGTCCTGCAGCAGCGTCTTCGCGCCCCCGAGCGGCAGGAGCTGCTTCGGGAGAGCTGCCCGGCTCGCGGGCCAGAACCTCGTTCCTGATCCGCCGGCCATCACGACTGCATGCAGCATGGGTGGGCTCTCCTGAAGGTCGCCCGTGGTCCAGTGGGGCGAGGGTGGTGGATCAATGGCCGCGGACCCAGTTCCACAGCAGGAAGCAGAGGATGGGGAAGCCGCCGAAGATCACCCCGTAGGTGAACAGCGTCGTCCAGAGATTTCGGGGCCAGCGTGCCATAGTCTACCGTGCCATACTTTACCTAGACGATCCTTCCCTGGATGACTTCGCGACGAGGTCGACAGGAATCTCGAGCGGCTCCTCCGCCGGCTCGCTCAGGCGACACTCGATCCGTACGCCCCATGGCAGCACCTCGGCGGCGGTGACGACAGCCTCCACGCCGTCGTACTCGGTCGAGACCTGGACCAGCGGCGTGGCGACGAACGCGGGGCAGAATCCGACATGGGCGTGGGTCGCCTTGCCGCCCGCCGGTATCGAGAGCCGCACGTGGCCGGAGATGCAGTCGGTGCCCTCGGCCGACTCGTATCGCTCCAGCCGCTGTTGCAGGCGACCTGGCGGTTCCGGTGATCCCTCCGGGGCCAGTGAGGCCGGCGCAGACGGTGCCACTGGCGGCTGCTCTTCCCGACGCGTGGGCGATGGCATGCCATGCTCCGCCGGCACCCTCGACTGCTGGCCCTCGAGCCGGGGATTGCCCCGGGGACTGATCCGGGGCTGCGTTGCGGGGGGGCGCCGTCGGCCGCCTTCCACCCCGCTCCGCATGCGTGGGGGAGGCAGCACGCCGACCGCGGCGGCCAGCGCGATCGCCAGGATCGAGACCCAGTCACCGGCTTTCGGCGGCAGCGCCACTGCCGCCACACCGATCACCAGCCCGATTCGTGCCGCGACGGAACTGGCGAGGTGCGACCCGGCGCGGCGGCCGGCGTCGGTGATGCCCAGGAGGACGAGGCCTCCGCCCAGCGTGATCCAGACGAGCCCCGGCTCAGCCGCAGCGAACCCACCTGCGAGACGCCGCGCCGCAAGCACAAGGCCACTCGTGGCGGCCGCTGCCGCCGCGAGGGCGGATGCCGACCGCGCGAGTGGGGCTGTCACTGGCCCGGCTGGCGACCGACGAGTGACCGATCCCGGCAGCATGCCACCGGGCAGCGGAGTCAGCCGTCGGCCACCTGCCGGCAGGGTTGCCATTGTCAGCCGACAGCGGTGCCGGCCTTGGCGGCCTGAGCGAGTTTGGCGGCCTTGTCGGTCTTTTCCCACGAGAAGCCATCGCGGCCGAAGTGGCCGCCTGCGGCGGTCTTGCGGAAGATCGGCTTGCGGAGTTCGAGGTATTCGATGATTCCTCGCGGCGTGAGCGGGAAGAACTCCCGCACCACTTCGCAGAGCCGCTCGTCCTCGACCTTGCCGGTGCCCTCGGTGTCGACGTTCACGCTCACCGGATCGCTCACACCGATGGCGTAGGCAAGTTGCACCTCGCAGCGGTCGGCCAAGCCGGCCGCGACGATGTTCTTCGCCACGTGGCGGGCCATGTAGGCCGCGCTGCGGTCGACCTTCGTCGGGTCCTTGCCGGAGAACGCGCCGCCGCCGTGCCGGCCCCAACCGCCGTAGGTGTCGACGATGATCTTGCGGCCCGTGAGGCCGCAGTCACCGTGAGGACCACCCACCACGAACCGCCCCGTGGGGTTGATGTGGTAGGTGATGTTCGAGGTATCGAGGTTCTTGGGCAGGAGCGGCTTGATGATCTTCTCGACGATGAACTTCCGGATGTCTTCGTTCGACACGTGCGGCGCGTGCTGCGTGGAGACCACGATCGTGTCGAGGCGAACCGGCTTGTCGTCCTCATACTCGACTGTCACCTGGCTCTTGGAGTCGGGCCGCAGCCAGTCCACCTCGCCCTTCTGTCGGGCCTCGGTGAGCCGGTTCAGGATCCGGTGCGAGAGGGCGATCGGCAGCGGCATGAGTTCCGGGGTCTCGTTGCACGCGTAGCCGAACATCAGGCCCTGATCGCCGGCGCCGATATCCTTGCCCGTCGTCTCGTCCTCGTTGACGCCCATGGCGATGTCGCCCGACTGCTTGCCGACCGCCACGAGGACGGAGCAGGTGTCGGCCGCGATCCCCATCTCATCATCGGTGTAGCCCACCTCACGGATCACGTCGCGGACCACCTTCTGGTAGTCGATCGTGCCCTTGGAGGTGATCTCGCCAGCGATCACGGCGAGGCCCGTGGTCACCATGGTCTCGCAGGCGACTCGGCTCTTCGGGTCGAGTGCGAGATAGGCGTCGAGGACGCCGTCGGAAATTTGGTCGGCCAACTTGTCCGGATGGCCCATGCTGACCGATTCACTCGTGAACAGATACTTGCCTCGTGCCACGGCGGAAGCCTCGTGCTGAAGGGTGGGGGACGTTTGGAGCCGGCCGGCGGGGCCGGTCGCCACGAACCGGCATTATCAGGAATGCCGCACGCTCGGCAACCCGCGAGTCGTGTCATGCGGTTTCAGGGCAGGGTTGGCCGCGAACGGTCGGTCGAGGATCATTCGGGCCGTCGCGGCCACGGCCCCTCGCTGGGAGGCCACGAACCGACTGGCGTTGCCGCCGAGCCTGGCGGCCCAGGCCGGGTCCTCGAGGCATCTGAGGACGAAGGCGGTCAGCGCGGAGCCGTCAGCCACCACCACCGCCGCGTCGGCGTCGAGCAACCGGAGGACCTCGTCGCGGAAGTTGCGGGTGTGAGGCCCGAACGAGACGGCCGCACCGTAGGCCGCGGGTTCGAGCATGTTCTGACCGCCGCGTTTGCCGTCGAGACTGCCCCCCACGAAGGCGATGGCCGCGGTGCCCCACCAGCAGCCGAGTTCGCCCGTCGTATCCACGAGGAGCGCGTGGCCTGCGGGGAGAGGCGTGGCATCCGTCAGCCCGCTTCGGGCCGACCAGGCGACCTTGAGCCCGTCGAGCATCGCGGCGATCTCGGCCGAACGCTCGACGTGCCGTGGCACGACTACGAGCCGCAGTCGCGGATGCCGATCGCGAAGGGCGAGGAACGTCTCGGCTGCGAGCCGCTCCTCGGGATCCTGAGTGCTGCCGGCAAGGAACACCAGGTCGTCTGCCGCGAATCCCGCCAGCCGTCGCAACTGCTCGACCTCAGGGGCGTGCCGGTCGCCCTTCACGCCGTCGAACTTCATCGATCCGGTGACGGTTACGTGGGGAGCACCGAGGGCCGTGAACCGAGCGGCGTCGGCCTGTGATCGGGCGCCCACGAGCGAGATCGACTCCAGCGTCCGCCGCACGAGCCGGCTGATCCTGGCGTAGCCCGCGGCGCTCTTCTCGCTCATCCGGCCGTTGGCGACGATGATCGGGATGCCGCGACGGCGGACGCGGGCCACGAGGTTGGGCCAGAGTTCGAGTTCGCCGAGCACGACGACATCGGGGCGGACGCGGTCGAGGACCCGGTCGACCGCCCAGGTGAAGTCGAGCGGGCAGGGGAAGGCGTGGTCGGCACCGAACCGTTTTGCCGCCACTTCGAGGCCGGTCGTCGTCGAACTCGAGATCACGCAGTCGAGTGGCGTTTCTGCCGTCTCCGTCTGCCGCCGCAGTTCCTCGGCCAGCACGGCGAGCAGCTGCGCCTCGCCGACGCTCACACCATGGAGCCAGATTCGCGCGGCCCCGGCGGGCTTGGCGGCGACATCGATCGCGCCGGTGAATCGCACCCACGGCGCCGCCACCGGCCGCCCGCCGGAAAACCTCCGCCACACAACCCAGGGGAGGGCGAGAACAGCGACGAGGAGGTAGAGAGTGTCCAGCAGCACGATGCGGGTTTGGTGCGGGGGCCGCCGGACGTGGAGCAGGAGAGAAGCAGCCCGCGAGTGAGCGGTGTTTCCGGGGCCGCCGCGGGCGTCCGCCCGCGATCAAGCGATCTACAAGTTGTAGAAATCCTCCCAACCCTGCCGCGGTGGGACTCCGGCCAGCAGCTCGTTGGCCACCTCGTGGTTGGTGATCCGCCGCGTGGCAGGATCGAACGCGAGCTTCGCATTCACCCGCTGGGCGATGACCCCGAGGGCCATCGTCTGGCAGAGCGGCCCGGCCACGGCGAACGGCGACCGGCACTGCTCTTCACCCGTGCAGGCGAGGAGAAAGTTCGCGAAGTGGTTGGACGAGCTCGCTGGCACCTCGGGCAGTGTGGCGGCGACCTCACGGGCCTTCGACTCGGGGACGATACGGAGCGTCCTGCCGTGCGAGCCCCCGACGAACGTGAGTCCCTCTCCGTAGATCACCTTGCCTGGCTGGAGCTGTTTCTTCGCCGGTGATTCGGATGCAGCCGACGCGGCCTCTTCCACGTGCTCGCCCGCTTCGTCCGGCAGCGGTGGCAGGTTGTTCGGGCCGTCGTACCAGGTGAGTTCCACCGGCGGCTTGGCTCCCCGGGCCGGGAAGCGGAACGCGAGCGTCGAGGCCTGCGGGAAGATGTACGGGTTGTGCCCCTCGAGCTTCACCGCCTCCACCTCGGTTGGCAGGCCAAGATCGAGGAACTCGTGCGCCGTGTCGATGAGGTGGGCCCCCCAGTCGCCGAGGGCCCCGTTGCCGAAGTCGAACCACGACCGCCAGTCGCCGTTGACGTAGCCCTTGTTGTAGTCGTGGAAGGCGGCCGTCGAGAGCCAGGCGTCCCAGTCGAGCGTCTCGGGGACGGGCTGCTCGGGGAGATAGCCTGAGACCTCCATGCCGTGCCAGCGGCGAGGGCTGTTCATGTGGGCCGTGATCCGGGTGACGTTCTTGATCACGCCGGCATCGACCCACTCCTTGAACTGGAAGTAGTTGGCCTCCGAGTGCCCCTGGTTGCCCATCTGCGTGGCGATCTTGTACTTCTCCGCCGCAGCCATCATCAGCTCAGTTTGGCGAAAGCTGTGGGCCATCGGCTTCTCGCAGTAGACATGCTTTCCCTGCGACATCGCCAGCATGGCGATGGGGAAGTGCGAGAAATCGGGGACGGCCACGCTCACGGCGTCGATGTCGTTGCCGATGGCGTCGAACATGGCGCGGAAGTCGCGGAATCGCGGGACGTCAGGAAAGAGTTTGAGCACCTGCTGCGTGTGCGCGGCTCCCATGTCGGTGTCGCAGAGCGCCACGACGGTCGCCAGGCCCGTGTCATGAAGAGACGTAACGACGTCCTTCCCGCGGTGGCCGATGCCGCAGCACGCCAGCCGCACCTTGTCGCCGGCTCCGGCGGCCCGCGCGGTCCGGAGCGGGCCGAGCGTGCTCGAACCGGCGGCGACGCCAGCGACAGTTCCGGCGAGGAACGAGCGGCGGCAGATCGAGTCGGCCCTGAAGGCGCGGTGGATGGATGTCATGCTGTCCTCCGGGGGCGATGCCAAGGGGTTTGGGGCGGGGGTCGAACGATGCGAGCCGGCCCGCGTCACCCCGCCGCCACGCCGCTCGACTTCCCGCAGCAGTTCTTGAACTTCTTGCCGCTGCCACACGGGCAGGGGTCGTTGCGGCCGACCTTGTGCCCCATGTTGCGGATCGGCTCCACCGGTCCGGTTTCGCCGCGCTGGTCGGGCAGTCCGCCAGCCATCTGCGAATCGCCAGGAGGCTGCGGCAATGTCGCCGACGACGCGTCGGCGTGGATCGCCGCCGTCTCGTGCCACGTGCTCCGCAGGGCATCCTCCTCGACCTGCTCGATCCGGTAGACAATGTCCACCACCCGTTCGTCGATCCCCTTCCACATCAGGTCGAACGTCCGCATGCCCTCGCGCTTGTACTCCACCTTCGGGTCGACCTGCGCGTAGCCGCGGAGGCCCACGCTGCTCCGCAGGTGGTCCATCGCGAGGAGGTGGTCCTTCCAGGCGTTGTCGAGGATCTGGAGGAGCACGGCCCGCTCCATCCGCCCCATCTCGTCCCGTGGGGCGTCGCCCCGGGCGTGCCGCTTCCGGCTGGCCTCGACGAGATTGGCCCGCAACTGTTCGAGATCACTGGACGCCACGGCGTCTTCCGGCAGGGCCGGATCGAACCGGTCTCGCGCCCAGTCGAGCAGTCCCTCGCGGTCGAGCCGCCGGGAGCCGTCGGGCTGGCGGCCCGAGAAGTGCGCCAGGCCCACGAGCACCGGATACTCAATCTCCCGGTGGGCATAGACGTCGCGGGCGAGTTCGCACACGCGCTTCTTGAACGTCGCGGCGTCGAGCCCACTCCGCTCGAGATCCGTGATGTCGTCGGCGGAGAGTCCCGAGCCGAAGCGCCACTCTGTCCAGCCAAGGGCGCTGCGGAGGCCGAAGTCGGGAGCCAGGAATCTGGCGCCATCGGAGAGGTCGACGCGGTGGACCGCCTCGCGAGCCCTATCCTGGAGCCATTCGGCCACCCCGTCACGGCCGACCTTCTTGAGGTCGCGGTCACTCACCGAGAGCTTCCAGCGGGCGTTGGCGAACGTCGCCAGGGCGCCCCAGTTCCACTCGCTTTCGTCCTCACCAGCTGGCAGGTTCTCCTCGACCGCCTCGTAGATCTGCCCCTCCGCGTTGCGAACCGCCTCCTGCACGGCCACCCGCTCCGCCTCCTCGGGCGTCATGCCCCGGTAGTCGGCGGGATCGAGTTCGCACGAGAACTGGCTACCGACCCACGTGGCGTAGGTCTGGCAGCCGTAGTCCTTGTCGAGGAAAGTGCCGATGTTCTGGTCGATCTGTCGGTCGACCATCTCCAGGATCATGTCACGGCAGTCCGCGTCGCCGTCGATCTGATCGAGGATCTTCTGGCGGAAGCCATAGACGCGTTTCCGCTGCTCGTCCATCACTTCGTCGTATTCGAGGAGGTTCTTGCGGACCTCGAAGTTTCGCTCCTCGACCTTCTTCTGCGCGGCCTCGACACGGCGGGTCACCATCCGACTCTCGATCGCCTCTCCCTCCTGCATGCCCAGCCGCGTGAGCACATTCTTCACCCACTCACCGGCGAAGATTCGCATCAGGTCGTCTTCAAGAGAAAGAAAGAACCGGCTCGAGCCGGGGTCGCCTTGGCGACCGCAGCGGCCGCGGAGCTGGAGATCGATGCGCCGGGCTTCGTGACGCTCCGTGCCGATGATTTGCAGGCCACCCATCGAGCGAACGAGCTCGCCTTCGGGCCGCATGTTCTCACGGGTGGCGATCTCGGTGACGAGGGCCTCCCATTCCTCGCGTGGCACGTCGAGCCGCGTGGGGTACTTGTCTTGCAGTTTCGCCCAAACGAGCGTGTCGGGATTGCCACCGAGGATGATGTCGGTGCCGCGGCCGGCCATGTTGGTGGCGATCGTGACGGCGCCGAGCCGGCCCGCCTGTGAGACGATCTCGGCTTCCCGCTTGTGGTGCTTGGCGTTGAGAACCTGGTGATCGACGCCGCGCTTCTCGAGCAGCGCCGAGAGCCGTTCGCTCTTCTCGATCGAGACGGTGCCGACGAGCACCGGAAGTCCTTTCCGCTGGATCTCCTTGATCTTGGCCTGCGGGATCCGCTCGGTCGTTCGCTCCCCCTTGGGCTCAAACTCGATCTCCCCCTCCAGATCCTTCGTGACCCGCCCAACCTTCCAGGTGCCGTCGGTCAGGGCGACCGTGTCCCAGCGGTTGATCCGCTCTACCTCATCGGCGACGGCGACCCACTTCTCCCGCTCCGTGCGGTAGATCACGTCGGGATGGTTGATCCGCTTCATGCCGCGGTTTGGCGGAATGGCGATCACGTCGAGTTTGTAGATCTTCCAAAACTCGGTCGCTTCGGTCATGGCGGTGCCCGTCATGCCGCCGACCTTCTTGTAGAGCTTGAAGAAATTCTGGAGCGTGACGGTGGCGAGCGTCTGCGATTCCTCCTTGATCCGCACCCCCTCCTTCGCCTCGACCGCCTGGTGGAGGCCGTCGGACCACTGGCGGCCAGGCATCAGGCGGCCCGTGAACTCGTCAACAATCACCACTTCCCCCTGCTGCACGACGTAGTTTACGTCGCGCTTGTAGAGAAAGTGGGCCTTGAGCGAGTTATCGATCAGGTGTGGCCACTCCATGTTGCCGGCGGTGTAAAAGCTCTCCACGCCGGCGAGTTTCTCCGCCAGTCGTACGCCCTCCTCGGTGAGGGCGACGGTGTGCTCCTTCTCCTTGACCTCAAAATGCTCGTCGGCCCTGAGTTGGCGGGCGATCTGATCGGCCTTGGCGTACTTGGAGACGTCGTCGTGGGCAGGGCCGGAGATGATCAGCGGCGTCCGCGCTTCATCGATGAGGATGTTATCCACCTCGTCGACGATCGCGAAGTTGAGCGGGCCCTGGGCCTGCTGCATGTGCTTGGCGAAGCGGTCGTCATCTCGCGCCGCCATCCGCATGTTGTCGCGGAGGTAGTCGAAGCCGAACTCGTTGTTGGTGCCGTAGGTGATGTCGCAGGCATAGGAGTTCTGCCGCTCGCCCGATTCCATGCCCGACTGGATGGCGCCGACGGTGAGCCCGAGGCCGATGTAGAGCGGCCCCATCCATTCCATGTCGCGGCGGGCGAGGTAGTCGTTGACGGTGACGACGTGCACGCCCTTCCCTTCCAGGGCATTGAGGTAGGCCGGGAGCGTCGCCACGAGCGTCTTGCCCTCGCCCGTGATCATTTCGGCGATCGCGCCCGAGTGGAGCACCATCCCGCCGATGAGTTGCACGTCGTAGTGCCGCATTCCCAGGAACCGTCGCCCGCCTTCGCGGCAGACGGCGAACGCCTCGACGAGAATGTCGTCGAGCGTCTCGCCGGCAGCGAGACGCCGGCGGAACTCGGCGGTCTGGCCGCGGAGTTCGGCGTCGCTCATCGCCTCGTAGGTGGGTTCGATCGAGTTGATTGCCTCGATCTTGGGATCGAGCCGCCGGAGGTAGCGGGCGTTCGACGAGCCGAAGAGTCCCGTGAGCAAACCTTCCAGGCGGCCGCCGACTCCGGCGGCACCGTTGGAGACTGCATCCCAGAGGCGTTCGAGGGTTTCCATAGATAAGGAGTCGTGTGGGCCGGGGGCTGGTCCGGCCGGGGCGGGGCACGGGCCGGCGGCGGTGGGCCACCGGGATCCGAAAAATGCGGGCAACTTACGATTCTCGCGGGGAAGCCACTCAGTGGTCAAGGCGACCGGCTACGGCCCCAGTCACTCATCCGACGGAGTGCCCGCGATCGGGCCCAAGATCGACGGCCGCCGAACGTGGCGGCAGGAACGAGCCCAGGGGCGTCCGTCTGAGACGGGTCACACGTGATCCTCGCGCGTTGGAGGGCCACCGCAGCCGGCCGGCGACATGCTCGGCGCCGGCGGGACGTGTGAGTTCTC
>JBAXOU010000082.1:0-13035 GCA_037133115.1 Planctomycetota bacterium | reverse complement strand
GGTTGGCAACCTGTGCTACGAGGGAGGACACACAGGTTGAAAACCTGTGCTCCAGCGAGGGGCACGCAGGTCGGCAACCTGTGTACGGGGTGGGGCACGCAGGGTGGAAACCTGTGTTACGGGGCTGCTCGCCCTCAGCAGCGCACGTCGTCGGCCTTGCCGACGGCGCGGCGGAGCACGTGGGGCACCGGCAGCGCCGACTTGGCCGCGGCCGTTTCCGTTCGTTCTGCACCGAAGAACTCGGCGATCCGAGCGACCACCGTCCGCTGCTCGGCTCCCTCGAGTTCAGGGAAAATCGGCAGCGCGATCGTCTGCTCCGCGGCCCGCTCGGTTTCCGGCAGGTCGCCCTTCGCCCAGCCGAGGTGCGTGAAGCACTTCTGCAGGTGGAGCGGCACGGGATAGTAGATCTCTGTCCCCACGCCCCGCTTGGCGAGATGCGCCCGCAGGGCGTCGCGTTCGTCGCCAAGCACGCGGATCACGAACTGGTTCCAGACATGCCGGCCACGCGGCTCGTCGCCCGGCACGGCCACGCGGCTGGCCAGGTCGTACTCGGCGAACAGGTCTCGATACCGGCCGGCATTCACCTGCCGGGCGGTCGTCCAGGTGTCGAGATGCGGCAGTTTGACGCGGAGCACAGCGGCTTGGATCGAGTCGAGGCGGCTGTTGATGCCGATCACCTCGTGGTAGTACCGCGGCTCCATGCCGTGGACACGAAGCAACTTCAACGACGTGGCGATGTCATCGCGGGTGGTCGTGAGGAAGCCGCCATCGCCGGCGCCACCGAGGTTTTTCGTGGGATAGAAGCTGAAGCAGCCTACGTCGCCGAGGCTGCCGGAGCAGCGGCCGTGCCACGTCGAGAGGATCGACTGGGCCGCGTCTTCCACGATCGGTATCCCGGCTCGTGCGGCGATCGGAGTCAGGGCGTCCATGTCGGCGGTGCGTCCGAAGAGATGGACCGGCACGATCGCGCGGGTGCGGGGGCTGATCTTCCGCTCGACGTCGCGAGGATCGACGAGATAGGTCGTGGGGTCGATGTCGGCAAAAATCGGAACGGCGCCCAATCGGGTGACGGCGCTGGCCGTCGCGAAGAAGGTGTAGCTGGGGACGATCACCTCGTCGCCGGCGCCGATGCCGAAGGCCATCAGCGCCAGGAGCAGAGCATCGCTTCCGGAGGCACACGAGATCACGTGGGGCACGTCGAGGGCCTTTGCGAGTTCGGCCTCGAGTTCGGCGACGTCCGGGCCCAGGACGAACCGGCCCGAGTCACAGACGCGGTTGATGGCCTCACGGATCTGATCGCGGAGGGCGTCGTACTGGCGGTCGAGGGCGAGAAGCGGCACAGAGGGCAGCAGGTCCGAGGCGGGAAGGGCGGTCTCGGTAACGTGGGCGTCGGTGCTGCGGCGAATCATGGTGGGGCGAACTCCGTCTGGCCTGTCGTGGATGGTGGCGGTCATGGTCGTGCGGACGGCACGGCCGGGCCACGCTTCGTGATCGTCACGATCGTGCAGGCCTCTCCAATGGAATCTGTCGGTTGGATCACTTGGCCGTGGGCCGGGCGTGCGCCACGCCGCGACGAGCGGGGAAATAGGTGAACTCGAGACCGAGGGTCAAGGGCAGGCAACGTGGTGGTGAGCCGGAGAATCGCGGCAGACTGGGGGGGCCGCGGGGAGTGGCCGGCTTTCAGCGTTTGACACAGGTCGGGGGAACGGCCTAGATTCGTCACTTGTTCCAGATCCGCCGCCCCCTGCCCGCATGCGCAGGAGACGGGGATTAAGGAGGAGAGTTGCGCGGATCGGCCACTTCGAGTGGTTGGGCCGCGAGCGGGATGGGATCCACGGCGATCACTGCTGTTATCGATCTGGGACTGATTGCCCAGCGGCTCGGGCTACCCGTAGCGGCGGTGCAGTCGACGGTCGAGTTGCTTGACGCAGGCAACACGGTCCCCTTCATCACGCGGTATCGCCGTGATCAGACCGGCGGTCTGGACGAGGAGCAGATCCGTCTGATCGCCGAAGCTGTGGCCCGCGCCCGGCAACTCGCGGATCGCAAGCAGACGATCCTGAGGACGATCCAAGGGCAGGGGCGGCTCACGCCCGAACTCGAATCGCAGATCGTCGGGGCCGAGAGCACCAAGAAGTTGGAAGATCTCTACCTTCCCTTCAAGCCCCGGAAGCTCTCCCTCGCGGAGGTGGCACGGCAGCGGAAGCTCGAGCCACTCGCTCGGGAAATCCTCGCCGCCGACCCCGCGGCCGCGAACCTCGACCTCCGGGCGGCTGATTTCGTCGATGCCGACGCGCAGGTGCCCGCCGCCGCCGATGTGCTTCTTGGCGTCGGCCACATCATCGCTCACGAGTTCAGTGAACGGGCCGATCTGCGGCAGCGGCTTCGTGAGATTCTCTACCGCTCGGCTCACCTGAAGAGTCAGCGGGTGGAGAGCGAAGGCAAGGCCCTCTCCAAGGAGGAGAAGCACTACCGCGACTACTTCGACTACGGCGAGCACATCCAGCGGGTGCCGCCCCATCGGCTCCTGGCGATCAACCGTGGCGAGCGTGCCCGGCTCCTCAAGGTGCGGATCGAGGGGCCGGCCGACGAGATGCAGGCGGTGGCGGAGGAGCTGCTCGTGCCCGCCGGGCATCCCCACGCTGACGTGCTCAAGGCGTGTGCCCGCGATGCCCTGGCGCGGCTGATTCTCCCCAGTCTCGAGCGGGAGATCCGCCGGGAAATGACCGACGTGTGCGAGTCGCACGCGGTGCATGTGTTTGCCCGCAATCTGCGGAACCTGCTGCTTCAGTCGCCGGTGCCCGGACGCCGGGTGCTGGCCCTCGACCCCGGCTTCAAGAGTGGCTGCAAGGCGGCCGTCATCGACGAGTGCGGCACGCCGCTGGACCACGCGGTGCTGCACGTCGTCGGCAAGCAAGACAAGCGGACGGCGGCGGCCGCCAAGATCGTGGAACTGGTGCGGAATCATGCCTGTACGGTGATCGCCATTGGCAACGGGGCCGCGGCGCGTGAGACCGAGAACCTCGTCGCCGATCTGGTGGCAGGCGACCTGCAGGACCTCGACGTCGGCTACGTGATCGTCAACGAGGCCGGGGCGAGCGTCTACTCGACGAGCCCGTTCGGCCGCGAGGAACTACCGGGCCACGAGGCCTCGATCCGCGGCGCGATCTCGATCGGTCGCCGGCTGCAGGATCCGCTCTCGGAACTTGTGAAGATCGAGCCTGCGAACATCGGCGTCGGGCTCTACCAGCACGACGTGAAGGCGAGGCACCTCCATGCCTCGCTCGACAACGTCGTCGAGAGTTGCGTCAACTACGTGGGTGTCGACGTGAACACCGCCAGCCCCGCGCTGCTCCGGCGGGTGTCGGGGTTCAATCAGACCACCGCCAAGAACTTCCACGAATGGCGGACCAAAAACGGTGCGTTCACGTCGCGGCAGCAGTTTCTGGAGGTGCCCGGCTTCGGGGAGGCTGCCTACGTGCAGGCGGTGGGCTTCCTCAAGATCCCCGGTGGTACGAATCCCTTCGACTCGACCTGGATTCACCCGGAGAGCTACCCCGCTGCGGAGAAGGTGCTCGAGCGGCTCGGCGGCAGCGTGGCCGATCTCGCGACGCGGCAGCAGGCCGAAACGCTCGCGGAGAAGGCCGTCGCGGTCGATCTCGAGTCGCTCGCCCGTGAACTGGGCGTCGGCAGGCTGCTCCTGGCGGACATCCTCGAGCAGTTGACGCGACCTGGCCGCGATCCCCGCGAAGACCTCCCCAAGCCTTTCTTCAAGAAGGGTGTGCTCAAGCTCGAGGACCTAGCCGTGGGCATGGAACTCATGGGCTCGGTGCTCAACGTGGTCGATTTCGGGGCCTTTGTCGACATCGGCCTCCACGACAGTGGGCTGGTTCATCTCAGCCAGCTCTCCAGCCAGTACGTCCGCGATCCGCACGACTTCGTGAGTGTGGGGCAGATTGTGCAGGTCTGGGTACTGGAGCTCGACAAGGCCAGGCGCCGGGTGTCGCTGACGATGATTCCGCCGGTGGAGCGCGAGCGGCAGGAGCGTCTGGAGGAGGCCCGCCGGGAGCAGAAGGAGCGGAAGGCCCGCAGTGCTGAACAGCGGTCGCAGGGGGGCGAGGCCGCGGAACGCCAGCCATCCAGGCCTCCACGGCCGCAGCGGCCGCGTGGGCAGCGTCAGGATCGCACGCCACGGCAGCCTGAGCCGCGGGTCTACGTGGCCAAGCCGAAGGCGCCGCCGTCAAAGATCTCCAAGGAGATGCGCGAGGGCAAGGAGCCGCTCCGTACGTTCGGAGACCTCATGCAGTTCTTCGAGAAGAAGAACGACGGCGAGCCACCCGCCACGTCGTGAAGGCTTCACGTCGGATGGCGTCCACTGACGCCGGGCATCCTACCGCTCGCGGAAGGTGATCCGGCCCTTGGTGAGGTCGTAGGGAGAGAGTTCGACCTTCACCTTGTCGCCCGGCACGATGCGGATGAAGTTCTTCCGCATGCGGCCTGCGACGTGGGCATTGACGATGTGTCCGCCCGTGATCTGCACCCGAAACCGGGTGTTAGCGAGAGCCTGGGTTACGACGCCCTCGACCTCGAGAGCCTGTTCTTTCTCGGCCATGGATTTCCTTGGTGGACCAGCGGGGGGACAGCCACGAATGTAGCCCGGCGGCGCCGGACAGTCCAGCAAGGCTAGGAGTCGTCGTCTGCGGCGGCCGCCGAACCCGAGGCATTCCACCTCAGGTAGGCGTCGAAAAACCCGTCAAGGTTGCCGTCGAGCACGCTCTGGAAGTTGCCGACGTAATGGCCCGTCCGCTGGTCCTTGACCCGCTGGTCAGGGTGAAGGAAGTAGTTGCGGATCTGCGAGCCAAACCCTGTCTTGGGCTTTGATTGGTGCTGGGCGTGCTTCTCCGCCTCCCGCTTCTCCTCCTGGATCCGGGCGATCCGGGCCCGGAGCATCTTCAGGGCGGTGGCCCGGTTCTTGTGCTGGCTTCGTTCGCTCTGGCACTGCACGACGATCCCGGTGGGGAAATGCGTGAGCCGGATGGCGCTCGACGTCTTGTTGACGTGCTGGCCACCGGCACCGCTGGCCCGGAAGACATCCTCGCGGATGTCTTCGTCTCTGATCTCGACCTCGGTGTCGTCGTCGGCGATCTCAGGGGCCACATCGACGGCGGCGAAGCTCGTTTGCCGCTTGCCTTCCGCGTTGAAGGGGCTGATGCGGACGAGCCGGTGGATGCCTGTCTCGCCCTTCAAGTAGCCGTAGGCCCAGGGGCCCCTGATGGCCACCGTGGCGCTCTGGATGCCCGCTACCGCGTCGTCCTGGCGATCGAGGAGCTCGATGGTGTAGTCGTGCTTCGACGCCCAGGCCGAATACATCCGCAGCATCATCTCCGCCCAGTCGTTGGCATCAGTGCCGCCGTCACGGGCGTGGATCGCGACGAGGGCGTCGCTGGAGTCGTGCGTTCCCGAGAGGAGCGACGTGAGCTCCAGTGCGTCGACCAGTTTCTCGAGGCGGTCGGCCTCGGTGGCTAGCTCAGGCTCGAGCGAAGCATCCTCGCGGGTGAGTTCTTCGAGGGCCTCCAGGTCGTTGCCGGCGGCGAGCGCCTCCTCGAGCGGCTTGAGGACCGAGTTGAGGCCCTTCAGCTCGGCGACCGTGGCCTGGGCTTTTTCCTGGTTGTTCCAGAAATCAGCCTCACCCATCGCGCCTTCGAGCCGGGCGGCAGATTGTTTGCGTCCTTCCCAGTCAAAGAGAGTCCCGCAGCTGAAGCAGGCGGGCCCGGATCGACGCGGAACGATTGAGAAGGGCAGTATCCATGGTGGGGAGTTTACGCGGCCTCGCCCCGGCCGAGAAGCCGAGTTGCTCCCGGCCGGGTATCACATCCGGCCGACGCGATTGCCCGGGAGCCGGCGGATGATTCGTCGCATCTCCAGCACGCCGATCGTGGAGAGCACCTGCGACGCGGTAAGGCCGCTGGCGGCAACGATGCCGTCGATGTCAACGGACGACGGGCTGCCGGAGGCATCGACCGCGGCGAGCACCTGCTGCTCGACGTCGCCCAGGTGGAGTTCGGCAGGGGACCGAATGGCGCGGCCATCGGCCGAGGTCGATATCTCGAAGAGGGGGCCGAGCTCCTCGAGAACGTCGTCCACGCTCTCGACGAGCTTCGCGCCGTCGCGGATGAGCCGGTGGCAGCCCCGTGCCGTCCGGCAGTCAACCTGCCCCGGCACGGCGAAGACCTCGCGGCCTTGCTCGCCCGCGAGCCGGGCGGTGATCAAAGCCCCCGACCGCTCCGCGGCCTCGACTACGATCGTGCCGAGCGCGAGCCCTGAGACGATCCGATTTCGCTGTGGGAATGCGCCGGCATGCCCCTCTGAGAGCGGCGGCGCCTCGCTGAGAAGTGCCCCGTGGCCGATCACTTCTGCCGCGAGGTCGGCGTGTTCTGGGGGATAGATGTTGAGCACGCCGGTGCCGAGCACGGCGATCGTGCGGCCGCCGGCGTCGAGGGCGCCGCGATGCGCCGCGGCGTCGATGCCGCGAGCCAGGCCGCTCACCACGGTGTAGCCGGCCCGGACGAGGCCGCCAGCGAGTTGTGAGGCGATTCGCTTGCCGTAAGGCGAGGGATGCCGCGAGCCGACGACGGCCACGGCTAGGGCATCGCAAGCCTTCAACTCGCCGCGGACGAAGAGCACCCCCGGCGGGTCGTCGATGCGGGAGAGAAGCGCTGGGTAGCCGTCGTCCCCTTCGACCAACACCGCCACACCACCGCGGCGGCATTCCTCGAGCACGTTGGCTACGATCGGGCTGTTGGCGAGCGCGGAGATCGACGCCGCGAGCTTGGGGCCGATGCGGCCCACCGTGGCGATCTCCCGCGGACTCGCCGCGAACACGCCCTGCGGCGAGCCAAACTGCTCGAGCAGCATCCGCCGGAGCCTGCCGCCGATTCCCGGCACGCACGCGAGCCGGACGTGGGCGAGAAACTCGTCATCAACGACGGGAGAGAGAGCAGGCATCACGGCCTCCGGGGAGAAGGTGTACGGATGTATCATTTATAGGGCGCGCGCGGAGGGGGCGTCAACCATCCGTAGGTGCCGGCCGTCAGCCAGCCGATCATGCGGAGATGGTGCTGGTTACCGTCGTCGGCCGGATGGTCACAGGTTGAAAACCTGTGCACCTCGCCGCGCGGGCAGCGGGCGTCAGCCCGCCGCGACCTTCAACTCGGCCAGGTGCTGAGCCGTGTTTACGAGCCGGTCCCAGTTTTGCTCGACGTACTCGGGCGGCCCGCCGATCTGGGCCACTACCTCGGCCACCTGCTCGGTGGGCACCATTTCGATCGCATCCCACGGGCAGACCTTGAGGTCGTAGGGATTCGACTTCTTGCCCGGAATGTGCACGCAGACCTCGCAGCCCACGCACCGCTCGATGTCGATCTCGCACCAGCTCTGGAGATTATGGAACTGGTCGTACTGCTGCACCTTCACGATGCAGTCGACCGGGCAGACCTCAAGGCACGACTCGCACCCCGTGCAGTTGTCGGCGTTGATGACCGCCAGTTCCTTCGGGAGCTTTTTGCGGGGTCCGGCTTTGGCCATGGTGAGAGCAATCGGTGGGGCGGAAGGACATCCTGCAGCCAGATCATCGTAGCCGGCACGCCCGGCGCGTCAAAACCGGCACACCCCGTCCGGTCACGCGGCCCGGTAGAACGGCGGAGCGGCGGCCACGTCGGGGCCGGCGAACTCGTAGCCAAACCGCTCGATGTCCTCGGCAAAGTGGTCGCGGACAAGGGCGGCGAGGCGGTCGGTGTAGTAGTCGCGGTAATCGCCCCGGGTGCTCGCGTTGGCCTGCCCCAGGGAGGCGTCGATACCGATGCAGCGGCAGGCATGGTCGAAGTCGGTATCGAGCGACTCGTAGCGGCCGAGGAAGTCGACGATCGCCTGGCCGCGGCGGTCGGTCACCATCCGCGTCTGCGAGATCTTGCCGCGGCCGATCTCATAGCGGACGTACGCCTCGAAGTCGGGCAGCCGGGCCGTGCGGCGCCGGCGATGGCTGACGTGTCTGGAATGCCCTTCAGCATCACGCAGGAAGTGATAGTAGGAGACCAGCAGATCCCACGGGTTGCGGACGAAGGCAAACGTGAACAGCGACTCGTACGTCCCTACGGGCAGGTTGCGACGCAGTTCGTCGGCCGGCGTGTGCGGCCGAAACTTCCGCAGTCGATAGGGCGCGTAGTGGTTGACATGGATGCCGATCTTCGCGAGCCAGCGGTTGGCCCAGTAGTTGCCCGTGTGGTCGGCGAACTTCCAGAGCGAGTAGGCGACGCTCGAGCCCCCGGTCTTGGGCACGTGGACGAACGCGAACTTGTGGCGGTGTGAGATCAGCATACGGTGGCCCCGGCGGGCGGCGGAGAATGGCGAAGCGAGGTCGCCACCGCAAGGCCGCTTCTAGACGCACTCGCCGCGGACGAGGTCTTCGGGCGTCTGGCGGGCCCGGACGAGGCGGTGGCTCCCGCCGTCGACGAGCACCTCGGCCGGGAGCGGCTTGGAGTTGTAGTTGCTCGCCATCACGAATCCGTAGGCGCCGGCGATCTCGATCACCAGCAGGTCGCCCGCGCCGGCCGCGGGCAGCGGCCGTGTGGCCACGAAGCCGCCGTCGGTCTGCGTGAAGATGTCGCCCGACTCGCACAAGGGGCCGCCCACCGCCACCTCTTCGAGCCCCTGGGCCACGTCGTCGCCCTGCGGGCAGATGCTCATTGGGTGGTAGGAGCCGTACAGCACGGGCCGCGCGAGCGTGTTAAATCCGGCGTCGACGAGCAGATACTTCCGCGTGCCCTGCTTCTTCACCGCCCGCACCTCGGTGATCACGAAGCCGCTCTCCGCAGTGAGATACCGGCCCGGCTCGATCTCCAGGCGGATGCGGTGGCCGAAGCGGTCTTCGAGCCGCTTGCGCGTGGCGTCCCAGAGCGTGAAGTAGCCGGAGAGGTCGGCGTGCACCTCGCCCGGCTTGTAGGGCACGGGCAGCCCGCCGCCGGCACTCACCATGGTGAGTGACCGCCCCACCTCGATCGCCACGCGCTCCAGCGCCTCGGCCACCTCGGCAAGGTGCGCGAGGTCGGTGCCGCTGCCGATGTGCATGTGGAGGCCGCTCACCTGCAGGCCCGCCCACTCGGCGCGGCGGAGCACGTCAGGAATCTCCTCGTGCCAGATGCCGTGCTTCGAGCCCTCGCCGCCGGTGTTGGTTTTCTGGCTGTGGCCATGGCCGAAGCCAGGATTCACGCGGAGCGTGATCGACGCACCCGGCATCCGCTCGGCGAGTTGCTCGATCATGTCGGCCGAGCCGCAGTTCACATGGATGCCGTGCTTCACGACGGCGTCGAGGCTCGCGCGGTCGAAGATGTCGGCCGTGTAGACGATCGGATGGGCCGGCGGCAGGCCGTCGGCGCTGGCCGCCTTCGCGGCGTGCGGCGTGTAGCCCGCGGCGAGCACCCGGTGGATTTCGCCGGTGCTCACGGCATCCACAAGCACGCCCTCGCGGCGGACGAGATCGAGCACCGCGAGGTTGGAGCAGGCCTTCTGCGCAAACCGTACGGTGTCCCACGCCGCAAGATCACGGCAGCGGCGGCGGATCATCTCCGCGTCATACACATAGAGCGGCGTGCCGTACCGCTCGGCGAGTTCGGCAACACTCACGCCGGCGATCTCGCGGCGGAGCCCGGGGGCAGACGATGCGATCATGGCAGGGAAAGCGGAATGGTGAGAAGGTTAAGGGGCGATGGCGGGCGTGTCGTTTTTGTCGAGCGGTCGCGGCTGGGCGGGCCGTAGTGGCACCGCCGGGCGAACTCGCGGTGATTCCTGCTGCATCGCCGTGCTCGCGGCGACCGTCTGGATCGCACCGGCATCGGCCGTGAGCCTGAGCGTCAGGCCGCGGTCGATCGGTTTCACCGAGAACTGCACCTGCGTCGAGTCTTTCTTCGCAGCCTGGTCGGCGACGTCTCCGAGCGCCTCGCCCTGCGGGTCGTCGGGGCTGAAGGCCTTCATCATCTTGGCCGCATAGCCAACCATGGCGGCGAGCGAAGCATCGATGCCCGCAAACGGCGCCGCTTCGGCCACCGGCTTGCCGCCACTGGCGAGTGCCGCAGCCAGCCGCTTCTTCACATCGCCGCCGGCGAGGAGATAGGCGTGGTCGGGAGTGACGGCCAGCGTGAGCTTCACGCTTTCCCCGAGCCGTTCGGCGGCGGGCGTGCCCGACACGTCCACCGTGATCTCGTGGAGCGTGGCCGCCCCTTCCTTGCCCGTGTCGAAGGCCGCCTTCACCTGTGGCGGCAGCGCGTCGGCCTTGCCGAGCCGTTCCTTGACCTGCTTCTGCAGGGCGGCGCCGTCCTTCACCTTCATGCCGACCGTCACCGACGGCAGCGGGCTCGTGCTGTCGGCGGCGCTCGTGTCGACCGTGAACCCGGCGTCGATCGTGCCGGTGTCGAGCATCGCGGCCACGAGATCGCGGACGAGGTTGGCGACAACGCGGCTGGTGGCATCGTCATCGGCCTGCTCGAGCGCCTGGTCGAGGCCGGCCCTCGCCGCCGCCCGGCTCTCGGCCGGCACGTTCACGACATAGTGGCCGCGAAGGGCGGCCTGCTTGCCGTCGGCTGTGGCCGGCGACGCGATCGTGGAGGCGGCCTTGCCGGCGTCCTTGAGTGACGCCACGGCGGCGGCATCCTCCTTGAGGACCGTGGTGATGTCGAGGTGGACGTCGTCCTTCTCGGTGTCGATGGCCAGGCCGAAGAGCAGTTGCTCGACGTCCTCGAGCCTGTCGATGCCAATTCGCAGCAACCGGTCGTCCATCGGCTGCCCCTGGGCCGCCGCATTGCGAGACGCCTCGTCGAGCAGCGCCTTGAGCCGTTCTCGCATGTCGCCCGGCATCCGGCTCGGAAACAGTTCGATGGCGATCGAATAGTCCTTTGACAGCGGTTCGATGACCGTGAGCGGATCAGCGATGTCGAGTGGCGAACCCGGCTGTGAGAGAATCGCCCAGCCGTCCCTTTCCGCGATCTCAAGCGGTGGCGCGCCCGGTGGACTGATTCGCCGCACTCCATCGATCTCATCGACGGGTCCGGTCATGCCCTGGATCGCGCCGAGCAACTTGTCGAGATCCTTCACGGGTACGACCGCGTGGGCCGTCGGCAACGGCCCGCCCTCGGTCGTGATCATGACGCCGATCGGCCGCTTCACGTCGAGGCCGGCGAGGCCCTTGCCCTGCGTGGCCAGCAGGATGAACGACTCGGCGAAGCCGGCGAGGGTGGGATTGCCCACCTGCTCGCCCACCCAGGTGAGCTGGCTGCGGAGGTCGGCGTAGGGGTCGATGGCCACAACGGCGATCACCTCGGGCTTGTCGGCGGCGCGGACGGCCGCCGAGCAGGCGATGGCGAGAATGCCGGCGATGGCGGCACGGCAGCGAAGAGCGGATGCAGGGCAGGAACGCATGAAAAAACCTCGGGCGGTGCCGGGAGTGAAACCGGTCGTGAAAACGGACCCGATAGTTTATCAGAAGGCTGCGAAAACCTGTATTCTTGCGATTCTCACAAACAATGCAGCCGTCGCACTCGCACCCTGGGCCCGACCTCGAGACACTCCTCCGATCGCGGCCGTCGCCGCGACTTCGGTTGCAGGGGCTGCTCTATCTATTGACGTGCATGACCACGTTCGCGGCCGGCGCGGCCGGCTGGCAGCCGCTGCTCTTGGGCCTCGACGAGCTCGGGCCCGACCTGGCGGCGCACTGGCCCCGCGGGCTCGCCTACGCCGCTGCCGTGATGGCCGTGCTCACGGCCCACGAGGCGGGCCACTTCATCGCCGCATGGATCCACCGCATCCCCGCCACGCTGCCGTTTTTCATCCCGGTGCCGGTGCTGCTCACGGGAACGCTCGGTGCCGTGATCGGCATGGAGGGAGCGCGGGCCAATCGCCGGCAGCTCTTCGACATCGCGGTGGCGGGCCCGCTCGCCGGGCTCGTGGTGGCGGTGCCGCTGTTGGCCCTTGGGCTCTTCACCGGAGGCGGCCCGGATGCCGAAATGCCCTTCGCGATGCCGCCACTGGCCCGTTGGGTGCAGTCGCTGGTGCGGCCCGACCTGCCCGCCGATGCCGCGGTCGCGCCCAATGCGCTCTTCATGGCCGGCTGGGTGGGATTGCTCGTGACGGGGCTCAACATGATGCCGATGAGCCAGCTCGACGGCGGTCACATTTGCCGAGCCGTCTTTGGCCAGGCCGGCAACTGGGTGGCCCGGGGCGTGCTGCTCGCGTCGATGGCGGCGGTGATCGTGACGGGGCAGTTCAACTGGGTGGTGATGCTGGTCCTGGTGACCCTCATGGGGGTCGATCATCCGCCGATCGCCGACGACGGCCGGCCTCTGGGGTCGCTGCGGACGGCCCTCGGCCTGGCGGTGCTCGCCATCCCGGTGCTGACGTTCATGCCCGAGCCGATGCGGCTGGAATAACGGCCGTTCACCTGGAAATTGCCCTGAGCCGAACCTCAGGCTATCCCTAAACGTACTGACGGGTGTCGCCGGCACGGCCGGCAGACCGTCGGTCCGCCTTCTTTCGTCAGGGTGTTTTCATGGCCGCGCGTCGTCCGTCCGATCGATCGTCTGCTCGCCGCCGAGCCGCGGCCACGAGCCGCTTGAGGCTCGAGGCCCTCGAGCCGCGGCAGGTGCTGACACACTCGCTCGTGGCGATCGGCAGCGACATTGGCCCGGGGAGCAGGCCGCTGATCCAGTTGGTGGAGGCGGAAACCGGCGCCGTGGTCGCCGAGACGCTCGCCTTCGAGGAGGCTTTTCGCGGCGGTACGCGGCCGGCCATGGCGAACGTCGACGGCCGGCCGGGCAACGAGATCGTCGTCGGATCGGGTCCGGGTCGGCCCGCCGAGATTTGCGTGTTCACGATCGATGGCGTTGGGGAGAACACCACGCTTCGCGAACTGCCTGAGTTCCGGCTGCGGCCGTTTGGCGACTCCTATTTCGGCGGCATCGCGGTTGCGGCGGGCGAGGTCAACGGCGACGG
>JBAXOU010000081.1:0-13037 GCA_037133115.1 Planctomycetota bacterium | reverse complement strand
CCAAGAATCGCCACCGCAGAGGGCTCCGGAATCACCACCATCTGCATCACCTGACCGCCGTTGGCGGCGACCGTCGAGATCGTCACCGACTTGGAGGCGTCGTACTGGGCCAGCGTCTGGTAGGTCTGGCCGTTGTACGAGACCGTGCCGCTGTTGCTCTGGACGTAGTAGTTAAACGTCGCCCCGGAGATGCTCGATGCAAAATCAGCGGCGTTTGAGGTGAAAAAGCCGCCGGTCAGCGTACCGAGTCCGACCGCCGCTTGCGTGAAGTAGATGTTGACCGCATTGCCGCTCGACAGCGACGACGCGAACGGCGAGCCGCCCGTGAGTTTGAGGATGTCATTGCCGCTGTTCAGCACCTGCGTGTAGTCGGGGGCGGCCTGCGTGAACTCGAACGCGAACGAGGATCCGGCCGAGCCATCGACCGCCGCTGCCGACAAGATCCCAGCCGATGAACTGCCGGGGCCCACCAGCCCCGCCCCGGCGATCGACCCGGCGAGGACGGCGGTCCCGTTGAGCGTGCTGCCGGCGTTCACCGTCGCGCCGGTGCCGATCGAGCCCGTGAGAGCCACGGTGCCGACGGTCGAGGTGCCGCCGATCGCCAGGACCCCGGTGTAGGTCGACGCATTCGAGAGCGAACCACCGTTCATCGTGATCGCGTTGGCGACGTTGTAGCCGCCGAGATCGAGGGTGCCGGCGGTGACGGTCACCGCGCCGCTCCCGAACGCTCCGACGTTGCCCGCCACGAGCGAACCGGCGAGCAGCGACGTGCCGAGCGAGTAGGTGCTCGAGGACTGCAGCGTGAGCGACCCGGCCCCGGACTTGATCAGGCCGCCGTTGCCGGCGCCCGTCGACGCCACGGGATTGGCGAACGTGACGTTGTTGCCATTGGTGTCGATCGCGCCATTGCTGGCCGCCGTGAGCGTGAACCGGCTGGAGATGTCGCTCGTGACAGCCGAGCCGTACTGCAGCGTGCCGCTCGAAACGCGGATCGTGCCGCTGCCGAGAGCACCCAGCGACGAGAAGTTCAAGACGCCCTGCTGAACGACCGTGCCATTCGTCCAGGAGTTGCTCCCCGACCCGGGGGCAAGTGTGAGTGTGCCGAGGCCCTGCTTGTAGAACGTCGCAACCGCAGTGCTGCCAAACGCGGTGGCGAACGTGACGTTGTTGCCATTGGTGTTGATGTTGACGTTCGCCCCGGTCACCTGGATCTTCCCCGACACATCCTGCGTGTTGCCTGGGGCATACTGCAGGATGCCCGTGGATGAGAACTGGATCGTGCCCGAGTTCGTGAGAGCATTGGGGCCGAAGATCAACGTGCCCTGATTGACGTTCGTCAGACCCGTGAAGCCGTTTGACCCGGACAGGTACCAGGTGGCGTTGCCGCCCTTCCTGATCGAGGTCTGGTTGGAGGCACTGTTGTCGACGATGCTTCCGGCAATCTCGCCGAACGTGCTCGCCGTGCCAGTGAGCGAGAGCTGCTTCGAGCCGGCGCCCGAGGCGGTGAAGTTGCTCGTAAACGTAAGGGTTCCCGTCGCGGACAGGTTGTTGATCGTGGCCCCGTTGGTAGTGCCCTGAAGGTCGATCACCTTGTTCGTGGTCTCCCCGGGGCCGGTGTAGGTCAGCTGGTTGGTGGAGGTGTTGCCGCTCGAGCCGATCTTGATCGTGGTGCCCGAACCAAGCGGGCTGGCCGCACCGGCAGTACCGATTTTTGCGGTGATCAGCTCGTAGGTTTGGCTGGCGGTGTTGCCTTGCACCGAGACGCCGCCGCTGAAGGTACTGGCCGTGTTCGAAAGCGTGAGAGCGCCCTTGCCTGAGCCGCCAAACACGACGTTCACCGGCGAGCTGCCATCCGTGCCATCGGTGATCAGGCCACTCACGCTGTAGCTGCCAAGGAAGGTGCTTCCGCTGTTTTGATAGGAGATCGTCTTGGCTCCGCCGTTCGCGGCCGACACGTTGCCGGACATGGTGAGCGTGGTGTCGGCAGTTGGGGCCACGGTGATCGTGGCGGTGCCGGTGGTTGCGGCGATCAGGATCCCCTTGTCGGTGTCAATCGAGCCGCCCGTGTATCGGATGCCGCTCGCGCTCGCGGAGCCACTACCCATCGTGATCGTGCCGCTCGAGCCGAGGACACTATTGGTTCCGGAGTTGCCGAGGGCTGAGGTGCCGAGGAAAAGCGTGCCTCGCTGAATCCAGGTGCCGCCGCTGAAACTGTTGTTGGCGTTGAGAGAGGTCGTGCCTGTAACGCCGCTGGCGTAGTTGATGGCGAGTTGGCCAGTTCCGCTGATCGTACCCGTGAGAGTGAATAAGTTCGCCGAGTTGCCTTGGGTCACCAGCAACTGCTTTGCGTTCAGGGCGAGGTTGTTACTGATCACGAGGTTCGGCCTGGTGTAACTACCCGTTGGCTGGTTCACGGCCAGCGTGGCCGTGCCGCTGGCGACGGTGAAGTCGAGCGGGTTGCCGGAAATCGTGTACGTCGGGGCGGCGCCGATCGCATTGCTGAGGCCGGTGAACGTGAGACCACTCAAGACGAACGTGCCTGTATCGTTGTTGGAGGTCACCTGGGCGCCCAAGTTTTGGGTTCCGGTGAACACCAACGAGTTCGAGGAGGAACTCACCGGAGTCGACGGCGCCCAGTTGGTGCCGGCGGACCAGTTCGTCGATCCGCTTGCTGAGGTGTAGGTGTAGATCGCCGCCTGGGCGGGAACGGCTGCGAAGCATGCGACGGCCGCACAGGCGGCGACCACCCGTCGAGCGAACGAGCGGCTGGAAATCCGGGCGCCACGGAACCAAAGGGACGAAGCGTTCATGCGTTGACCTCGAGCAGAAGTTGGCAAAGCAAGCGAATACAAGGCTGGGAACCCTCCCCGATGGAGACCGCCGCCGAAACGCGGCACAGCCCGCACTCTACGCCTGCTCGAACGCCCCGCAACGCCAAATCCGGGAAATGTGACGAATCGGGCATGGGTAGGGACGAATCGGGCAAATCGATTGGCCACCTGGCCAAGGCGACTGCGATCGAGCCGATGACTGGGACGGCAGGGCAGGTGGTCGGGCCGGTCCGCTGCCCCATCGGACCGCACCGAGAGGCTGTGAACAGCGTAGACCGTGCGTAGACTTTCGGACGCTGGTTTGGGGGTCGCCTCGACACCCGCCAGCCGGTACTGGAGGCCCGTCCATGTCGTCGCCGAACTCGTGGCTTCGCCGCTTGGCACGCGTCGTCGGGGCTCCTTCTGGCGTCGTGGCGAACCGCCGCCGTCGCGATCGCCTTCAGTTCGAAGCGTGCGAGCAACGCGCCATGCTGGCGGGCCTGCTCCCGACCGTCGCGACGGATGCGGGCGTGATGACGCCGGCGTATGTCGTGCCCAACGCCACGTTCGTGCAGCAGAGCGGCGAGACGGTCACCACGATCAACGACACCTCCGGATCGATCGCCACGGTTCAGACAGCGATCAACTCAGCCCGGACCGCCAACGCGTCGCGGCTGATCGTTGTCAACCTCAAGGCCAACACGCGATACACGGTCACCACCACGCCGCTCACGCTCGGATCCAACGTCTGCCTCACAGGGAGCGGCACCACGATCGCGGCGACCGCATCGGCATCGGCCACGAGCTTGGTGCGAATCTCCGCCGGCTCGCGGAACGTGGCCGTGAGTCGGCTCACGCTCGACGGCGGCTTGGCCGCGCTCCACGGGCTCGAAGCACCGGGTGTCAGCCGGGTGAACGTGGATCAGGTCACGGTGCAATCGGCTGGACAGGACGGCATCTTCCTTCAGGGCCTCGGAAGCACCTCTTATGACAGCGAGATCACCGTCACCCGCTGTGAGGCGGCTAACTCTGTGGGGGCGGGCATTCACATCGTCGATGCCACCCAAGCCGTGGTCCTCGACGTCTCGGCCTACGGCAACGCCAGGGGCTTCTATCTGGAGGCGAGCGCCGATTCCCTGATTGCCAACAACCGGGCGAGTTTCAACACCACCGCCGGCATTGCGCTTTCCGCCACGACCCGCTGCAAGGTCGTCGGCAGCCTCTGTGTGGCCAACGCGGTGGGCATCGCCAACGCCGGCACAACCACCTCCAGCACCTACAATTTCTTCGTCAACAACGACATCCGCACCGGGGCCACCGGCTTTTCCATGGCGGGTCAGGCCAATGTGCTCTACGGCAACACGTTTGCCGCCGACGTGACCACGCCGCTCTCGATCGCAAGCGGTTCGGGGGCCAACCGGATCATCTCGACCGGCCCGGCCCTCACCGGCTCCGGCCAGGAGATCTTCCACCCGCCGACGGCGGCCAACCCACACACTCAGGCGGTGATGTCGACGGCCGGCCGGGTGGACGTGGTCACTGCCGCCACCACGCTCTCCGGCGTGCAGGCGGCCTACGACGCGGCCCGCGCCGCCAACGCCACCGCCGTGATCGTGCTCCACCTCACCGCCACGCGGATCACTGGCGACGCCACGTGCGTGCTCGGATCGCGGACCTGCGTGCTGATCGACGGCACGATCGCCCTGGCAGCGGGCGTCACGGCGTTCTCGGCATCAGGCGATGGGTTCATCTCCGTGTCGGGGGGCGCGATCGACGGCGGTGGCACGACGGGCCGCAGCGGCCTGTCTTTCGAAAACTGCTCCCGCGTGGTGGTCGAGCAGGTCATCCTGCGGAACTTCGGCGCCAAGGCCAGCCGCGTGACGAACTCCGACGTGATCGCCTTCAGCGGATGCACCACCCCCTGCATCGTCGCGGGCACCTCAATCGACGGCGGAGCCGCCCGCGGGATCTGGACGAAGGGCAACTCCGCCAGCAGCACCGGCGGCTACATTTTCGCGGGCAACACGATCGCCAACTGCAACATGGATGGCATCGACTTCGATGTCACCACGTCCAACTCGCTCGCGTACGCCAACACCTCCCGCGGAAACGTCCGCTATGGTGTCTTCGTCGAGGAGGGGGCGAGCCAGAACACGGTCTTCGCCAACACCTGCAGTTCCAACGAGATCGGCATCAATCTCTACTCGTCCGCGACGGGTACCACGATCCGCAACAGCCTCGTCGCGAACGTCTGCGACGCCAATCAGCGGGGAATCCGCTTCGGGGCGGCCACTGGGCTGGAAACCAGCCACAACTTCGCCTTCAACAACACGCTGACCCATTCCACTGCGAAGGGGCTCGACGCCCAGAGTGTGGGCACGGAGAACTACTGCGCTCAGCAGTATGCCGCCTCGAATGTGGCCGACATCGGAGGCACGACCGGGGCCGTGTTTTTTAACTCCGCCTCGTTCGTGGCCACGGCGTCCGCTGCGACCACCGTGATGACACCCTCATCGCCCGGCACCTCTTCCACGCCAGTCGGCAGCGTGGCGATCACGTTCTCCAAGCCGGTCACTGGATTCGGGCTCGGTGATCTGACGCTGACGAGGGGCGGCACTTTGGTATCGCTCGCCAACGCCACGCTCACAACGACCGACAGCCAGCGATACACGCTGGCCAACCTCACCGCGGCGACCGCGACGGACGGCAGCTATGTGCTCACCTTCACGGCGACCGGCGCGGGCGTTGTAGACGCCGCCGGACGGACGCTGAGTCAAAACGCCACTATCTCTTGGACGCTCGACACGAGCATCACCGTCGCCGCAGGGCAGACACTCATCGATACGACGGTTCGCACCGGCTCAGCACAGGTCGTCAAACGTGGTGCGGGCACGCTGGTGCTCACCGTCGCCGCCTCGTTTACCGGCGGCACGGTGGTCGAGGCAGGCACACTCGTCATTCGCCATGCAAGTGCCCTCGGTGTGGGATCGCTGGCGGTGAGGGCCGGCGCTACGGCGCGACTCGACATCGGCACCGACCGGATGTCCCTCACGGCACTTTCGCTTGATGCGCTCGGACTGCTCGATGTCGGTGCGGGAGGCGTCAGTGTCGCGGCTGGCGGGCTTGCCCTCGCGACGTTCCGACAGCGGCTGACCGTCGGCCGTCACGATGGCAGTTGGAACGGTAGTTCCGGAATCGTCTCATCGGTCGCCGCCGTGGACGTGGCCGCCGGCACACTCCGCACCGTCGGCTGGCTGGACGATGGGAGCGCACCGTTGACGTTCGCCTTCGCCGCACCCGGCGACACCAACCTTGACGGCGTGGTGGACGTGCTTGACGCTGCTAACTTTATCAGTTCGGGCGTGTACGACGCCGGTGTTGCCGCCTCGTGGATGGATGGGGATTTCAACGACGACGGCTTCGTCGACGTCCTCGACGCCGCAGACCTCATGGGCGGAGGGCTCTACGAGTCGGGGAACTACCTGCCGTCGCCCGCCCAGCAGAGGAAGTCGACCGTCTGATCTCGCGGCCGACATCCTGGCACCTGCCACCGCCCTCAGCGGCCCTTGCGAGCCACTGACCGAGCGGGAACGGCCCGCAGGAGCCCAAGGTCAAACGCCCGGGCCACGGCCTGCGTGCGGTCGCCGACCCCGATCTTCTCGATCACCGCCGCGACGTGCGCCTTGGCCGTCCGGGTCGAGATTCCCAACAGACGACCGATCTCGTTGTTGGTGAACCCTTCGCGCATCAATCCGAGCACTTCGATTTCTCGCGGCGACAGCGAAGACGAACGGGCAGGCGCGGCGAGATGCTCAGCGACGTCGGCCGACACAGCCCGCCGCCCCTGGTGCACGTCGTGAATCGCTTTGACCAGTTCCTCATGCCGCACGGTCTTCGTGACGTACCCGCAGGCACCTGCCTTCATCGATTGGGCGATGTCCTCGGGCGCTTCGGATGACGTGAGCATCAACACGCACGCTGCGGGATCGAAGTGTCGCAAACGCCGCAGTGTTTCGATACCGTCGATGCCGTGCATCGTCACGTCGAGCAGGCACACATCGGGCTTGTGCGTGCGATACAAGTCAATCGCCGTCTCGCCGTCATCGGCTTGGGCGACGACCAGGAAGTCCGGCTCCGTCTGGAGAAGGTTTGCAAGTCCGGCCCGCATGAGCGGATGATCGTCCACCAGCAGGAGACGGATGCGTGGGGCGTGGGCCATGGCGGCGCGAGATCTGCTGACGGAAACGGCTTTCATTGTCAGTGTCCTCCACATCGCCAGTATCGCATATTGGCCAGCCGGCCAATGGAAATGGGCGGCGAAGCAGGGTGGAGTGGGTGTGCAGAGGTGTTGCGGAACCGGTCCTGATGGTGCAGCGGACTCGCTCGGGTTTTTCAGGTGTTGAAACGCGGCAGCTTGAGACATCGGCGTGCGACGGCCAGCAGCCTCCTGCGGATCGTGAGCCTCGCCGCGTTCGCCATGGCAGGCGTTTCTGTTTCAGGGCGGTCAGCGGGCGGCTCGACGCTTCACGTGTCGCCGGAGGGAAGCGATAAGGCCGCAGGAGACGAGTCGCATCCGTTTCGCACGATCCAGCGGGCGGCCGAGGAGGCCCGGGCGGGCGATATTGTGCTCGTGCAGCCCGGCGTCTACCGCGAACGGGTGGCACCGCCACGGGGCGGAGAGGCGGCGCGACCGATCGTGTTTCGCTCGAAGGTGCGGCACGCAGCTGTCCTCAAGGGCTCCGACGTATGGGAGCCGACCTGGGAGCCACACGGCGAGCAGATCTGGTCAGGGGCGGTCGCGGATGATCTGTTCACCGACACGTCCCACGTCGACGGCGCCAACCCGTTTTCGATCCCCCTCGCCTCGACCCCGTGGGGGCGTGAGGGGTTCCCCGAGCACGAGCGACATCGCCGCGGCGAGCGCGGTGGCAATGCGGCCGCCGACCCGGCGATCGTGTACACGCTCGGCCAGGTGTTCGTCGATGGCGCGATGTACCGACAGGTGCCAACCCGTGCCGAACTGAACGACGCGGCCGGCACCTGGTTTTACGACTCCAGCGCACACCGGCTCTACCTACGGTTCCCGACAGGTGGTCCGCAGGGCCGCGCGGTCGAGATCACCACCCGCCGCAGGATCTTCGCACCGCACGACCGCGGCTTGGGTCACATTCACGTCGAAGGCTTCGTGATGGAACACTGCGGCAACCAGTATCCGACCGATTTCTGGGTGCAGGCGAATCCGCAGTGGCAGCAGGCTGGCGCCCTCGGCACCCGAAGTGGCCACCACTGGACGATTCGCGACAACATCGTGCGGCTCGCACAGGGTGTCGGCCTCGACCTCGGCGTTGAGGGTCATCCCAAGGCCGATCTCGAGCACGGGGGCCGCGCGAGGCCCCCATCCGCCGGCCACCACGTCGTCGAGGACAACCTGATCGCCCACAACGGCGGCGCGGGCACCGCCGGCTATCTGGCCCGCGGACTCGTCCTGCGGCGAAATGTCGTGGTCGGCAACAACCTTCTGCGGTTCTACGGCAAGAAGCGGTGGGAAAGCGGCGGCATCAAGCTCCACTCGCCGCACGACTCGCTGATCGAGGCCAATCTGATCGTCGACAACCATGCCTGCGCCGGCCTCTGGTTCGACCAGGGTGCCGGTCATCGAACGCGAATCGAGGCGAACGTGATCGTCGGTCACCACACCGGCCTGGACGTCGAGATCGGTCGTGGGCGAGACGCCGTTGCGGCCCGAAACGTGATCATCGACAACGCCGTAGGAGTCGCTTTTCGGGAGTCGGGCGGGGTGCGCGTGGTCGACAATTTGATTGTGTCGCTTTCAGGCACGGCCGTGAAGAATGCCCACGATCCGAAACGGCCCGGCGACTGGACGTCGGGCCCGATCGAGCTGTTTGGCAACATCATCGCCGGGACGACGCTCGTGGCGGTCGTGCCGCCGGGACGGTGGCGGAGCGAGGCCCGCCGATTCGACGGCAACGCGTATGCCGTGGTGGGCGGCGACGACCACCCGTTCGCCGTGGCCGGAGCGGGCCGGCTCACCTTCAGCGAGTGGCAGGAGTATTGGCAGGGCCACAATGGGGGCCAGCACTGCGACCACCACAGCGTCGTGGCTGACGGATTCGACTGCTCGCTCGATCGGCGTACGGGGATGCTCGCGGTCAAGCCGGGTTGCGATCCCGCGGCAGTGCGTCGGGCGTCTGGCAGCGCGGAAGCCGGTGAGGCAGGGCCGTGGGAGCGGCTCGGCGCGAACGGTGGACTTCTCAGGCTCTGGGCAGAGGACATCGTTGTCTCCCTGCCGGAGCCGTGGGCCGTGCCCCCGGGTTTGACCACATCGGCGGGTGGCCCCATAGTGGGTCCAGGTGCGACCCCGTGACGGAAGCGTGTCGTGCCTGCTCCTGAAGGCGGGTGGGCGACACGGCATGAATGGCGGCCGGCGACATCGGATGCTGCATGCTCTGCTGCTGACCGCAGCCTGCGGTGCCGCGGGGAGCGCTGTGGCGGCGAATGAGTCGGACGTCGGGCCGACCGACGTCGCCAGCGTGCTCTCGCGCATGCATTCCCTGGGGAGCGAGCGGCCTGAGATCTGCATTCAGGGCGTGGTCACCCTGGCCGTGCCCGACCGCGTGGACTTCGCCGTCCAAGATGCCACGGGGGGCATCTGGGTGACCGCGGCCGACATCGCCGACGCGTCCCTGCGGTCCGCACTGAAGTGCGGCCACGAAGTCGAGGTCCGCGGCCTGCTCGACCGAGGCGGCTTCGCTCCGCTGCTCCTCGCGCGAGATCTGCGGGTTCTTGGCGATGTGCCGCTCCCCCAGCCGCTTCAGGGCGATGTCATGCGGCTGTTCATCGGCGGTGACAACTGTCGCCGCGTCGAACTCACGGGGGTCGTGCAGGGGTACCGCGCCGATCAGGGCCGGCAGGTCGCGAGCCTCGTGGTCGAGGTGGCTGGGCGGCGAATGGTCGTGCAGATGCCGAAACTGCTCCGCGGCATGGGCCGCCGCGAACTCGTCGATTCCACGGTGCGGATGGTCGGGGTGGTGGGGGCGATTCGCAACACCCGCGGCGAGTTTCTCCATCCTCAACTCTGGATCGCGAGGCCGGACGACATCACGGTCGTCGAGCGGCCCAGCGCCGACCCGTTCGATGCGCCGCTCGTTCCGCTGGATGAAGTCGGCCGCTTCCGTATCGAGCCACAGACGGGACACCGCATGCAGACCGAGGGCGTCGTGACCTGCGCCCTACCCGGGCGGCGGTTTTATCTGCAGGAGGGGCTGACCGGAATCCGCGTGCAGGCCGTCTCTTCGGGCACGCTCTCAGTCGGTGACCGGGTCGGAGTGGCCGGCTTCATCGAGATGAGCCGCCAGACCGCGGGCATCACCGAGGCCACCGTTCGCAAGATCGGAACGGGGATCGTACCCGAGCCGCGACAGATCACGCCCGACGAGGTTGCAACACTCAATACGGAGGCACGCCGCCGGGGCGTCATCGCCGATCCGAGCAACTTCGACGGCTGCCTCGTCACCTTTCCCGCGAGACTCATCGAGGTAAATGAGGTGAAGCCGGGCACAGGGCGGCTCGTGCTGTCGTGCGGGCTGTCCACCCTGTCGGCCTCGTTCGACGGCGAGGCGTTGGCCGCGCTCGGCAGGCTGCAGACCGGCAGCGAGTTGGAGGTCACAGGCGTGATGGAGGTTCAACTGCTCGGGGACGAGGGGCTGCGATCGGTCGCCAGCGACCCGGTGGTGCAGCAGCTTGCATTGCTGCTGCGGACGGCGGCCGACGTGCGCGTGATCCGCACGCCGTCGTGGTGGACACCGGGTCGGCTGGCCGCGTTGCTCGCCGGCGTGCTGGCGGTGCTCGCTGGTTCCCTGGCATGGGTCTGGCTCCTTCGCAGGGAGGTGGCCGCCAAGGCCCAGCAACTCGCCCGCGAGATCAGCACCCGACGCGACGCCGCCGTGGAGTTTCAGGCGGCGCTTCGTGAACGAAACCGTCTGGCTGCGAATCTCCACGACACGCTCCTGCAAACCCTCACGGGTATCCATTTTCAACTGGCGGCATGCCGCTCGCGCGGCCGCCGAGCGCCGGTCGACATCGCGGAGCCGCTTGATGTGGCCCAGCGGATGGTCGACCACGCGGCCCAGGAGCTGCGGGGTTCCGTATGGGCGCTCCGCACGATGCCTCTGGTCGGCCACTCGTTTCGGGAGTCGCTCGAATCGCTGACATCGCACCTGAGCAAGCAGCGCCGCGAGCAGCTCACGGCTCGAGTCGACGGAACGCCCTTCGACGTGCCCAACTTCGTGGCCGGCAACCTCCTGCTCGTGATCCAGGAGGCGATTCACAACGCCATGCACCACGCCCAGGCGGAGACCATCGATGTTTCGGTGGTGTTTGATGCGGCGACTGGTTCGATCACCGCGGAGGTGCGGGACAACGGCCGCGGCTTTGACCGCGGCACTGCGGCGGGCCCCGCCCAGGGCCATTTTGGGCTTCAGGGTATGCGAGAGCGGATGGAACGACTCAACGGCCAGCTGTCGATCGAGAGCCGACCTGGCGGCGGCACAACCGTGCGAGCGCAGGCATTTAAGAGGGATTACGACACCGAACTCGACGGAACCGGCGGTTCGGAGCCTGTTTCGGCCGCTTGACCAGGTCTGCCGAGGCTCTGGCCACCTGGCCAATGGTCGTATTCCACGAGTTTTCGATAAGACTGGTGGGAGGGGAGGGCCGTTTCGCACACGGACTCAGACCCGCTTTTCCACCGGAACCACCTCAGGATCGTTTTTCGATGAGCCACTCTTTTTGCCATTACCGGACAGTTGCTCGCCGCCCCTTCGGGACGCGGTTTTTCGACCTGGTGCCGTGCCTGATCCTCGCGGTCGGCGGCTGGCTGGCGGCTCATCCCGCCGCTGCGGCCACCTACACCTACTCGAACGTCAACGGCGGTACGACGCAGTGGTCAGCAGGCACCGACTGGAACGCGGTTCCGGTGAGTGCCCCGACGACGTCCCTGCTGTTCACCGGGACGCAGGCCGTCAGCGCCGCCACGGTTTCCAATAACGACATCTCCGGGACGTTTGCACTCACTGGCGCGACCGTCACGGTCACCGGTACGACCGGCTCGACGTACGCGATCTCGGGCAATGCGCTCGCGTTCAGTTCCACCAGTGGCACGGCGACGTTTCTGATCAATCCGGCCGGCACCAAGCCGACTGTCCAGATCAACAACGCTCTGGTCGTGAATACTGGAGTGCTGCTCGTCTCGAACAACAACTCCAACACCACGTTCTACAACGTGAACGGCGTCGTGAGCGGCACGGGAATGCTGGCGCTCAAATCGAGCGGCACCGGCGGCTACAACAGCGCCAACGCCGCATCAGGCGCCGGCGGATTGAACTCCTCCAATAGTTTCAGCGGAGGATTCTGGTTTCAGCAGGGCACGCTCTACACGGGCTCGAGCACGATCGCTTCGGTGATCGGCATGACGGGGCAGAACAGCATGATGGGCTCCGCCGGCTCAATCACCCTGGGATCGACCGGTACCAGCGCCACGCTCCGCCTGACACCGACCGCGAGTGGCACGACTGACCGGACGATCATCGTGGGCGGAACCGGCGGTGCGACGATCTACATGAATCCGGTCAACTCTGGCACCACGACCTTCGGCATGGGGGCGATCACGTCGGGCACCGGCGGTGACCGTAAGATTGTCTTCAACACCTCGGGCAGCAACACCGACGTCTTCTCGGTGGCTGGCGTTGTCTCGGACAACGCCGACGGAAGCAGACTCGCCGTCAACATCGCCGGATCAGGCAACGGCGCCGTGATCCTCTCCAACACGGCCAACTCCTTCAGCGGCGGCCTTTCGATCCAGGGCAACACGTCCGGGCGGACCTATGACGTGTCCGTGCCGCGGATCGGCCTCACTGGATCGAACAGCCCCCTCGGCACCTCCGGCACGATCGGACTGGGCGGTAGCAATGGCTTCGCGATGCTGACCTGGACGGGCACCGCGAACGAGACCACCGACAAGGTGATCAATCTCATCGCCACGGCAACCACGGGCGTCGCCGCCATCGAGAACAACGGCACCGGCGTGCTGACATTCGTGAGCGATGTCGCCGTGACCGGGGCCACCGCCAAGAGTTTCAACTTCTACGGCACGGGCACCACGAACTTCGCGGGCCGGATCAGCGACTACGGGCCAGGCGCCGCCACGAG